>NZ_JBFBEK010000007.1:0-290511 GCF_040683715.1 Streptomyces sp. NPDC093260
CGCGTCCCGGCCCCCCAGCCCCCCCCTCTGCGCCGCGCCCCCCGCGCCCGCGCGCCGGGGCGCCCCGGGCTGCGCGCGCCCCCCGGCCGCCGGGACCGCCGGGACCGCCGGGTCGCGGGGGCCTTCGGCCCGGCGGGCACCGCCGTACCCGCCGCAGCGCCGGCCCGGCGCTCACGGCCGGGGCGGGCCGCCCCGGCTCGATCAGTACGCGCTGTAGACGTTGTCGATCGAGCCGTACCGCGCCGCCGCGTAGTTGCACGCGGCCGTGATGTTGGCGACCGGGTCGTAGATGTCGAACGACGTGCCGGCCACGTGGTACGTGTTGAACGTCGGCTGGATGACCTGGAGCAGGCCCTTGGACGGGATGCCCTTGGCCGCGTTGGAGTCCCACAGGTTGATGGCCAGCGGATTGCCGGACGACTCGCGCATGATGTTGCGGTGGATGCCGTTGTAGGAACCCGGGATGCCCTTCTCCGCCATGATCGCGAGCGACTCTCGGATCCAGCCGTCGAGGTTGTTCGGGTACGAGACCGAGCTCACGGCCTTGGTGGTGGCCGGGGCCGCGGAGGCGGTGCCCGCACCGATCAGCGGGACGGCGAGCACGGCGGCGCCGGTGCCGGTCGCGGCGAGGGCGCGCAGGACACGGGCGGTGCGGGTACGACGGTGACCGTTCGTGGTCATGGGGGACTTCCTCTCCGTCGCCTGCGAGGTGAGCTGTCGGGTTCGGGCGGGGAGGTGCCCGGCCGCGCCCCGAAGGGCGCGGCTTCACCCCGAGCCGTTCCGGAGCGGCGTACGACGTACGACGCTCCGGCCCGGCGACTTACCTGGGTCCCCCGCTCCTGCCGTGGCTGTCGGTTCGTCGGATTCGGGCGGCGGCAGGATTCGGCGTTCCGCCCGACGGCCCGGAACGTATGCGAGAGCACATGTCCAGAACAAGTGCCGAAACCACACCTCGCCCTAATTGACCTTGGTCTGGGGTGTTTGGGATGCTTGATCCTTTGCATTTGCCAAGACTCAACTGGCCTGTCGGGAACGGAAAAGCAGGGAGCTGCGGCAGGCTCGGCGCCGACCCTGGGAAGTGACCCAACTCACGGTTTGCCTACTGTGGGCAATAACGGCTAAGTGGAACAGGGGTGGCAATACGGTTAAATCGGTCTATAGGTGTGCGCATGTGAGGGTCGTCACGTCAGGTGACGCCTTGGCCCTGGCGTACGTGTGTATCTGTGGGCAGGTGTGCGAGGGAGGGTGGCCACGCGAGGGGAGGAGCAAGTCGCTGTATATCTGTTCATACGTGGCGATCGGATGTATATCGGGCGTGACCCGATACCGCCTGGCCTGTATCGGTGGGCGCTAGCGGTGATCGAAACCTGACCGGATACGCTGACTTGAGTGATGGCAGCGACCTATCGACAAACCGTGTAATCGCCAGCAGACACCAGCAGACAGGAGACACCTCGTGACCGTCGTCGGGCCATTCGGGCTGAGCGTGCGGGACCAGGCTGTCGAAGCCGATGTCCAGGCCGGGTTGGCGGCTGTCGAGGAAGGGTTGCTCGAAGCCACCAAGAGCGAGGTCCCCTTCATCACCGAGGCCGCGCAGCACCTCGTCAAGGCGGGCGGGAAGCGGTTCCGGCCCCTGCTCGTGATGCTCGCGGCGCAGTTCGGCGATCCGTACGCGCCGGGGATCGTGCCCTCGGCCGTGGTCGTGGAGCTGACCCATCTGGCGACGCTGTACCACGACGACGTGATGGACGAGGCCGCGGTGCGCCGCGGGGTCGCCAGCGCGAACACCCGCTGGGGCAACTCCGTCGCCGTGCTGACCGGCGACTTCCTGTTCGCCCGCGCCTCCCAGATCCTCGCGGACCTCGGTCCCGAGGCGGTCCGCGTGCAGGCGCTGGCGTTCGAACGGCTGGTCACCGGGCAGATCCTGGAGACCGCCGGCCCGCAGGACGGCCGCGACCCCGTCGACCACTACCTCGACGTGCTGGGCGGCAAGACGGGCTCGCTCGTGGCCGTCTCCTGCCGGTTCGGGGCGATGATGTCCGGCGCCGAGGAGACGGTCGTGGACGTGCTGACGCAGTACGGCGAGCGGCTGGGCGTCGCCTTCCAGCTCGCCGACGACGTCCTCGACATCGCCTCCGACTCGCACGAGTCCGGCAAGACGCCCGGCACCGACCTGCGCGAGGGCATCGCGACGCTGCCCGTGCTGCGGCTGCGCGAGCGCGCGGCGCGACTCGGGCTGCCCGAGGACGTCGCCCTGTGCGAACTGCTCGACTCCGACCTCAGCGACGACGCCCGGCACGCCGAGGCGCTGGCCGCGCTGCGGGCCCACCCGGCCCTGGAGCAGGCCCGCCGCGACACCGTGCGCTACGCCGAGGAGGCGCGCGCGGCACTGGCCCCGCTGCGGGAGTGCGACGCCAAGGCGGCCCTGCTCCAGCTGTGCGACGCGGTCGTCCACCGCGCCGGCTGAGCCGCCTCACCCCTCGCGCCCGCACCCCGTCCGCGCACGCCCGCACGTCGTCACCCGCGTCCGCGCCCGTCACTGGCGTCCGTACCTCGTCACCCGCGTCCGCACCCCGGCCGAGCCGTGGTCGCCGCCCGATCCCCTAGGGGACGGGCCGGCGCGGCCCGTGGTTGTCATACCGCAGGCGTAGGCGCAGTTGCCTCCGCGGGCTGACGCTTCGTCGCCGCCGATTTGGTCAGATGGAACCACGGACCACACCACTCCTCACCGATTCGGGTGAGAATGGCGGCTCGGGGTGGGAGCAGTGCAGACGGGCAGCCGCCGCCGACGACGGAGGTAAGGCAGACATGGCACCGTACGAATCCGACGGCAGCAGGAGCGCCGAGGAGGCCGAGGAGCGGCACTCGGCGCGGCGCAAGGCCGCGCGCTACGTCGTTCCGGTCGCGGTGGTGGGGGTGGCGGCGGCGACCATCGGGCTCGTCCCGGCGCTCGCCGACTCCGGCGACCCCGACCTGCCGAAGATCACCGCGCAGCAACTCGTCCAGAAGATCGCCGAGTCGGACGTGCAGCAGCTGTCCGGCACCGTGAAGATCACCACCGACCTCGGGCTGCCGGACCTCGGCGGCCTGGCGAGCGGACTCGCCTCCGGCGCGGCCGGGAAGGGCTCGGGATCGTCCGCCGACCCGTCCGCCAAGCTGACCGAACTGGCCTCCGGCACCCACACCCTGCGCGTGGCCGCCGACGGGCCGGACCGGCAGAGGGTCTCGCTGATCGAGAGCGCCGCCGAGTACAGCCTGATCCACGACGGCAAGGACGTCTGGGGTTACGACAGCAAGTCCGACGAGGTCTACCACGGCACCGCCGGCCAGGCCGGCAAGGACGGCGAGAAGGGCCGCGCCGGGACGCCCGCCACGCCCCGGGACTTCGCCGAGGAGGCCCTGAAGGCGGCCGACGACACCACCTCGGTGACGGTCGACGGCACCGCCCAGGTGGCCGGCCGCGACGCCTACAAGCTGGTCGTCAAGCCCAAGCACGCCTCCGGTACCACGGTCGGCGTGATCAGCATCGCGGTGGACGCCAAGACGGGGATGCCGCTGAAGTTCACGCTCACCCCGGCGAGCGGTGGCGCCGCCGTCGTGGACGTCGGCTTCACCCAGGTCGGCTTCGCGAAGCCGGCCGCCAGCACCTTCGACTTCACCCCGCCCAAGGGCGCGAAGGTCACCGAGGACAAGGGCGCCGCGGCCCGGGAGCACGCCTCGGACGCGCCGCACGAGGGCATCGCCCCGGGTGCGGGCCTGCTCGGGGGCGGCGAGGGCGCGAAGGTCGTCGGCAAGGGCTGGAACTCGATCGCCACCTTCGCCACCGGCGAGAAGGGCGGCGTCCCGTCGCCCTCCGGCAAGGGCGACGTGGGCGGCTTCCTCGGCTCGCTCGGCGACCACGTGTCCGGAAAATTCGGCAAGGGCACGGTCTTCTCCACCCGCCTGATCAACGCCCTGATCACCGACGACGGCAAGGTCTACGTCGGCGCGGTCACCAAGGACGCCCTGGTGAAGGCGGCCGACGCCGGCAAGTGACCCGGCCACGGCCAGCCCGGTGGCCCGGCCACGGCCAGCCCGGTGGCCCGGCCGGGGCCGGGCCACCGGCCCGACCGAATCGAGGAAGCCGATGGACGAGCCGAGGGACGAGTCGGTCGACGGCGACGGGGCCGCCCCGCCGCAGGCGCCCCCGCCCGCCCCGCGCGACACGGGCGCGGGCGGGGACGGGGACGCCGACGGCGTCATCCGCACCCGTGCGCTGACCAAGCGCTACCGCGGCGGGCAGCTCGCCGTGGACGGTCTCGACCTGACCGTCCCGGCGGGCAGCGTCTTCGGCTTCCTCGGCCCGAACGGCTCGGGCAAGACCACCACCATCCGCATGCTGTTGGGGCTCGTCGAGCCCACCTCCGGCACGGCGCGGGTGCTCGGGCGGTCCATGCCCCGCCACGCCCGCACCGTGCTCCCGCAGGTCGGCGCGCTCATCGAGGGCCCGGCGCTGTACGGATTCCTCTCCGGCCGCGACAACCTGCTGCGCCAGGACGCCGCCGACCCGACCGCCGACCCCCGCACCCGGCGCTCCCGGGTCGCCGCCGCGCTGGACCGGGTGGGCCTGACGGCCGCCGCCGGGAAGAAGGCCAGTGCCTACTCCCTCGGCATGAAGCAGCGCCTGGGGCTGGCCGCCGCCCTGCTCCGGCCGCGCCGGCTGCTCGTCCTGGACGAGCCGACCAACGGCCTCGACCCGCAGGGCATGCGCGAGATCCGCACCCTGGTCCGCGAGCTGGCCTCCGACGGCACGACCGTCTTCCTCTCCTCCCATCTGCTGGACGAGATCGAGCAGGTGTGCACGCACGCCGCGGTCATGGCGCGTGGCCGACTCCTCACCCAGGGCCCGGTCGCCGACCTGGCCGCCGGGGCGCGCGGCCGCCTCGTGGTCACCACTCCCGATCCGGCGCAGGCGGCCCGGGTGCTGCGGGAACAGGGCGTGGGCGACGTCGTGGCCGACGGCGGCCGGGTGACCGGCGAACCGCCGGAGCGTGACCTCGCCGACGTGAACGCGGCGCTGGTCACGGCGGGCGTCCGCGTCCGCGGCTTCGGGATCGAACGGCCCTCGCTGGAGGACGCGTTCGTGGCGCTCACCGGGGAGGGATTCGATGTCGCGGGCTGAACCGACGGCTTCGGCAGGGACGACGGCCACGACCGGGACGACAGGGAGGGCGACGGGGGCGAACGCGCCGGACGGCACCGGCGTGCGGGGCGCGCGGCCGCTGTGGACCCTCGGGCTGCTGCGCAGCGAGCTGCTGACCACCTTCCGGCGCTGGCGCACCCTCGCGCTGCTCGCCGTGCTGGCCGCCGTACCGGTCCTGGTCGGAGTGGCCGTGCGGATCGAGACGGGCGGCGACGCGGGGCCGCACGGCGGCGGGGGCGGCGAGGGACCCGCGTTCATCGCGCAGATCACCCACAACGGGCTGTTCCTGGTGTTCACCGCGCTGGCCGCGACCCTGCCCGTGTTCCTGCCGCTGGCCGTGGGCGTGGTCGCGGGCGACACGATCGCCGGCGAGGCGAGCGCGGGCACCCTGCGCTATCTGCTCGTCGCCCCGTCCGGCCGCACCCGGCTGCTGCTCACCAAGTACGCCACGGTGACGGCCTTCTGTCTCGCCGCCACCTTCGTCGTCGCCGTCTCGGCGCTCGTCGTGGGCGCGCTGCTCTTCCCGCTCGGCGATCTGACGACCATCTCCGGCACCCGGATCGGCTTCGGGGAGGGGCTGGCGCGGGCCCTGCTGATCGCCCTCGTCGTCGCCGCGTCGCTGCTGGGCCTCGCGGCCCTCGGTCTGTTCGTCTCGACGCTGACGAACAGCGGCATCGCGGCCATGGCGACGACCGTCGGCCTGGTGATCACGGCACAGATCCTCGACCAGATCCCGCAGTTGCACGCGATCCAGCCCTACCTCTTCCCGCACTACTGGCTGTCCTTCGCCGACCTCATGCGCGAGCCCGTCTACTGGGACGGTCTGGTGAAGAACCTGGAACTCCAGGCCCTGTACGCGGCGGTCTTCGGCTCGGCGGCCTGGGCCCGGTTCACCACGAAGGACATCACGGCGTAGCCGGGGCCGCCGGTGGAGCACGGACCCGGCGTCACCGGCTCCCGAAGGCAGGGCGCGCGCCGGCCCCGGGAGCGCGGCACGCGCCGAAACCCCCGACGGCCCGGCGCGGGAACACGCGCCGACGCCCCCTCAGACCCGTGGCACCGCCGCGCCGGTGAGACGGGCCAGCGGCTCGGCCTCGCGCGGCGGGCGGCCGCTCAGGTCGCCGAGACGCCAGTCGGGCACCCACGGCACCCGGTAGACGTCGATGGCGGCCTCCAGCGGCCGTACCCGCTGGGCGAGCGGTCGCGGCAGCCGCCCGGGCGCGTCCGCCACCAGCACCACGGCGTCCAGGTCCAGCCCGGCCGGCGCCTCACCGCGGCGAAACGTTTCCACGGCCATGGCCACGGCCGTCAGCCCGGCCGCGTGGGTCCGCGCGACCAGCAGCACCGAGCGCGGCGCGCCGGGCCCGGGCCACTCGCGCCCGCAGTCGTGGCCGCCGTAGACCGCGGCGAGCGTGGTGGTGCCGGCGCCGCCGTGCGTGGCCACCCAGGAGTACCGCCGGGGCAGCGCGGCCGGCATCCCCGCGGGCATGGCGGCGCCCTGAGCGGGCACACGGTCGGGTGCGCCGGTGACGGCGCCGGCCGCGGCCCCGGTGCCGGGGCCGGCGACCGCGTGGGCGTGCGGGGCGGTCACCGGCCCGCGGATCCATATCTCCGGTCCCTGCCGCACGCCGCTTCGCATGCCCGTTCTCCACCTCGTCGTCTCGATGTTCGTCGCGCTCGGAGCGTTACCCCGGTCACGGGGGCGCGGTTCCTGGTGCGAGTCTGTGACGTCGCGGTGACCTGGGAAGCGCAGGCGAGCGGAGAGACTCGACAGTACGCGCAGGGCCGGATGGCTCGCATCCGAGTGAGGAAGACGATGTCTCGACTGAGCCGCGAGAAGAAGCGGGAAGACAAGCGCGCCGCACGCGCGGCCGCGCCCGTGCAGGCGCCGGTCGCCGTGCACGTGCCCGCGACCGGAGCCGCCTCCGGCGCCGGGACCGCGGACGGGACCGGCACTCCGGCCTGGGCCTCGGTCGACGGCGTACGGATCCAGTCGGCCCCCGGCGAGGAGATCCAGCAGGCCGTGCTGAACCACCTGCACCGCCTCGCCCTCGCCGCCGGCCGTCCCGTCCTCGCCACGGTCACCGACGAACGCATCGGCTACGTCGTCCCCCTCCAGGTCAGCGGCGACGGCTCCAGCGCCTTCACGGCCGAACCCCTGCGCACGGGCCCGGCGGACCCGGCCGGCCCCGCCGCGCGTCCGGCCGGGACCGTACGCCTGCGCAAGCCGTCCCCGGACGCGCCGCACCGGCACCGGCAGGACGGGCCGTCGTACGAGGACCGGGCCACGCACGTGCTGCGGCGGGTGCCGCAGCCGGCCCGGGAGCCCGAGCCGCCGTTCGGGCCGGGCGCGGCCCCGGCGGCGCGGCCCGACGGCGAGCCCGGCGGCCCGGCCGCCGACGCCGCGCCCGCCGCCCCGGCCGACGATGCGTTCCCCGGTGCGGCCACCGCTCCGCTCGGGCGGTTCGGCCCGCCGCCGGTGATGGACGCCGGGTCGGCCGGCCCGGGCCGAGCCCCCGCAACCGCGCGCACCCCGAAGGCCCCCGCCGTCTCGGAGCCCGCCGCCCTCCCCGGCGCCCGGCCGGCCGGTCCCGCGAAGGCGCTCGTCGACCCGGAGGCCTATCTCGACCTCGACCCCGACAACAAGCCCGCCCCGCCCCGCGGCTTCGACGCGGTGGCCGAGGCGGTGCTCGGCGACGACCCGAGGGACGCGGGCGGCCCGAGCGGCGTCGTGCTGCTCGCCGAACCGCTGGAGCGGGTCAACGAGGCGGTCCGGGCCGGCCGTATCGAGGAGGCCGCGGCCCTCGCCCCGGCCGCCGTCGCGGAGGCCTCCGGCACGCTCGGCCCGGACCACCCCGAGGTGCTGCGGCTGCGCGAACTGTCGGCGTACGTCGCCTATCTGGCCGGCGACCCGCTGCACGCCTTCCGGCTCTCGCTCGACCTGGCCGGCGCCCACCGCCGCGCGGGCGACGCCGAGGGCGCCTACGGCGACGTCCTGAGCGCGGCCACGGCCTGGCGCGCGATCCGCGAACCCGAGCAGGGCCTCGGCCTCGGCCGCGAACTGATCGGGCTGTGGACCGAACTCGCCGCGGCGGGCGGCCCGGCCGCCGAGGACGCGGACGAACTGGAGTCCGCCCGCGCCCGCATGGACCGCCTCACCGAACGCGCCCGCAGGCAGGCGACCGGACCGCAGGACTGACCGGCCCCCCGAGGACAGGCCGGCGGCCCGCAGGACTGACCCCGCCTCCGCAGGAGCCGCGCCCCGGGGGAGTCGCCTCCCGTGGAGCCGTCCCCGCAGGAGCCGCGTCTCCGCCTCACTGCACGCAGAACTGGTTGCCCTCCGGGTCCGTCAGCACCGTCCACTCCCCGGCGGGTTCCTTCACGTGCCGCAGCACGCTCGCCCCGAGCGCCTCCAGCCGCTCCACCTCCTGCGCGCGCCGGCCCTCGCCGGGATGCAGGTCGAGGTGGAGCCGGTTCTTGCCGGACTTCGGCTCCGGCACCCGCTGGAACAGCAGCCGCCGTCCCAGCCCCGTGCCCCGCTCCAGGTCGTACGGGTCGTCGGGATGCCGTACGCCGATCAGGTCCCGGAAGGCCGGGCGGCCGTGGAACTCGACGGTGGCCTCGCCCGGCAGCGCGCCGAGTTCCAGCAGCCGCTCGATGAACGCGCTGTTGTCCTCGACCTCGTAGTGCAGCGCGGCGGCCCAGAAGTCGGCCTGTGCGTGCGGGTCGGCGGAGTCGATGACGAGCTTCCAGTGCACCGGTGCGGGGGCGTCGGGCGTCGCGGGCGTCTGTGTCATGCAGCCCTTTATAGTGCCGCGCCGCGCACTCCCGCCGCTTGTTCACCCACGGAGGCCGACCGCGTCGGCGGGACGGGAGGACGGTGCGGGCGCACCGCCCGCGCGAACGGACACGCCCGAGGCGGCTACGCCTCCACGGGATCGGTGCTCGACCGGGGACCGTCCGCCGCCCCGGTCCCGGCGGAACCGGCCGTACCGGCCAGGGCCCCGGCGGCCCCGAGGGCCCGCGCCCTGGTCACCGCCTCCGCCCTGAGGCGGGCCGAGCGGCGGGCCGTGCGCAGGCCGTCCCAGGTCAGCATCGACAGCGCCAGCCAGACCAGGGCGAAGCCCGCCCACCGCGCAGGCGGCATCGACTCGTGGAAGTAGACGACGCCGAGCACGAACTGGAAGACCGGGGCGAGGTACTGGAGCAGCCCCAGCGTGGACAGCGGCACCCGGATCGCGGCCGCGCCGAAGCAGACCAGCGGCAGCGCGGTGACCACTCCGGTGGAGGCGAGCAGCGCCGCGTGCCCGGCGCCCTCGCCCGCGAACGTCGCCTCGCCGTGCGCGCCCAGCCACAGCAGATAGCCGAGCGCGGGCAGGAACTGCACCGCCGTCTCGGCGGCCAGCGACTCGACGCCGCCCAGGTTGACCTTCTTCTTCACCAGACCGTACGTGGCGAAGGAGAAGGCGAGGCACAGGGAGATCCACGGCGGCTGCCCGTAGCCGACGGCCAGGACCAGCACGGAGGCCGCGCCGGTGGCGACCGCAGCCCACTGCACGGGCCGCAGCCGCTCCTTCAGGATCAGCACGCCCATCGCTATGGTGACCAGCGGGTTGATGAAGTAGCCGAGGGACGCCTCGACCACGTGGCCGCTGTTGACGGCCCAGATGTAGACGCCCCAGTTGACGGTGATCACCGCGGCGGCGACCACGATCATGGCCAGCCTGCGCGGCTGGCGCAGCAGTTCCCCGGCCCAAGCCCAGCGCCGGACGGCGAGCAGAGCCACGATCACGAAGGCGAGCGACCACACCATCCGGTGGGCGAGGATCTCCGCCGCGCCGGCCGGCTTGAGCAGCGGCCAGAACAGGGGCACCAGGCCCCACATCCCGTAGGCCGCGAAACCGTTCAGCAGTCCTGTGCGCTTCTCGCCGCTCCGCTTGTCGGTCACGGCCCCTCCTTCTCGCCCGCTGTGCGTACAGCAAGCAAGAAGGTAGCGCCGGACGCCCCCGTCTGTCATGCCCGTATCGTCATACGGTCATGACAGGCGGGGGTCGTGGGACTCCGGCGTCCGGCCGCGGCCGCTCAGCCCTTGAGGCCCGCGGCGATCGCGTCGGCCAGGGGAGTGGTGGGACGGCCGATCAGCCGGGACAGGTCGCCGCCGTCCACCACCAGTTCGCCCTTCTCGATGGAGGCGTCCACGCCCGCGATGATCGCGGCCACCGGCTCGGGCAGCCCGGCGCCGACGAGGATCCCCTGGAACTCCTCGACGCTCACCTGCCGATAGGCGATCTCCTTGCCGGTCTGCCGGCTCAGCTCGGCGGCGAACTCGGTGAAGTCCCAGGCCACGTCACCGCCCAGCTCGTACGTCCGGTTCTCGTGGCCCTCGCCGGTGAGCACCGCGACGGCCGCAGCGGCGTAGTCGGCGCGCGAGGCGGAGGACAGCCGGCCGGCGCCCGCGGCGTGCACGACCGCGTTGTGCTCCAGCACCGGGGCGAGGCTCTCGGTGTAGTTCTCGTGGTACCAGCCGTTGCGCAGCAGCGTGTACGGCAGCCCGGAGGCGAGCAGCACCTCCTCGGTGCCTCGGTGGTCGTCGGCGAGAGCGGCCTTCAGGGAGCCGGGGGCGCTGGTGTAGGCGAGCAGGGCGACGCCGGCCGCCTTGGCGGCGTCGATGACGACCCGGTGCTGCTGGACGCGGCCCTTGTCGAACTCGTTGCCCGAGATCAGCAGCACCTTGTCACCGGCCGCGAACACGCCGTCGTAGGTCTCGGGCGCGTTGTAGTCGGCGACCGCGATGCGCACCCCGCGCTCGGCGAGGTCGGCGGCCTTCTCCGGGGTGCGGACCACGGCGGTGACCTGGTCGGCCGGAACCTTCTCCAGCAGCTGCTCCACGACGAGGCGGCCGAGGTGCCCGGTGGCCCCGGTGACGACGATGCTCATGAGGTGAATCTCCTTGTGGGTGGCTTCTGACACTCACCCTAGGAGGTGCACTAACTGTTCGTAAGTACCCACTTTGAAGTAAGGTACGTGCATGACGGTGAGCATGCGGGAGACGGCGAGCACGGGGAAGACGGCGGAAGCCGCGCGCAGGGACGCCGATCCGGTGGCCGTGTGCCCGCACCGGCTGGTCCTGGAGCACGTCACCAGCCGCTGGGGCGTGCTCGCGTTGATCGAACTGCTGGAGCGCCCGCACCGCTTCAGCGAGCTGCGCCGCGCCATCGGCAAGGTGAGCGGGAGGCCGGTCAGCGAGAAGATGCTGACCCAGACGCTCCAGACCCTGGAGCGCGACGGCCTGGTCCACCGGGACGCCAAGCCCGTGATCCCGCCGCGCGTCGACTACTCCCTCACCGACCTCGGCCGCGAGGCCGCCGAACAGGTCCGCACCCTGGCCCGCTGGACCGAGCACCGCATGGCGGACGTCGAACGCGCCCGCCGGGCGTACGACGAGGCCCGGGCCGCGAATTCGTCTCGCGGCCCGGGCCTCGTGAACCGCGTCCAGCGGTGAGCCGTACACACCGGTGACCCGTACCGACCGGTGAGCCGTACGCACCGGTGAGTTGCCGCACCGGTGCGCCGTACCGCTGGAGGGGGGCGGCGCACCGGCGACCGGACGGCGTCTCAGCCCACGACCGTCCAGGTGTCGCCGCCGGCCAGCAGGGCGGCCAGGTCGCCCTTGCCGCGCTGTTCGACCGCCGTGTCGAGCTGGTCGGCCATCAACGTGTCGTAGACCGGGCGCTCGACGGACCGCAGGACGCCGATCGGGGTCTGGTGCAGGGTGTCCGGGTCGGCCAGCCGGGACAGCGCGAAGGCGGTGGTCGGAGAGGCGGCGTGCGCGTCGTGGACCAGGATGTCGGCCTCGTTCTCCGGCGTCACGGCGACCACCTCCAGGTCGCCGGTGCGCGCGTCGCGCACGACACCTCGGCTGCCGTCCGGGCCGAACCGGATCGGCTGCCCGTGTTCGAGCCGGATCAGCGCCTCCTCGGCGCGCTGCTTGTCCTTCAGCGCGTCGAAGGCGCCGTCGTTGAAGATGTTGCAGTTCTGGTAGATCTCGATGAGCGCGGTGCCGGGGTGGGCCGCGGCCTGCCGCAGTACCTCGGTCAGGTGCTTGCGGTCGGAGTCGATGGTCCGCGCCACGAAGGACGCCTCGGCGCCGAGGGCCAGCGAGACCGGGTTGAACGGTGCGTCCAGCGAGCCCATCGGCGTCGACTTGGTGATCTTGCCGATCTCGGAGGTCGGCGAGTACTGGCCCTTGGTCAGGCCGTAGATCCGGTTGTTGAACAGCAGGATCTTCAGGTTGACGTTGCGGCGCAGGGCGTGGATGAGGTGGTTGCCGCCGATCGAGAGGGCGTCGCCGTCACCGGTGACCACCCACACGCTCAGATCGCGCCTGCTGGTGGCGAGACCGGTGGCGATGGCCGGGGCGCGGCCGTGGATGGAGTGCATCCCGTAGGTGTTCATGTAGTACGGGAAGCGGGACGAGCAGCCGATGCCGGAGACGAAGACGATGTTCTCCTTGGCCAGGCCCAGCTCCGGCATGAAACCCTGGACGGCGGCGAGGATGGCGTAGTCGCCGCAGCCCGGGCACCAGCGCACTTCCTGGTCGGACTTGAAGTCCTTCATGGACTGCCTGGCCTCGGCCTTGGGCACCAGCGAGAGCGCCTGGACGGTGTCCCCCGTGGGGGTGGACGTCTCAGCCATCGATGGCCTCCTTGAGAGCCGTGGCGAGCTGTTCGGCCTTGAACGGCATGCCGTTGACCTGGTTGTAGGAGTGGGCGTCCACCAGGTACTTCGCCCGGACCAGGGTGGCGAGCTGGCCGAGGTTCATCTCGGGGATGACGACCTTGTCGTAGCGTTCGAGAACCGTGCCGAGGTTCTTCGGGAACGGGTTCAGGTGGCGCAGGTGGGCCTGTGCGATCGCCTCGCCGGCGGTGCGCAGCCGGCGCACCGCCGCCGTGATCGGCCCGTACGTCGACCCCCAGCCGAGGACCAGCGTGCGCGCGCCGTCCGGGTCGTCGACCTCGATGTCCGGGACCTCGATGCCGTCCACCTTGGCCTGGCGGGTGCGGACCATGAAGTCGTGGTTGGCCGGGTCGTAGGAGATGTTGCCGGTGCCGTCCTGCTTCTCGATGCCGCCGATGCGGTGCTCCAGGCCCGGGGTGCCCGGGATCGCCCAGGGGCGGGCCAGGGTCCTGGCGTCGCGCTTGTAGGGCCAGAACACCTCGGTGCCGTCGGCGAGGGTGTGGTTGGGGCCGGTCGCGAACTGCACCCGCAGGTCGGGCAGCTCGTCCAGTTCCGGGATGCGCCAGGGCTCGGAGCCGTTGGCCAGGTAGCCGTCCGAGAGCAGGAACACCGGCGTGCGGTAGGCCAGCGCGATACGGGCCGCCTCCAGGGCGGCGTCGAAGCAGTCGGCGGGGGTGCGCGGCGCGACGACGGGGACCGGGGCCTCGCCGTTGCGGCCGTACATCGCCTGCAGCAGATCGGCCTGCTCGGTCTTGGTCGGCAGACCCGTGGAGGGGCCGCCGCGCTGGATGTCCACGATCAGCAGCGGCAGCTCCAGCGACACCGCCAGGCCGATGGTCTCCGACTTCAGCGCCACCCCGGGACCCGACGTGGTGGTGACGGCCAGCGCACCGCCGAAGGCGGCGCCGAGGGCCGCGCCGATGCCGGCGATCTCGTCCTCGGCCTGGAAGGTGCGCACGCCGAAGTTCTTGTGCCTGGACAGCTCGTGCAGGATGTCCGAGGCGGGCGTGATCGGGTAGGAGCCCAGGTACAGCGGCAGGTCGGCCTGCCGGGAGGCCGCCACCAGGCCGTAGGACAGGGCGAGGTTGCCGGAGATGTTGCGGTAGGTGCCTACCGGGAACGCCTGCGCGGCCGGCGCCACCTCGTAGGAGACGGCGAAGTCCTCGGTCGTCTCGCCGAAGTTCCAGCCCGCCCGGAACGCCGCGATGTTCGCCGCCGCGATGTCCGGCTTCTTCGCGAACTTCGACCGCAGGAACCTCTCCGTCCCCTCCGTGGGCCGGTGATACATCCACGACAGCAGCCCCAGCGCGAACATGTTCTTGCTGCGCTCGGCCTCCTTGCGGGAGAGGTCGAACTCCTTGAGCGCCTCCACGGTCAGCGTGGTCAGCGGCACCGGGTGCAGCTGGTAGCCGTCCAGCGAGCCGTCCTCCAGCGGGGACGCCGCGTAGCCGACCTTCTGCAGGGCGCGCTTGGTGAACTCGTCGGTGTTGACGATGATCTCCGCGCCGCGCGGCAGGTCGCCGATGTTCGCCTTCAGGGCGGCGGGGTTCATCGCGACGAGCACGTTGGGGGCGTCGCCGGGGGTGAGGATGTCGTGATCGGCGAAGTGCAGCTGGAAGGAGGAGACGCCGGGCAGCGTGCCGGCGGGGGCGCGGATCTCGGCGGGGAAGTTCGGCAGCGTCGACAGGTCGTTGCCGAAGGACGCCGTCTCCGAGGTGAACCGGTCGCCGGTGAGCTGCATGCCGTCGCCCGAGTCGCCCGCGAAGCGGATGATCACCCGCTCCAGACGGCGGACGTCCTTCGTTCCGGCCGCCTCGCGCTGCTCTCCTAGGACGGCTCCGTCGGCCTGTTCCGTTGGACTGCTGACCTGGCTGGTCACTGAACTGGACCTCCTTCGAGGCGGCTTTGGAAAGGCCTTCACGAAGACCGTTCCCGGTTTCAACCCTACGACCGTCTGGTTCGCCTTCCCGGCACGGTTTCGCATGCTGGACGCGCTCGCGAGCCGGTCCCGATGCCTTGCTCCGTCACTCCGTGCCGACCCGCCGGACCTCCTTCGAAGCGCTCCGTGCCCGCTGCTCGCACCGCCCCTGGTGAACGGCCCGCACCTCCCGCTACTGACTCAGTGTCAACCGGTCAGGAGTTCAGATAGGTGAGGACGGCGAGAACACGCCGGTGATCCCCGTCACTCTGCGCCAGACCCAGTTTCAGGAAGATGTTGCTGACGTGCTTCTCCACCGCGCCGTCGCTCACCACCAGCTGCCGGGCGATCGCCGAGTTGGTCCGCCCCTCGGCCATCAGCCCCAGGACCTCCCGCTCCCGAGGTGTCAGGTTGGCCAGCACGTCCTGCTTGCGGCTGCGGCCGAGCAGCTGTGCGACCACCTCGGGGTCCAGCGCCGTACCGCCCTCGGCCACCCGGACCACCGCGTCCACGAACTCCCGCACCTCGGCGACCCGGTCCTTGAGCAGATAGCCGACCCCGCGGCTGGACCCGGCCAGCAGCTCGGTGGCGTACCGCTCCTCGACGTACTGCGAGAGCACCAGCACGCCCAGCTCCGGGTGCGCCTTGCGCAGCCGCACCGCCGCCCGCACCCCCTCGTCGGTGTGCGTCGGCGGCATCCGCACGTCCGCCACGACGACGTCGGGCAGCTCGCCCGCGTCGTACAGCTCGGTGACGGTCTTGATCAGCGCCTCGGCGTCCCCGACCCCGGCCACCACGTCATGCCCCCGGTCGGTCAGCAACCGGGTCAGGCCCTCTCTCAGCAGCACCGAATCCTCGGCGATGACCACCCGCACCCTGTCCTCCACGTTCCTCGGCCCCCCACAGCCTCGTTCCCGGCCGCCCGCGCCGTCCGCACGGACGGCGGCACAGGGTCCAGCATTCCAGCATCGGGACCGCGGCACGCCCGGGACCAGCGAAGTCAGGGGCTTCTGGGGGCCGTGCGGGGCAACGTCTCGGGGGCGCGCAAGGGGCGTGACCCGGGGGCTTGAGGGGGCACCTCTCAGGGGCGCACCAGGCCAGGACCGGTGCGCCCCCATGTCGTACGACGTTCAAAAGCCTTGGGAACCCGGAGAGTCCAGCTGTACGGCTCCGGGAACCCGGAGGATCCAGCCGGACTCTCCGGGGTGCCCGGAGGGTTCAGCGCCGCCAGGGCAGCTCGGCCGTCACCCGGGTGGGCCCGCCGGCCGGCGAGTCGACCAGCAGGATGCCGTCCACCGCGTCCAGCCGCTCGGCCAGCCCCGCCAGCCCCGAACCCGCGGCGGCTTCGGCGCCCCCGTACCCGTCGTCCGTGACCTGGAGCATCAGCCGGTCCTCGGAGCGCCACACGTCCACCGCCGCGGACCGGGCGCCGCTGTGCTTGCTGACGTTCTGCAGCAGCTCGGAGACCGTGAAGTAGGCGATGCCCTCGATCGCCGGGGCCGGCCGCTCGGCCAGGTCCACCTCGACCGTCACCGGCACCGTGCAGCGCGAGGCCACCGAGGACAGCGCCGCGTCCAGACCGCGGTCGGTCAGCACCGCCGGGTGGATGCCGCGGGCCAGGTCGCGCAGCTCCTGGAGCGCCGTCTTCACCTCGCCGTGCGCCTCGTCCACCATCCGCGCCGCCGCCCGCGGGTCCTCGGCCAGCTTCTCCCTGGCGAGTCCCAGGTCCATCGCCAGCGCCACCAGCCGGGCCTGCGCGCCGTCGTGCAGGTCCCGCTCGATGCGGCGCAGGTCTGCGGCGGCCGTGTCCACCACGACCCCCCGGTCCGACTCCAGCTCCACCACCCGCGCCGACAGCCGCGACGGCCCGAGCAGCCCGTGCACCAGCACCCGGTCCACCGTCGTCAGCGCCCTCACGATCCACGGCGTGGCCAGCGTCAGCAGCAGCCCCACCAGCGCGGTCACCGCGATCTCGAACGGGTTGTCGAGGTAGACGCTGTGGTGGTCGTCGCCGTAGAGCTGGACGCCGCCCTGACCGGCCCACATCGGGAAGACCCAGAACCACAGCGGGTACGTCAGGAACGACCAGCCCACCGTCCAGAAGACGACGGCGACCACGAAGGAGAACACCGCCCACGGGAACTGCACCACCGCGTAGAGCAGTGCCCGCCAGGACGCGCCGCTCCTGAGCACCGCCCCCGTCCAGGCCAGCACACCCCGGCCCTTGGCCCGCAGCGGCTCCGGCTCGCCCACGTCCAGGCCGAGCAGCCCGCGCGCCCGCGCCCGCTCCACCACGCCGAGCAGCCGGCAGCCGGCCAGCGCGCCCGCCAGCACCGGGATGCCGAGGAACGTCACCAGCAGACCGGCGCCGAGTGAGGCCATGGTGACGGCGTAGACGAAGAGCAGGATGCCCATCGGCAGGCTCAGCAGCACGTACGCCAGCTCCCGCCAGCTCCGTCCCTCGAACGGCGCCCGCAGGCCCGCGGGCAGCAGATGCCGGCGCCGGCCGTCGCCCTCGTAGCCGTACTCGTACGCGTGGTCGGGGCCGTGTCCCCGCCCGTGTTCCGGTCCGAACCGAGTTCCGTACTGGGTGGCCATCGACGTCGTCCGTTCCCCTCGTGAGCCGCTGTGCCGCTGTGCCGCTTGTGCCGTGGGCAGGGTGCCGTGGTGCGGTCGCGGTGGTCTTCCCGTGCTGCCTCCAGCCTGCTCGGGCGCAGGTCACGGGACCATGGAGCGCGTCGGCGTCTTGGCCGGGGGGTTTTCCCTACCCCTTGCGGGAGGAGCCCGCCTGCGCGCCGGAGCCGGCCGTACGGTCCCGCCAGGGCAGTTCCGCCGTGACGACGGTCGGGCCGCCCTCGGGCGAGTCGACGACGAACAGCCCGTCGACCGCGTCCAGCCGCTCCGCCAGCCCCCGCATGCCCGTGCCGCCGTCCAGCCGCGCACCGCCGTGGCCGTCGTCCCGCACCTGGATCAGCAGCCGGTCGCCCGACCGCCACACCTCCACCGAGGCCGAGTGCGCCCCGCTGTGCTTGCTGACGTTCTGCAGCAGCTCGGAGACCGTGAAGTAGGCGATGCCCTCGATGGCCTCGGCCGGGCGTTCGGACAGATCGGCCGTCACCGTCACCGGCACCGTGCAGCGCGAGGCGACCGACGACAGGGCGGCGTCCAGACCGCGGTCGGTCAGCACCGCGGGATGGATGCCGCGGGCCAGGTCACGCAGCTCCTGGAGGGCCAGCTTCACCTCGCCGTGCGCCTCCGCGACCATCGCGGCGACCACCTCGTCGGACTGGCCCTCCAGCAGCTTCTCCTTGGCCAGGCCCAGCCCCATCGCCAGATTCACCAGCCGCGCCTGCGCGCCGTCGTGCAGGTCACGCTCGATGCGGCGCAGATCGGCGGCGGCCGTGTCCACCACGACCCCCCGGTCCGACTCCAGCTCCGCGATCCGCCGCTCCAGCTCGTCGGAGGGCGACAGCAGGGCGCGCACCATCGCCCGGTCCACGTTCGTCAGCCCGCGCGCGATGAACGGCAGCACCGGCCACAGCACGAACAGGGAGACCAGGGTGACGCAGAAGGTGACGACGCCCCAGGGCATCCGGACGAAGTCGTACAGGACCGTGCGCCAGCCCACCGGGTCCTTCAGCGTCAGCCACAGCCGGTTGAGCCGGCCGTGCGTGCGGCCCAGCGGCAGCCGGCTCGGCTCCTCGATCCGCACCCCGAGCAGCCACCGCGCCCGGGCCCGCTCCATCCGGCCCAGCTGCCGCGCCCCCGCGAGCCCGGCCGCCAGCATCGGGAAGCCGATCACGGTCACCGTCAGCAGACTGCTGGTGAGCAGCACGCACATCACGTAGACGAAGCCGATCAGCGACACCGGCAGGTTCAGCAGGAGATGCGTGATCTCCTTCCAGGTGGGCAGGTCGTAGGCGAAGCGCGCAGGCGGCAGCCGGTCCCGGCCGTCCCGGTCCCGGTCCTCCCGGCTCCGGTCCCGGCCGTGGTCCGGGTCCTGGTCCCGGCCGTGGTCCCGTATCCGGGCCGTCCGGGTCGCTCGGCCCTGGCCCTCGTCCATGGCCCCGGCGCCGGTGGCCGCCGCGCCGGCGGCGGAGGAGATAGGTGCGGTCATACGGGCTAGCGTGCCGCGCGGCGGGCCCGGACGCCATGATGGCGGCCGCCCAGGTCCGGCGGGGGATAACCCCACCCCGTCCCCGTCCCGCGTCCCACCCTGTGACGGGCTGCTTACCCGCTCTTTATCAGGGCCTAGACTCCCGTGCGTACGGATCACCGGACGCGTGGCACGCGCATCACCGACATCACGGACATCACGAGGCCAGGGAGCGAGGGACTGACGGTGCCTGAGACGTTGCCGGAGACGGTGCGGGGGTCGACCGTCGTCGCGGCGGACTACTTCCCCTCCTACTCGGTCGCCGGGCTGCTCGCCGTCGTCGGTGTGCTGTTCGTCGCGGTCGCGTTCGGCGCGGGCCGGCTGCTGCGCCCGGTGGTGCCCACGCCCGAGAAGCTCCTGACCTACGAGTGCGGCGTCGACCCGGTCGGCGAGGGCTGGGCCCACACCCAGGTCCGCTACTACGTCTACGCCTTCCTGTACGTGATCTTCGCCGTCGACTCGATCTTCCTGTTCCCCTGGGCGACGGTCTTCGCCGCCCCCGGCTACGGCGCGGCGACGCTCGTGGAGATGTTCGTCTTCCTGGGCTTCCTGGCCGTGGGCCTGTTGTACGCATACAAGAAGGGCGTCCTGGCATGGACGTGAACCCCACGGACGCGAACCGCCCGGACAGCGGCACCGGTACCGCGGACACCGGCACCGGCGCCCCGGCCGCCGCCGGTCCCGTCGCCCTGCCGGAGCCGAAGCGGCTCGGCGCGCTCTCCCGGCTGGCCCCCGAGCCGATGAAGGTCGTCCTGAACTGGGGCCGCCGCTACTCGCTCTGGGTCTTCAACTTCGGCCTCGCCTGCTGCGCGATCGAGTTCATCGCCGCGTCGATGGCCCGCCACGACTTCATCCGCCTCGGGGTGATCCCCTTCGCGCCCGGCCCGCGCCAGGCCGACCTGATGGTCGTCTCCGGCACGGTCACGGACAAGATGGCCCCGGCGGTCAAGCGTCTGTACGAACAGATGCCCGAGCCGAAGTACGTCATCTCCTTCGGCGCCTGCTCCAACTGCGGCGGCCCCTACTGGGACTCCTACTCCGTCACCAAGGGCGTCGACCAGATCATCCCCGTGGACGTCTACGTCCCCGGCTGCCCGCCCCGCCCTGAGGCGCTGCTCCAGGGCATCCTGAAGCTCCAGGAGAAGATCGCCCACGAGTCGCTGGGGGAGCGGTACGGGACGGAGCCGGCACGTGCCTCGACGGCGGCGCTCCTCAGCGGGCTGGTCAGGCCGCCGGCCGCGGGTGCCGGTGCTCCGGACGCCACCGCCCCGACCGACGCCACCGCCCCGACCGAAGGGACCGCCGGGGCCGACGGGACGGGAGGGGACGCGCGATGACCGGTGGTGTCGGCTGGCTGCCCGCGCCCACGGAGGAGCTGTTCGGCGCCGCGGCCACGGCGGAGGAGTCCTACGCGGTCCTGACGGTCGACGTGCCGCCGGACGCGTGGATCGCCGCGCTGCTCACCGCCCGCGACGGTCTGGGCTGCACCTACTTCGACTGGCTGAGCGCGGTCGACGAGCCCGGCACGGGCTTGCGTGTCTCGGCCCACGTCGTCGCCCTCGCCCCGGTACGACGGCTGCTGGTGCGCACCACGGTCCCGCACGACGCGCCCGTCCTGCCCACAGCGGTGGAGGTCTACGCGGGCGCCGCCTGGCACGAACGCGAGACCCACGAGATGTTCGGCGTCGGCTTCACCGGCCACCCGGCGCTCGACCACCTCCTGCTCCCGGAGAACTTCGAGGGTCACCCGCTGCGCAAGGACTTCGTCCTGGCCGCCCGGGTCGCCAAGGCCTGGCCCGGGGCGAAGGAGCCGGGCGAGTCCGACCACGTCGGCCCCAGGCGCCGGCAGATGCTGCCGCCGGGCGTGCCCGACCCCAACGAGTGGGGCCCCCTGAAGGGCACGCTCCCGGCCGCCCCGGCCCGCCCGGCACGCGGCGCGGGCCGGGCCGCAGGCGCCGACCGGCCGGCCCGTGCGGCCGGCGACCGCCCGGTACGCCGCACGCGTACGGCCTCCGAGGGCTCCGCGAGCCAGGCCCCGGCCCCGGGCGCCGGTACGGCCGCCGCGGGGACGGAGGACGCGGTGAACGCCCCGGCGCCCGGCGAGGCGGGGGGCCCGGCCGCCGCGCCCGCCGCCCGGCCGCGCCGGATGCGCAGTGCGAGCGAGGGCTCGGCGAGCCAGACGGCGCCACGCCCCGAGGACACGGGCGCGCAGTCCGCTCCGCCCGAGGGAGCGACCGGCGCCGTACGGCCGTCCGGTCCCCGCCGCGCACGGAGCGCGTCCGGCGGCTCGGCGTCCCAGCGGTCGCGGACCGCCCCGGAGACGCCGCCGGAGTCCCCGCGCGAGTCGCCGCAGGAGCCGCCGCGGGAGACCAGGCCCGCCACGCCCCCGCGCAGCGCGGACGCCCCCTGGCACCACGCCCGCCCGGCCTTCGACGAACCCGGGCCGGACCCGGAGTCCTCCGGGCCCCCGGAGAGCGCCGAAGGAAGCTCCGAGCACCCCGGAAGCCCCGAGGCACGCGAGCACCCGAAGAAGCGTGAGGCCCGCGAGCACCCGAAAAGCCCCGATGAGACCGGGCGCCGCCCCACCCGCCCCGAAGCCGGGCCCGAAAGCCCCGAAGACGCCCCCGAAGGAGGCCCGCGGTGAACGACGTGGCCGACGTCGCCCTGCGACTCCTCATCGTCTTCGTGGTCTTCCTGGCCTTCCCCCTGATCGTGGGCCAGACCGAGCACAAGGTCATGGCCCATATGCAGGGCCGCCTCGGCCCCATGTACGCCGGCGGCTTCCACGGCTGGGCACAGCTCGTCGCCGACGGAGTGAAGTTCGCGCAGAAGGAGGACGTGGTCCCCGCGGGCGCGGACCGCCGTGTCTTCCAGCTCGCCCCCGCCGTGGCCCTGCTGCCGTACCTGCTCGTGCTGCTCGTCATCCCGATCGGCCCCGGCGAGGGCGCGGTCGGCCAGGTGATCGACGCGGGCGTCTTCTTCGTGCTCGCCGTGATGGGCGTCGGCGTGCTCGGCGCGCTGATGGCCGGCTGGGCCTCCGCCAACAAGTTCGCCCTGCTCGGCGGTCTGCGCACCGCCGCCCAGCTGCTCGCCTACGAACTGCCGATGCTGCTCGCCGCGGCCTCCGTGGCGATGGCGGCCGGCACCGTCTCGCTGCCCGGCATCCTCGACGCCTTCCACTGGTGGTGGCTGCCCTGGCAGATCGTCGGCGCGGTCGTCTTCTTCGTCGCCGGCCTCGCCGAACTGCAACGCCCGCCGTTCGACATGCCGGTCGCCGACTCGGAGATCATCTTCGGCGCGTACACCGAGTACACCGGTCTGCGCTTCGCCCTGTTCCTGCTCGCCGAGTACGCCGGGATCGTCGTCCTGTGCGGACTGACGACCGTCCTCTTCCTCGGCGGCTGGCACGGCCCGTGGGGCGCCGCCGGACTCGGCTGGGTGTGGACGCTGCTGAAGACCGCGGTCCTCGCCTTCGTCGTCATCTGGCTGCGCGTCACCTACCCGCGGCTGCGCGAGGACCAGCTGCAGAAACTCTCCTGGACGCTCCTCGTGCCCCTCGCCCTCGCCCAGATCGCCCTCACCGGCATCGTCAAGGTGGTGATCTCCTGATGGCTTCCTTCCCCGGCTCCGGCCTGGCCAAGGGCCTTGCCATCACCCTGCGCACGATGACGCGGAAGACCGTCACCGAGCAGTACCCCGAGACCCAGCCCGACCTGCCGCCCCGCACCCGCGGCGTCATCGGCCTGTTCGAGGAGAACTGCACGGTCTGCATGCTGTGCGCCCGCGAGTGCCCCGACTGGTGCATCTACATCGACTCCCACAAGGAGACGGTGCCCGCGGCGACCCCGGGCGGCCGGGAACGCAGCCGCAACGTCCTCGACCGCTTCGCCATCGACTTCTCCCTGTGCATGTACTGCGGTATCTGCATCGAGGTGTGCCCCTTCGACGCGCTGTTCTGGTCGCCCGAGTTCGAGTACGCCGAGACCGACATCCGCGACCTCACCCACGAGCGCGACAAGCTGCGCGAGTGGATGTGGACCGTCCCGGCCCCGCCCGCCCTCGACCCCGGCGCGGAGGAGCCCAAGGAACTGGCCGCCGCCCACAAGACCGCCGAGAAACTGGCCGCCCAGCAGGAAGCAGCCGAGCAGGAAGCCGCCCAGCGAGACGCCGGGGCCGGGCGGGCCGACGCAGCCGAGGAGGGGGACGAGTGAACCTCGCCGCGCAGACCCACGGCTTCCTCTCCCCGACCGGCGTCGAGATCGCCTTCCTCCTCGTCGGCCTGGCCACCTTCGGCGCCGCCCTCGTCACCGTCACCACCAAGCAGCTGGTGCACGCCGCGCTCTGGCTGGTCGTCGCCCTCGGCGGTCTCGCCGTCGAGTACCTCCTGCTCACCGCCGAGTTCATCGCCTGGGTGCAGGTCCTCATCTACGTCGGCTCCGTCGTCGTCCTCCTCCTGTTCGGGCTGATGCTCACCAAGGCCCCCATCGGCCGCTCCCCGGACGCCGACTCGCCGAACCGGTGGGCCGCCCTCGGTGTGGCCGTCATCGCCGCGGCGGCCCTGGTCTGGGTGGTCGCCGACGCCTTCCGCACCACCTGGATCGACCTGGACGGCGCCGCCGCGGGCACCACCCGGGTCACCGGCGAGTACCTCTTCCGGAACTGGGTCCTGCCCTTCGAAGCCCTCTCCGTCCTGCTCCTGGCCGCCCTGGTCGGTGCGATCGTCCTGTCCCGCAAGGCCAAGGCGGAGGCCGCCGCCCCACCCGGGCGGACAGCCGCCGCCCGCACCCCGGCGGACGGCAGCGGCGACCGCGCCCCCACGCCGGGCGACAGCGGCCGCACCCCCGTGTCCGGCGGCGACGACCGGGCCGCCGAGGAAGGCGCCCGCTGATGCACCTCGTCTATCCCGCCGTCCTCTCCGCCCTCCTCTTCTGCACCGGCCTGTACGGCGTCCTCGCCCGCCGCAACGCGATCCTGGTCCTGATGTCCGTCGAGCTGATGCTCAACGCGGTCAACCTGAACCTCGTCGCCTTCGACGTCTGGCTCAGCAAGACCGCCGTCGAGACCCTGCACTCCGGGCAGGCCCTCACCCTGTTCACCATCGCCATCGCCGCCGCCGAGATCGGCATCGGCCTGGCGATCGTCCTCGCCGTGTACCGCAACCGCGGCACCTCGGACATCGACCGGCTCCGCGACGCCGCCGAGGGACCCGACGACGACCCCGACCCCGGCCACGACAGCGACGCCGCAGCGACCGCGCGGGCCGCCGAGAAGGCTGAGGCCACCCCGTGACCACGACCACCCTCGCCGTCCTCGTCCCCCTCCTGCCGTTCCTCGGCGCCGCCGCCGGGCTGCTCCTCGGCCGCACCACGCCCGGCTTCGTCCGCCCGCTCGCGGTCCTGCCGACCCTCGCCGCCCTCGTCCTGGCCGTGCTGGTCGCCGCCGACCAGGGCGGCGGCCGGGCGATCGACGCCGGCACCCGGCTCACCCCCACCGGCTCGGTCCCCGTCGACCTCGCCCTGCACATCGACGGCTTCGCCGCGCTCGTCGCCGTCCTGGTCGGCGTCGTCGCCACCTGTGTGCAGATCTACTCGACGGGCTACCTGCGCGACGACCCCCGCTACCCCTCCTACGCCGCCCTCGTCTCCCTGTTCACCTCCGCGATGCTCCTCGTCGTCTACTCCGGCGACCTGATGGTGCTGCTGGTCGGCTGGGAGGTCATGGGCATCTGCTCCTACTTCCTGGTCGGCCACTACTGGGAGACCCCCGAGGCCCGCGCCGCCTCCCTCAAGGCCTTCCTGGTCACCAAGCTCGGCGACGTCCCCTTCCTCATCGGGCTGTTCGCCCTGGCCACCGACGCCGGCTCGTTCCGGATCACCGAGATCCTCGGCGCCGTCGCGAGCGGCGGCCTCGCCCACCCGACCCTGATCGCCCTGCTGCTCCTGGCCGGCGTCGCCGGCAAGTCGGCGCAGTTCCCGCTGCACACCTGGCTGCCCGACGCGATGGCCGGCCCCACCCCCGTCTCCGCGCTGATCCACGCGGCGACCATGGTCGCCGCCGGCGTCTACTTCACCGCCCGGCTCCTGCCCGTCTTCGAGGCCTCCCCGGCCGCGATGACCGTCCTCGCCGTCATGGCCGCCGTGACCATGGCCGGCTCGGCGCTGGCCGCGCTCGCCCAGGACGACATCAAACGCGTCCTCGCCTACTCGACCATCGGCCAGCTCGGCTACATGACCGGCGCGCTCGCCGTCGGCGACCGCGGCGCCGCCGTCTTCCACCTCCTGTCCCACGGCGCCTTCAAGGCGCTGCTGTTCCTCGCCGCCGGCGCGGTCATCCACGCCGCCGGCACCAACTCGCTGGCCGCCATGTCCCGGACGGGCAACCTGCGCGACCGCGTCCCGGACGCGTACTGGACGATGACCGTCGCCCTCCTCGCCCTCGCCGCGATCCCTCCCTTCAGCGGCTTCTTCTCCAAGGAGTCCGTCCTCGGCGCGGCCGAGCACACCGCCACCGGTCACACCGCCCACGCCCCCGGCGCGGCCGGCTGGATCGTCCTCGTGGCCGGACTGATCACCGCCGTGCTCACCGCCGCGTACGCGACGCGCCTGTGGCTGCTGGCCTTCCGCGGCCGCGGCGCCGACGCGCCGAGCCACGGCAGGCAGCCGCTCACCATGACCACCGTGCTCTGGGTACTCGCCGTGCCCTCCCTCGCCCTCGGCGGCCTGACCTTCCGCGTGCTGCCCGACTGGTTCGGCGGCGGCTCGCTGGCCCCGGCCCTGACCACCTCCGTGCTCGGCACCGGACTGGCCCTGGCCGGCGGCATCGTGACCTACGGCGCCTGGCGGCACACCACCGCCCTCGCCGCCCGCATCCCCATGGGCGCGGTCGCCGCCCACCACGACGCCGACGCCGGCCTGGTCGAGGCAGAGGCCATCGCCACCCACCGGCCCGCCTACGGCGACATCGCCTACGCCCCCGACCCCGCGGACCCCGGGCGGCTGCTCCTCGGCCCGCTGCACCGGCACGCCGCCGTCGGCTTCCACCTCGACGCCGTGTACGCGGCCCTCTTCGTCCGGCCCGTCCTGGCCGCGGCCGACCTCGTGCGGTTCCTGGACCGCGAGGTCGTCGAGACCTACGTACGCGCCGCCGGGGCCGTACCCCGGCTGCTCGGGGCCGCCGTACGGCGCGCCCAGACCGGCAATGTGCAGACCTATGTGAGCGCGCTGCTCGCCGGCGCCGTCGTCCTGACGGTGGCCGTCGTCCTCGTCGCCACGGGAGCGTGAGCAGGCGTGATCGGTATCAGCGAGTCCGTGATGCAGTTCCTTCTGGCATTCCTCGTCGTCGGCCCGCTCCTGGGAGCGCTCGCCGCCCTCCTGCCGGCCCCGCCCGGACTGAAGGGGAAGTCCCCCGAGCAGGCCGTCCTCCGGCACGGCGTGACCGTCACCGGAGCGATCCTCGCCGCGGCGATCGTCCTCGCGCTCGGCTTCGACCACGACCACCCGTCGAAGATGCAGGCCACGACCGACATCAGCTGGATCCCCGCACTCCATGTGCGCATCCACCTCGGCATCGACGGCATCTCCCTCCCCCTCGTCGTCCTGACCGCGCTGCTGACGTTCCTCTGCGCGCTCTACAGCTACTTCAAGCCGCCCGCGGGCCCGAGCCCGAAGGCCTTCGTCGCGCTGCTGCTCCTGCTGGAGTCCGGCACCCTCGCCACCTTCGCCGTCCTCGACCTGCTGCTGTTCTTCCTCGCCTTCGAGACCGTGCTCATCCCGATGTACTTCCTCATCGCCCGCTGGGGCGGCGAGGGCCGGCGGGCCGCCGCCTGGCGGTTCATCCTGTACACCCTCCTCGGCTCGGTCGTCATGCTGCTCGGCCTGCTCCTGATCGGGCTGAAAGCCGGCACGTTCGACATGGTGGCACTCGCCACTGACAACGGCCGGTCACTCACCGCATCCACGCAGGTCGTCGCAGTGATCGCGATCGGGATCGGGCTCGCGGTCAAGACGCCGATGTGGCCGCTGCACAGCTGGCTGCCGGACGCCCACACCGCCGCCCCGACCGCCGGCTCGGTCCTGCTGGCCGGCGTGCTGCTGAAGATGGGCACCTACGGGTTCGTCCGGATCCTGCTGCCGATCGCGCCGCACGGCTTCCACACCTTCGCGCCCTACCTCGCCGCCTTCGCCGTCGCCGGGATCGTCTACGGCTCCCTGGCCTGCCTCGCCCTCGCCAGGCAAGGCGCGAAGGGCGACCTGAAACGGCTCATCGCCTACTCCTCCGTCGGCCACATGGGCTTCGTGCTCCTCGGCATCGCCACCATGACCCCGACCGGCGTCAACGGCGCCCTGTTCGCCAACGTCGCCCACGGCCTCATCACCGGCCTGCTGTTCTTCCTGGTCGGTGCGCTCAAGGACCGCACCGGCACCACCGACCTCGACGCCCTTGCCCAGCAGACGGGCGCGGCCCTGTACGGCAGGGCCCCCCGCCTCGGCGGTCTGCTCGCCTTCGGCGCGGTCGCCTCGCTCGGCCTGCCCGGCCTCGCCGGGTTCTGGGGCGAGATGCTCGCCCTGTTCGGCGCGTTCGAACCCGCCGCCGGCCTCAGTCGGCCCGCCTTCCTCACCTTCATGGCGATCGGCGCGTTCGGCACCCTGCTGACGGCCGCGTACATGCTCGTCGTGGTCCGCCGCGTCTGCATGGGCGCCGTACCGCAGAAGACGCCGGCCCTGCCCGACGTCCGCGGCTTCGAGTTCGCGGCGTGGACCCCGCTCGTCGTCCTCACCGTCCTCGCCGGGCTGTGGCCCAAGGCCCTCCTCGGGCTCACCGACCCGGCCGTGCAGCAGCTCCTGGCAGGAGGCACCCGATGAGCGCCCTGGCCCAGCCGCTCGCCGCGTCGGCGGTCCAGTCCGTCGACTGGCTCGCCATCGCCCCGCCCACCCTCACCGCGGTGGTCGCCCTGGCGGCGCTCGTCGCCGACCTGTTCGTGCCGCAGGCACGCAAGCCCGTCCTCGGCTGGCTCTCGGTCGCGGGCCTCGCCGCCGCCGGGCTCCTGCTGCTCCCCCTCCTGGACGGCGACCGCGCCACCTTCTGCCTCACCGGGCAGCCGGACGTGTGCAGCTACCGCGCCGACCACTTCACGCTGGTCATCCAGTTCCTGGTCCTCGGCGGCGCCCTGCTGGCGGCCCTGCTGTCGGTCACCGCGCTGAAGGACGCGCGCGGGGGACTCCCCGAAGGGGAGTACTGGTTCCTGCTGCTGTCCTCCGCCGCCGGCGCCGCCCTGATGCCCGCCGCCCGCGACCTGGCCACCCTCGTCGTCGCCCTGGAGGTCGCCTCCCTGCCCGCGTTCGCCCTCGTGGGCCTGCGGCACGGCGACCGCAGGTCCTCCGACGCGGCCCTGAAGTTCTTCCTGTCCTCGGTCACCGCCACCGCCGTCACCCTGCTCGGCGTCAGCTTCGTCTACGCCACCACCGGCACCCTCTACCTCACGCAGATCGCCGAGCGCGTCCAGCACGTCGACGGCCAGCTGCTCACCCTCGCCCGGACCGGCGTCGTCCTCACCCTCGTCGGCTTCGCGTTCAAACTGGCCGCCGTCCCCTTCCACTTCTGGGTGCCCGACACCTACGTGGGCGCGCCCCTGCCGATCGCCGCCTATCTGTCCGTCGTCGGCAAGGCGGTCGGCTTCACCGGCCTGATCCTCGTCACCGTCGTGGCACTCCCCTCCTACGCCGACGTCTGGGGCCCCGCGCTCACCGTGCTGTCCGCGCTCACGATGACCGCCGGCAACGTCGCCGCGCTGCGCCAGCAGGCCACGCGCGCGTACAGCGCGGTACGGCTGCTCGCCTGGTCCTCCGTCGGCCAGGCCGGCTACCTCCTGGTGCCGATCGCCGCCGCCGGCTACACCGAGGACCCCCAGAAGGCGATCGGCTCCACCGTCGCGTACGCCCTGATGTACGCCGCCGTGAACCTCGGCGCGTTCGCCGTGGCCGCGCTCGTCGGCCGTACCCGCGGGCACAACCGGGTCGCCGACTACCGCGGCCTGTACGCCACGAACCCGCTGACCGCCCTCCTGCTGGCCTTCTTCCTGCTCTGCCTGGCCGGACTCCCGCCGGGCGTCATCGGCCTGTTCGCGAAGGTCACCGTCTTCTCGGCGGCCGTCGACGCGGGACTCGGCTGGCTCGCCGTCGTCATGGCCGTCAACGTCGTCATCGCGCTGTACTACTACCTCCGGTGGACGGCCCTGCTGTTCCGCGCCCCCGAGGGCGAGCGGGCCGGGCACCGCGTCCCGGCGCCGCTCACCGCGGCCCTCACCCTCACGGGCGTCCTCGGCGTCGCCCTGTCCGGCGCACCCCAGCTGGTGCTGCGCTTCGCGTCCCGCGGCCTGTTCTGAGGCCGACGGCCGCCGGCCGCACACGTCCCGACCGGACCGCACACCGCCACCCGTGACCCGGCAACCACGCTCCGGGACGGCCGGGGCATCAGCACGCGCGCGTGGGGCATCCGGTGATCCACGCGCGCGTGCCGGCCGGCGACCGGCTCACCCGGACGGCCCGCGCACCGTCGTACACGCCGGGGAACCCGGGGCCCTCGCCTGGCGTTGACCAGTACGGAAGGGTCCACTGGACGGGACAGCAGCACACGTCACGGCACCGGTGGCACCGAACAGCAGCAAGCGAAGGGTTCCCCTGCCGCACCACTTGGAGGGCGTACCGTGCACCGCCGGCACAACGGGCTCAGGACCGCAGTACTCCTCGGGGGACTGTCCGCACTCATCATCGTCATCGGCAGCTTCTTCGGCCGCACCGGCCTGATCGTGGCGGTCCTCGTCGCGCTCGGCACCAACGCGTACGCGTACTGGAACAGCGACAAGCTGGCCCTGCGCGCGATGCGCGCCCGCCCGGTCAGCGAGTTCGAGGCCCCCGCCCTGTACCGCATGGTCCGCGACCTCTCCACCCAGGCCCGCCAGCCCATGCCCCGCCTGTACATCTCCCCGACCGAGGCGCCCAACGCCTTCGCGACGGGCCGCAACCCGCGCAACGCCGCCGTGTGCTGCACGGAGGGCATCCTGCGCATCCTGGACGAGCGCGAGCTGCGCGGTGTCATCGGCCACGAACTGAGCCACGTCTACAACCGCGACATCCTCATCTCGTCCGTCGCGGGCGCCCTCGCCTCGGTGATCATGTTCCTGGTCAACTTCGCCTGGCTGATCCCGGTGGGCCGCTCGGACGACGACGACGGACCGGGCCTGTTCGGCATGCTCTTGATCATGATCCTCGGCCCGCTCGCGGCCACCCTGATCCAGCTGGCCATCAGCCGCTCCCGGGAGTACGAGGCGGACGCCTCCGGCGCCCGCATCACCGGCGACCCGCTCGCCCTCGCCGGCGCGCTGCGCAAGCTGGAGATCGGCACCCAGCAGCTCCCGCTGCCGCCCGAGCCGCGGATCGAGACCGCCAGCCACATGATGATCGCGAACCCCTTCCGCCCGGGCCGGGGGCTGTCGAAGATGTTCTCGACCCACCCGCCCATGGCGGAGCGCATCGCCCGACTCGAACAGATGGCAGGTCGACAGCAGTGAAGACAGTCCTCAACGTCATCTGGGTGGTCCTCAGCGGCTTCTGGCTGTTCCTGGGCTACCTCCTCGCGGGCGTGCTGCTGTGCGTCACCATCATCGGCATCCCGTTCGGCATAGCGGCCTTCCGGATCGGCGTCTACGCCCTGTGGCCCTTCGGGTACACCACCGTCGAACGACGCGACGCGGGCGCGCCGTCCTGCGTGGGCAACGTGCTGTGGCTGGTCCTGGCCGGCTGGTGGCTGGCGATCGGCCACATCGTCACCGGAGTCATGCTGTGCCTGACGGTCATCGGCATCCCGTTCGGCATCGCCAACTTCAAGCTGATCCCGGTCTCGCTGCTGCCGCTGGGCCGCGAGATCGTCCGTACGGACCAGCCGTTCGCGACCCGCTGACGGCCGGTGAGCGCTCCGCCGCGGCGAGGGCCGGAGCAGGCGGCGGGGTCTCGTGCCGCCGACCGGCGCAACCGGAGGCCGCGGCCTTGGCGTCCTCCTCCACGACACGGCACGGACACGCGTGTGGCACGTACGGCGGCGTCACCGCCACCGAGAAAGGCGGGTTCAGGGCATGGGCATCCTCAGCTGGATCATCCTGGGACTGTTGGCCGGGGCCATCGCGAAGGTCCTGCTGCCGGGCCGCGACCCGGGCGGCTTCGTCGGCACCACGCTCATCGGCATCGCGGGCGCGTTCATCGGCGGCTGGATCTCGGCCCGCTGGCTGGACCACCCGGTCTCCAAGCACTTCTACGACGGCGCCACCTGGGCGGCGGCGATCGGCGGCTCGCTGGTCCTGCTGATCGCCTACCGCATCCTGTTCGGCAACTCACGGGACTGAACGACGCCGCCCCCGCAGGCACGGCAGGCCTGCCGGTGGGCGAGCGGAACACCGAGGGCGGGCACCCACAAGGGTGCCCGCCCTCAGCGCTGCCGGACGACTCGTCCAGGGAGTCTGGGCCCCTACCGGTAGTTGATGAACTGCAGCGCGAAGTCGAAGTCCTGGCCCTTCAGCAGCGCGATCACGGCCTGCAGGTCGTCCCGGCTCTTGGAGCTGACCCGCAGCTCGTCGCCCTGGACCTGGGCCTTGACGCCCTTGGGGCCCTCGTCGCGGATGAGCTTCGCCACCTTCTTCGCGTTCTCCTGGGAGATGCCCTCCTGGATCGTCGCGAAGATCTTGTACTCCTTGCCGGAGATCTGCGGCTCGCCCGCGTCCAGCGCCTTCAGCGAGATGCCCCGCTTGATCAGCTTGGACTGGAAGACGTCGAGGACTGCGTTCACCCGGTCCTCGGAGTTCGCCTCCATGAGGATCTTGTCACCGGACCACGAGATCGAGGCGCCCACGCCCTTGAAGTCGTAGCGCTGCGAGATCTCCTTGGCGGCCTGGTTGAGGGCGTTGTCGACCTCCTGCCGCTCGACCTTCGAGACGATGTCGAAACTGGAGTCGGCCATGTCCTGTGGCTCCTTGTATCGGGGTGTGTCGGGGTGCGTGTCGGTGCGTGCCGGCGGGTGGGGGAGACCGCCGGGCCGGAACCGAGGTCCCGGTCCGCATCCGCCCCAGCCTAGCCACCCCCCGCTCCGCCCGGCGCAGATCAATCGGGTGGCGAAGCACCCCCGCGCATCGGGTATTGTTTACGTCGTTGCCAGGGAGCACCGCCGAAAGGCGGTTCGAACGGCAGCGAACCCCGGCGGTGTGCCCGAGCGGCCAAAGGGAGCAGACTGTAAATCTGCCGGCTCAGCCTTCCCAGGTTCGAATCCTGGCGCCGCCACACTGGGGAAAACCCCCTTCACTCTGCGGAGACGCGGAGCGGAGGGGGTTTCTTCGTTTCTCGGGCCCTCGGCGCGCGGCGGTCCGGGTCCGGCATTCGGATCGTGAGGTTCTGCCCGCGGGGCCGGGTTCGCAGGTTGCCCGCATGGGGATCTTCGACAGGCTGACCGGGACGCGGTATCCGGCGGAGGGGGTGCCGTCGGCTTCGCGGGACGAGGTGCGGACGGCGCTGCTCGCACTGAACGGGCCCGGGGTTCCCTACGTCGTCCGGTACAGCGCCGGTGAGCAGTGCGACCTGGTGGCGGAGTGGCGGCTCAGGGAGCCTGCCTGGGGGCATACCTTCCTCCGTTCCGAGATCAGTCACGCCGTGCGGATACGGATGCGGTTCGACCGCGACGAAGACGAGGTCCGCGCGCTCGAGGAACAGTGGGAACTCACCCGCGTCGGCAGTCCGCCGAGGCTTCAGGTCACCTCGAAGTACTCGCGCGGTCCGAGCCGGACGGTCAGCCGCCGAGGGAGTCTCGGACGCGACGTCGACGGGCGCCTCCGGGTGACGGAGACCTTCCGCTACGACAGCGCCGCACTGCGCGACGCGTCGTGCGCCACCGTCCTCGAGAACGGGTGGACCTGGCGGGGCGTCATCTTCGGCAGGCTGTGAGGCTGTGCCGACTCGGGCATGCCCGACTTCGCCGCTCACGCGCCCCAGTGCGAACGCGAGTTCCGTCGACGCGGTGTTGTCAGTGCCCCGGTGCACACTTGGCCCATGTCCTCACGTCGCAGAGTCTGTTCCGTGTGCCGCCGTGAGATCGCCGTCGTGGCCGGGCGGTTCGCGCGGCACGACCCGCCGGGTGCGAGGGAGAGCGGCGGGTTGACGTCCTGCCCCGGCTCCCGCCGGCCCGCCCAACTCGGCGCGGCGCAGCCCTCGCTGGACGGGTACGTCGTCCCCGAGTTCCCCGGGCAGCTCACGTTGTTCTAGCCGCCGCCGGCCCCGAGCCTCGGCCGCGGCCGGTCCGCGCTCAGTTCCCCGCCACCGACTTCACCGCCACCGACACCGGCGTGGAGCCGGACACCAGTTCCAGCGTCAGGCCGGCCGTCGCCGGAGTGTCCACCAGTTCGGCGAGGACGGTGGCCACGTCGTCGCGGGTCACCGAGCCCCGGCCGGTGTTCGCCTCCAGCCGGACGTGGCCGGTGCCGGGCTCGTCCGTCAGCGCGCCGGGGCGCAGAATCGTCCAGTCCAGGGCCTCCTGGGCGCGTACGTGGTCGTCCGCCGCGCCCTTGGCCCGCAGATACGCGTCGAAGATCTCGTCGCCCTCGTGCCGGGCGTCTGCGGCCATCGCCGACACCACCACATGGCGCCGTACGCCCGCCCGGACCGCCGCGTCGGCGAACAGCACCGCCGCGCCCTTGTCCACCGTGTCCTTGCGGGCCTTCCCGCTGCCCGGTCCCGCGCCCGCCGCGAACACCGCCGCGTCCGCGCCCCGCAGCCGCTCCGCGACCTCCTCGACCGAGGCCGACTCCAGGTCCAGCACGACCGGTTCGGCGCCGGCCGCCCGCAGATCGTCGGCCTGTTCGGCCCGGCGGACGATCCCCGCCACCTCGTCCCCGCGCGCGGCGAGCAACCGCTCCAGCCGCAGCGCGATCTGTCCATGGCCCCCAGCGATGACAATGCGCATGTCTTCGACCGTACGCCCGGACGGCCGCATCCGCCGCACAACTCCCGCCGCACCCCCGGGCGCCCGCCCCCTCACCTCAGGGCGCCCGCCCCAGCGGCGCGCTCCCCGTCACCGCTCCCGGCTCCGGCAACCCCCCTCAGGACAACTCCCCCCGTCCCTGCCGGGGCAACCCGAGTTCCACCGCCGCCGCGGAGTCGCAGAACTCCCTTACCGCGCTGGTCCGCGCCACCACGCGCCCCCGGTGCACCACGATCCGGCTGTACGCCAGCGACAGCGCCCCCGCGAGGCCCTCGCCGCGCACCGCGAGGAGTTCAGCGGGGAAACCGGCCTCCACCCGCACCTCGGGCAGGCCGAGGACCGAGCGGGCCGACGCGCTCACCGCGTCGTAGGCGTCCTCGGGGCGCAACCCGTACCGCGAGGCCAGCAGGTACGCCGCTTCCAGCGGGTCGCCGCGCCCCACCGGGTTCGACACGTCCCGCAGGGCGCCGCTGCCCGCGGCCACCCGCACCCCGGCCGCCCGCAGCAGCCGTACCGGCGCGGTTCCGGGCTCCTCGGCGCCCGCGCAGCCGCCCTGTGGCAGGCACACCACCGCCACCCCGGCCGCGGCCAGCTGGTCGGCGGCCCGCGCGGCCGCCTCGGCGGGCAGCCGGGCCAGGCCGCCGCACGGCGCCAGCGTCACCCCCGGCCGCAGCCCGCCCGCCATCGCGGCGATCCGCGCCAGCCGGGCCGGATCGCTGCCGTCGGTGTGCAGATCGACCGGGCAGCCGTGCTCGGAGGCGACCTCCAGCACGGCCTCCACATAGCCGGTGGGGTCCGGGTCCACGTCCGGGCAGCCGCCCACCACCCCCGCGCCCATCTTCACCGCGTCCCGCAGCACCGCCAGCCCGTCCGCGCCGGCCGCCCCGGTCAGCACGCGCGGCACCGCCACCGCCGTCAGCTCGGCGAGCCCGTGCAGCGCCCGGCGTGCCCGCAGGACCGCCCGGAGGGCGCCGAGCCCCTGGACGTCGCCCACGCGCACGTGCGCGCGCTGGGCGGTGGCCCCGTGGCCGAGCTGGAGCAGCGCGGCCTCGGTCGCCCGGCGCTGGACGTCCTCCGCGTCGTACGAGACCGGGCCGCTGCCGTCGGCGGTCAGGGCCGTGTCCGCGTGCGCGTGCGGTTCGGCGGGGGCCGGCAGCAGCAGCCAGCCGGTCAGGTCCACCCGGGTGCCACGGGCCGGGTCCAGGCTGCCGGCCGTGCCGACCGCCTCGATCCGTCCGCCGGCCAGCCGTACGTCCACGGCGCGGCCGTCGGTCAGCCGGGCACCGCACAACAGCAGGCCGTCCGGTGCGGGCGGCCCCGGTGGCTCCGGTGGATCCGGCGGGGGCGGCGAGTGGGGCGGCTGCGACTTACCGGGGGGCATCGCACTCCAGCTGCGGCGGACGACAAGGGCTGACGCGTGACGGTCACGGTGTCGATGGCCGGCGGACGGGCGACGGGCCAGGCCCCGCAAGATCACGCAGAGTGAGTCGAGCCTAGGGTCGCGGCCCGCGCGGACGGGGGAGGAGCGCAATAGTCGTACCGGTGTGGCACGGGAGGCCGGGCCGCGCGGCACCCGGTCGGCGGGCTCGGAGACACCGGCCGCGAGGGCACGGGAAACGGATTTGGGTGAACGGCCGCGGACCGTGTAATGTCTTCATCGCTCGCCCCAATAGCTCAGTCGGCAGAGCGTCTCCATGGTAAGGAGAAGGTCTACGGTTCGATTCCGTATTGGGGCTCTGGTGTGAGAGGTTCCCGTCGCAAGGCGGGAGCTGATCTCATCAAAGCGGTGTAGCTCAGTCGGTAGAGCAAGCGGCTCATAATCGCTGTGTCACCGGTTCAAGTCCGGTCACCGCTACTGACAGTAGCCGATTGCGGGGTCGGTCCTTCGATCGGCTACTCTTTCTTGCGTTGAATTAGTCCACCCGTTCGTCTTAGGAGCACTCACGTGGCTGCCACCGACGTCCGCCCGAAGATCACGCTGGCCTGCGTGGAGTGCAAGGAGCGGAACTACATCACCAAGAAGAACCGGCGTAACAACCCGGATCGTCTGGAGATGAAGAAGCACTGCCCGCGTTGCAACGCGCACACCGCGCACCGCGAAACGCGATAAATCAGGCTCATCCATGAGGCCGTCCCCACACCAGGGGGCGGCCTCATGGTGCTTCACCGGCTCGACCGGCAGTTCATCCGATGGGACGCGTATCGGTTCACAGGGTGATCAGCCTCACCCGCTGATCCGCTCGCCCATCCGGCGCGGAACTGCCGCCTCATCCGCCGGATCGCATCATCCGCACGACCACAGCTGACACCAGGAGGTTCCGGGCCATGGCGCTCGACCAGTCCTTCGTGGGGCGGTCCTACCCGCCCACCGCCCCCTACGAGGTGGGCCGGGAGAAGATCCGGGAGTTCGCGGAGGCGGTCGGGGACGCCAACCCGGCGTACACGGACCCGGAGGCGGCCAAGGCGCTCGGGCACCCCGATGTGATCGCCCCGCCGACCTTCGTCTTCGCGATCGCCTTCAAGGCCGCGGGCCAGGTCGTCCACGACCCGCAGCTCGGCCTCGACTACGACCGCGTGGTGCACGGCGACCAGAAGTTCGCCTACGTCCGCCCCGTGCGCGCCGGCGACCGGCTGACCGTCACGTCCACCATCGACGCGATCAGGACCATGGCCGGCAACGACATCCTGGACGTCCGCGGTGAGGTGCACGACGAGGCCGGCGAGCACGTCGTGACCACCTGGATCAAGCTGGTGGCCCGTGCGGCCGAGGAGGCGTGAGGAACCGATGACGGCGAAGATCGACTACGACGACGTCGAGGTCGGCACCGAGCTGCCGGCCCGGTCCTTCCCCGTGACCCGCGCCACTCTCGTGCAGTACGCGGGCGCCTCCGGGGACTTCAACCCGATCCACTGGAACGAGCGGTTCGCCAAGGAGGTCGGGCTGCCGGACGTGATCGCGCACGGCATGTTCACGATGGCCGAGGCGATCCGCGTCGTCACCGACTGGACCGGCGACCCGGGCGCCGTGGTCGAGTACGGCGTCCGCTTCACCAAGCCGGTCGTCGTCCCCGACGACGACAAGGGCGCCGTGATCGAGGTCACGGGCAAGGTCGCGGCCAAGCTGGACGACCGCAAGGTCCGGGTCGACCTGACCGTCACCAGCGCCGGCCAGAAGGTCCTCGGCATGTCCCGAGCGGTCGTGCAGCTGGCCTGAGCGGCACGGGGTCCTGGGCCTGGACCCCGGACCCGGGTGGCTCCGGGTCCGGGCCCACGGCCCGCCGTCGTGCCGTCCCTCCGGCGCCGTCTCGTAGTCTTGGGCGCGTGCAGGTACTCCACGACGCGCCCCTCGCCCCGCTGACCACCTTCCGGCTGGGCGGTCCCGCGACCCGGCTGATCACCGCGACCACCGACGCCGAGGTGATCGAAGCCGTCCGCGAGGCCGACGCCGCAGGCACCCCGCTGCTGGTCATCGGCGGCGGCTCGAACCTGGTCATCGGCGACAAGGGCTTCGACGGCACCGCCCTGCGCATCGCCACCCGCGGCGTCGAACTCAGCGGCACGACGCTGGAACTGGCCGCCGGCGAGGTGTGGACCGACGCCGTCGCCCGCACCGTCGAGGCCGGACTCGCCGGCATCGAATGCCTGTCCGGCATCCCCGGCTCCGCCGGCGCCACCCCGATCCAGAACGTCGGCGCGTACGGCCAGGAGGTCTCCACCACGATCACCGAGGTCGTCGCCTACGACCGCACGGCCGGCGAGACGGTCACCCTCACCAACGCCGAGTGCGCCTTCTCCTACCGGCACAGCCGTTTCAAGGACGAGCCCGAGCGGTACGTCGTCCTGCGCGTCCGCTTCGCCCTGGAGGACGCCGGAGGCCTGTCCGCCCCCGTCAAGTACGCCGAGACCGCCCGGGCACTCGGTGTCGAGGCCGGCGACCGGGTCGCCCTCCCCACCGCCCGCGACACGGTGCTGAAGCTGCGTGCGGGGAAGGGGATGGTGCTCGACCCCGAGGACCACGACACCTGGTCCGCCGGGTCCTTCTTCACCAACCCGATCCTCACCGACACCGACTTCGCCGCCTTCCGCGCGCGAGTGCGGGAGCGGCTGGGCGAGGACGTCGAGCCGCCCGCCTACCCGGCGGGCGAGGGCCGTACCAAAACCTCGGCGGCCTGGCTGATCGACAAGGCCGGCTTCACCAAGGGCTACGGCACCGGCCCGGCCCGCATCTCCACCAAGCACACCCTCGCCCTCACCAACCGCGGCGGCGCGACCACCGATGACCTGCTCACGCTGGCCCGCGAGGTCGTGGCCGGAGTCCGTGCGGTCTTCGGGGTCACCCTGGTCAACGAGCCGGTGACGGTGGGCGTCAGCCTCTGACGCGGCGGGCCACCGCTCCCGCCGAGCCCGGCCACGGACTCAGCCGCGCCCCCGCGCACAACCCCCGCGCGCAGCCTGGGCGCGCCGTCCCCGCACACCGGTCGCCGCCCCGCCTCGCCCCCTAGTACGCCACCCCCACCCCCTGCTTCACCGCCGCCGGGTCGTCCGTCAGCGCCAGCATCGCGTGGGCCACGTCCGCCCGCGCGATGAAACGGCCGTGCGGCGGGAAACCGCCGATCACCGTGCGATACGTGCCGGTCAGCGGCTTGTCCTGGAGGCGCGGCGGGCGGACCACCGTCCAGTCCGTGGCGCTGCGGGCCACCTCCGCCTCCATCGCGCGCAGATCGGCGTAGACGCCCTTGAGCACCGCGGAGACCAGACGCCGGGCGGTGCGGTCGAGGGGGCCGTCGCCGGCCGGTTCCGGCCCCACCGGGCCCGCGCTCACCACGAGCAGCCGCCGGACGCCCTCCGCCTCCATCGCGCCGAGCACCGTACGGGTCAGCCGGGTCGCCACCCCGGCGTCCTTGCGGCTGCGGGCGCCCAGCCCGGACAGCACCGCGTCCCGGCCCGCGACCGCGGGACGCACGGCTTCCGGGGCGCGCAGATCGGCGCGGAACACCTCCAGCCCGGGGCCCGCGACGGTCAGCCGGGCGGGATCGCGGACCACGGCGGTGACCCGGTGCCCGGCAGCCAGCGCCTGCCGCACGATCTCCTGGCCGATGCCGCCGGTGGCGCCGAAAACAGTGAGATTCATCAGGTGCCCCTTCGGCTGGTAGTGGGTGAGTGTTCACTCACCCTGTCTTCTCCTAGAGTGAGTAAACACTCACCCACCCGTCAAGCCCGTCGGGAGCCCTCGTGGAACCCTTGGACCCCATGCAGCAAGAACCCGCACGCGAGCAGCCCGGCACCCCCGACCGATCCGCCGCGGGCAGACCCACCCGGGCCCGCATCCTCGACGCGGCCCACGCCCTGATGCTCACCGTCGGCCTCGCCCGCGCCACCACCAAGGAGATCGCCAAGGCGGCCGGCTGCTCGGAGGCGGCGCTCTACAAGCACTTCGACGGCAAGGAGGACCTGTTCATCCAGGTGCTGCACGAGCGGCTGCCGCGCCTGACCCCGCTGCTGCGCGCGCTGGCCGCCGAGCCGGGCCGGGGCGGCCTGGCGGACAACCTCACCGAGATCGCCCGCCAGGCCGCCCTGTTCTACGAGCAGAGCTTCCCGATCGCCGCATCCCTGTACGCCGAGACCCAGCTCAAGCGCCGCCACGACCAGGCGATGCGGCAGATGGGCTCGGGCCCGCACGTGCCGATCGAGGAACTGGCCGCCTACCTCCGCGCCGAGCGGTCCCTCGGCCGGATCGCTCCCGGCGCCGACCCCTTCGCCGCCGCCTCCCTGCTGCTCGGCGCCTGCGCGCAGCGTGCCTTCGCGTACGACGCGGCGGACGCCCGCCCGGACGCCGACTCCTTCGCCGCCCGACTGGCCGCCACGCTGCTGGCGGGCATCGCGGCGCCGACCGCCGAGCGGCCCGCACCGCCCGCACCGGATGGTCCGTGAAGCCGGAAGGTTCGTGAAGCCGGGAGGCCGGTGAAATCGGGAAACTGGCGAGGGGCTGTCACGGAGATCGCATAGGGTCGGTCCCCGTTCGACCGGGAGGGGAACAGACATGCGAGGCAGACGCAGAGGCGTCACCGCCGCCGCGACAGCGGCCGTGCTGGTCGGCGTGCTCGCCACGGGCTGCACGCCGTTGGTCATGCCGGGCGACGGCGCGGGCGACGCCGACACGCCGGCCGCGCCGCCGGCGCCCACGGCGCCCGTGCGGAATGTCGAGTCGTTGGCGCCCGACGGCACCACCGTCCGCGTCGGCTCCCCGCGGGCGAAGACCGTCGTCGCGCTCTACGAGGACCTGCGCTGTCCGTACTGCGAACAGCTCGAAACCGGCAGCGGCGGCGACGCCCTGCGCCGGATGGTCCACACCGGCGAGGTAAGGGTGGAGTACACGCTCGCCTCCTTCCTCGACGGCCGGCTCGGCGGCCACGGCTCCGAGAAGGCCGCCAACGCCCTGCGGGCCGCCCTGGAGGCGGGCAGGTTCGCCGAGTACCACGATGTCCTCTACGCCCACCAGCCCGAGGAGAGCGTCGACGGCTTCAGCGACGCGTTCCTGCTGGAGATGGCCTCCCAAGTGAAGGGCCTGCGTGGCAAGGAGTTCGACGCGGCCGTCACGGGCATGAGGTACCGCGGCTTCGTGACCGCCTCCGAGCGCGCCTACGAGACGTCCGGGGCGGCCGGCACGCCGACCGTGAAGGTCAACGGGGAGGGCATCGACCCGCTGGTGGGGAACATCTACGACGGGGACACGCTGTCCACGGTGATCAGGCTGATGGCCGAGGACTGAGCCCTCCCTCCGACCGCCCGCCGACCCGGCCCGAAGGCCCCGGAGCCTGCCCCTCAGCCCGCCAGCCAGTCGTCCACGCCCGACAGCAGCTTCCTCCGGACGTCCTCCGGGGCGGCCGAGGCGCGGATCGACTGGCGGGCCAGCTCGGCGAGTTCGGCGTCGGTGAAAGCGTGGTGGCGGCGGGCGATGTCGTACTGCGCCGCCAGCCGGGAGCCGAACAGCAGGGGGTCGTCGGCGCCGAGCGCCATCGGCACCCCGGCCTCCCACAGCGTGCGCAGAGGGACGTCTTCCGGCTTGTCGTAGACGCCCAGGGCCACGTTGGAGGCCGGGCACACCTCGCAGGTCACGCCCCGGTCCGCCAGCCGGCCCAGCAGACGCGGGTCCTCCGCCGCGCGCACGCCGTGGCCCAGCCGCCGGGCGTCCAGGTCGTCCAGGCAGTCGCGGACCGAGGCCGGACCGGACAGCTCGCCGCCGTGCGGGGCCGCGAACAGGCCGCCTTCGCGCGCGATGGCGAACGCCCGGTCGAAGTCGCGGGCCATGCCCCGGCGCTCGTCGTTGGACAGGCCGAAGCCGACCACGCCGCGGTCGCGGTAGCGCACGGCGAGGCGGGCCAGCGTACGGGCGTCCAGCGGATGCTTCATCCGGTTGGCCGCCACCAGGACGCGCATCCCCAGGCCGGTCTCACGGGACGCCGTGTCGACCGCGTCCAGGATGATCTCCAGCGCCGGGATCAGCCCGCCGAGCCGGGGCGCGTACGACGTCGGGTCGACCTGGATCTCCAGCCAGCCCGAGCCGTCCCTGATGTCCTCCTCGGCGGCCTCGCGCACCAGACGCTGGATGTCCTCGGGCTCGCGCAGGCAGGAACGCGCCGCGTCGTACAGCCGCTGGAAGCGGAACCAGCCCCGTTCGTCGGTCGCCCGCAGCTTGGGCGGTTCCCCGCTGAACAGGGCGTCCGTCAGCGCCTCGGGCAGGCGCACGCCGTACTTGTCGGCCAGTTCCAGCAGGGTGGTGGGCCGCATCGACCCGGTGAAGTGCAGGTGCAGATGGGCCTTCGGCAGCTCAGAGACATCACGTACACGCTCCATCCCAGGATCCTGCCGCACACAGGGCCGCAACCGGAAGCCGTTTCCCCGTTCGTGGGCTTGCTCGCACGCGCGAACCACACACGTGCGCGCCGACGGCACGCACAAACGAGCGGGCCGGCCCGACTTGCTCACGTGAGCAGGCCGGACCGGCCCGAGCGAAAGCCCCTGCGGGAAAGGCGGACGCGTCAGTCCCGCGCCTCCGCCAGCAGCTTCTGGATCCGGCTCACGCCCTCCACCAGATCCTCGTCGCCGAGGGCGTAGGACAGGCGCAGATAGCCCGGCGTGCCGAACGCCTCGCCCGGGACGACCGCGACCTCGGCCTCCTCCAGGATGAGCGCGGCCAGCTCGACCGTGTTCTGCGGGCGCTTGCCGCGGATCTCCCTGCCGAGCAGCGCCTTCACGGACGGGTAGGCGTAGAACGCGCCCTCGGGCTCCGGGCAGAGCACGCCGTCGATCTCGTTGAGCATCCGCACGATGGTCTTGCGGCGGCGGTCGAAGGCCTCGCGCATCTTCGCGACGGCCTCCAGGTCACCGGAGACGGCGGCCAGGGCGGCGGCCTGCGCGACGTTGGACACGTTGGACGTGGCGTGCGACTGGAGGTTGGTCGCGGCCTTGACCACGTCCTTGGGGCCGATGATCCAGCCCACCCGCCAGCCGGTCATGGCGTACGTCTTGGCCACGCCGTTGACGACGACGCACTTGTCGCGCAGCTCGGGCAGGAGCGCCGGCAGGGACACGGAGACCGCGTCGCCGTACACCAGGTGCTCGTAGATCTCGTCGGTCAGCACCCACAGGCCGTGCTCCAGCGCCCAGCGGCCGATCGCCTCGGTCTCGGCCTCGGAGTACACCGCGCCGGTCGGGTTGGAGGGGGAGACGAACAGGACGACCTTGGTCTTCTCGGTGCGGGCGGCCTCCAGCTGCTCGACCGTGACCCGGTAGCCGGTGGTCTCGTCGGCGACGACCTCGACGGGGACGCCGCCGGCCAGGCGGATCGACTCCGGGTAGGTCGTCCAGTACGGCGCCGGCACGATGACCTCGTCGCCCGGGTCCAGGATCGCGGCGAAGGCCTCGTAGATGGCCTGCTTGCCGCCGTTGGTGACCAGGATCTGGGAGACGTCCGGCTCCCAGCCGGAGTCGCGCAGCGTCTTCGCGGCGATCGCGGACTTCAGCTCGGGCAGACCGCCGGCCGGGGTGTACCGGTGGTACTTCGGGTTCTTGCAGGCCTCGACGGCCGCCTCGACGATGTAGTCCGGAGTCGGGAAGTCGGGCTCGCCCGCGCCGAAGCCGATCACCGGACGCCCGGCGGCCTTGAGGGCCTTGGCCTTGGCGTCCACGGCGAGGGTGGCGGACTCGGAGATCGCGCCGATTCGGGCGGAGACCCGGCGCTCGGTGGGAGGGATGGCAGCGCTCATACCGCCCATCGTTCCAGACCGCGAACGCCGCGGGCACACGGGTTTCACGGACTGGGCAGGTCCGGTCTACGGCTTGAACACGCGTCCGGTTCCGCGCTCCGGCCAGGCGATCTTCGCCGCGGACCGCCAACCGGCCGCCGCACGCGGGACATCGAAGAACACTTTCTGTTCGACGCTGGGCCGCGGACCACGTACACTCTCACCTCGTTGGCCTTCAGCAGCCGCCGCACCCGGTGCGCACCGGGCATCCGGTCGGATGCGGTACGTTGGGGGACACACAAAGGGTCGTAGCTCAATTGGTAGAGCACTGGTCTCCAAAACCAGCGGTTGGGGGTTCAAGTCCCTCCGGCCCTGCTACACACACCTTCGCCAGGGATGTGTGCGCATGTACGTACAGAAATGCACCGCCGTGCGGCTCGACCGGGCGCGGCACGGCCACGACCCGGAATCAGGTGAGGACGCATGACGGACGCCGTGGGCTCCATCGACACGCCTGATGCCCAGGACGAGGTGGCGGAGTCCAAGAAGAAGCCCCGCAAGGGCGGCAAGCGTGCCAAGAAGGGCCCGCTCAAGCGGCTTGCGCTCTTCTACCGGCAGATCGTCGCGGAGCTTCGCAAGGTCGTCTGGCCTACGCGCGGCCAGCTGTCGTCGTACACCACCGTGGTGATCTTCTTCGTCGCCATCATGATCGCCCTGGTGACCGTGATTGACTATGGGCTCAACCACGCGGCCAAGTACGTCTTCGGCTGAGCCAAGAGCGAAGGGCGCCGTGGTTACCGGCGCCCCTTTTCGCATGTTCCACCCCTATGTATCCAGGAAGAAGCAGCCACCGTGTCTGACCCGAACCTGAACGACGCCATCGAGCCGACCGAGTCCGTGGATGACGAGCTCGACATCGTCGAGGGTGCCGACGAGGTCGACGAGGCGGAGGCTGCCGAGGCCGCCGCGGGCGTGCCGGCCGAGGAAGCCGCCCTCCACGTCGAGGACGAGGACGAGGCCGTCGAGGCGGAGGCCGCCCAGGACGAGGCGGACGACGCCGAGGCCGGCGAAGAGGCCGTCGCTCAGGAGCCCGAGCCCGAGCTGGACCCGGTCACCAAGCTCCGCGAGGAGCTGCGCACGCTGCCCGGCGAGTGGTACGTGATCCACACCTACGCGGGCTACGAGAAGCGCGTGAAGGCCAACCTGGAGCAGCGCGCCGTCTCGCTGAACGTCGAGGACTTCATCTACCAGGCCGAGGTGCCCGAGGAAGAGATCGTCCAGATCAAGAACGGCGAGCGCAAGACCGTCCGGCAGAACAAGCTGCCCGGTTACGTCCTCGTCCGCATGGACCTGACGAACGAGTCCTGGGGCGTCGTCCGCAACACCCCGGGCGTCACCGGCTTCGTCGGCAACGCCTACGACCCCTACCCGCTGTCCCTGGACGAGATCGTGAAGATGCTCGCCCCGGAGGCGGAGGAGAAGGCCGCCCGCGAGGCCGCCGAGGCCGAGGGCAAGCCGGCCCCGCAGCGCAAGGTCGAGGTCCAGGTGCTGGACTTCGAGGTCGGCGACTCGGTCACCGTCACCGACGGCCCGTTCGCCACGCTGCAGGCGACGATCAACGAGATCAACGCCGACTCGAAGAAGGTCAAGGGCCTCGTCGAGATCTTCGGCCGCGAGACCCCGGTCGAGCTGAGCTTCGACCAGATCCAGAAGAACTAGTTCTTTCTGGACGAACCGCTTCCGCGCAGGTCAGGCGGGCTGCTCGCAGCCGGTCTGACCTGCGCGGTTTTCAGCCGCACAGCTATACCCGTTATCGTTGTGCGGTATGCCTGCGTCCGGGTGGTTTCCCGGAGGCGGGCAGGACCCGAATCGAAAGGACCCGGAGAGCTATGCCTCCCAAGAAGAAGAAGGTCACGGGGCTCATCAAGCTCCAGATCCAGGCCGGTGCCGCCAACCCGGCTCCGCCGGTCGGCCCGGCGCTGGGTCAGCACGGCGTCAACATCATGGAGTTCTGCAAGGCCTACAACGCCGCGACCGAGTCGCAGCGCGGTTGGGTCATCCCGGTGGAGATCACGGTCTACGAGGACCGCTCCTTCACCTTCATCACCAAGACGCCGCCGGCCGCCAAGATGATCCTCAAGGCCGCGGGCGTGGAGAAGGGCTCCGGCGAGCCGCACAAGACCAAGGTCGCCAAGATCACCGAGGCGCAGGTCCGCGAGATCGCCCAGACCAAGATGCCCGACCTCAACGCCAACGACCTGGACGCCGCCGCGAAGATCATCGCCGGCACCGCGCGTTCCATGGGCGTCACGGTCGAGGGCTGAACCCCACCTTCGTAGTCATGCGGCCGTGATACGCCGCACGTGGAAGGGCCTGCTCGGCCCGTACCACGACTCCTTTCAGAAACCACAGGAGCAGTTGTGAGCAAGCGCAGCAAGGCCCTTCGCGCTGCGGACGCCAAGGTCGACCGGGAGAAGCTCTACGCCCCGCTCGAGGCCGTCCGTCTCGCCAAGGAGACCTCCACGACCAAGTTCGACGGCACCGTCGAGGTCGCCTTCCGCCTGGGTGTCGACCCGCGCAAGGCCGACCAGATGGTCCGTGGCACCGTGAACCTTCCGCACGGCACCGGCAAGACCGCCCGGGTCCTGGTCTTCGCGACCGGTGACCGTGCTGCGGCCGCGGAGGCCGCGGGCGCCGACATCGTCGGCTCCGACGAACTGATCGATGAGGTGGCCAAGGGCCGTCTGGACTTCGACGCCGTCGTCGCCACCCCGGACCTCATGGGCAAGGTCGGCCGCCTCGGCCGCGTCCTCGGCCCGCGTGGTCTGATGCCGAACCCGAAGACCGGCACCGTCACCCCCGACGTGGCCAAGGCCGTCACCGACATCAAGGGCGGCAAGATCGAGTTCCGCGTCGACAAGCACTCGAACCTGCACTTCATCATCGGCAAGACGTCGTTCGACGACAGCAAGCTGGTGGAGAACTACGGCGCGGCCCTGGAGGAGATCCTCCGTCTGAAGCCGTCCGCCGCCAAGGGTCGCTACATCAAGAAGGCCGCCATCAGCACCACGATGGGCCCCGGCATCCAGATCGACCCGAACCGCACCCGGAACCTCCTCGTCGAGGAGGACCCGGCCGCGGTCTGAGCCCCCGGCTCGCACAGGTCGGCGACGAGCCCCGCAACCGAACGGTTGCGGGGCTCGTCCCTTTTCTGTGGGACGCCTGTGCGGAGCTGCCGTGGGGTTGTCGGTGGCCCGCGCTAGCGTGACGGGACACAGCGAAGGCTTAGGGGTGGGGACGAGATGATGACCAGGACCGTGCGCCGGACGACGTTCTCGATCGCGGCGGTGGCGGCGCTGACGGGGGTGGCGGCCTGCGGCTCCGGTTCCTCGGGCGAGGGCGGCAAGACGGTGGGCGGCGGTGTGGCGCGGGCGAACCCGATCGCGGCCCTGCTCAGCGCCGAGACGTCCACCGCGAAGGCCGACTCGGCCCAGGTGGAGTCGACCACCAGCCTCGGCACGCTGATGTCGATGAAGGGCGGCGGCAAGCTCGACTGGAGCCACGGCATCACGGGCACCATGACGATCACGTACACCGGCGGCACCGCGGCCGAGACGCTGCGCAAGCTCGGCAACACGACGACCGAGGCGCGCTACCTGCCCGAGGGCTACTACACGCGCATGAGCGACGAGTACGCCGGCCTGGTGGGCGGCAAGCACTGGCTCAAGTACAGCTACGACGACCTGGCCACGATGGCCGGCGGCTCCGGCGCGTACCTCAAGGACCAGATGCAGAACAGCACGCCGAACCAGGGAGTGCGGCTGCTGCTGGCCTCCGGCGACGTGAAGAAGGTCGGCGAGGAGCAGGTCGCCGGGAAGCGCACCACGCACTACACGGGCACGGTGAACGTCGCCGACTTCGCCGACAAGAGCAACCACAACCTCTCGGCCGCCCAGCTCGACGCGTTGAAGAAGCAGCTCAGCCAGTCGGGCATCACCACGGAGACCGTGGACCTCTGGATCGACGACCAGAACCTCCTGGTGAAGAAGACCGAGAAGGCGGACACGGCGAACGGCGCGATGAACAGCACGGCCGTCTACCGCGACTACGGCGTGAAGGTCTCCGTCACCGCCCCGCCGGCTGACGACACCGCGGACTTCGCGAAGATCCTGGAGAAGCAGGGCCTGGGCGGCGCGGCGGGCGCGACGTCGGGCGGCGCGACGACCCCGTCGTCCTGACACCGGGGGCGCCGCGGGCGTCGGGCGCCCGCTGGCGCGGCGTCCTCCGAACCGGGCGTCCTCCGAACCGGGCGTCCTCCGAACCGGGCGTCCTCCGAACCGGGCGGCCACCGAGCCGGGTGCGCGCCGCTGGAGTGGGGCCCCCCACCGGCCCCCGCGGCGCGTACCGCCCCGGCGGCGCCGTCGTACGGGCCGTCCCGCGCCGGGCGCCGCCTTGTGGGCGCTCCTCGCCGGGTCCCGGTGCAGAGGACGGGTTCCGCCGCAAGCGGCGGCGGTCACGGGGGCGCTGCCCGGCGACCGGTCGCCGCGGCGCCTACCGCCGCGTCGGGCACCGTCGGGGCGGGCCTGTCCGCGCCGGGCATCGCGCCGCGTGCCGACGGCGGGGCGTCGCGCCGCGCTGCACCGTGTGGCTCAGCCTCGCCGAGGCGTGCCGGCGCGTGTGTCACCCGGGTGGGGGGTCATGACGCGCGGATTTGCCTGGGGGTGTGCCGTTCACGTACTCTCCTCAGGAAGCCAAAGACCGCTGGTCGTTGCCGTGCACTCGTTCGAGGGCGCGGTGGCCGAAGGATCCGCTGTACATGCGGACGACCCGCGCAGGTGACTGTGGAAGAACTCCCGGAGTGCGCACGCTCGTGCCGTGCGTCCGACCGGTCGAGTCCGCCCCGTGCCCTGCGCCGGGGCGTTTCGTTTTCCCAGTCCTCCTTCGGGTCCGCGCGGTCCGAATCACCCGGAAGGAGGCCGAGGCTCTATGGCGAGGCCCGACAAGGCTGCCGCGGTTGCCGAGCTGACGGACAAGTTCCGCAGCTCCAACGCCGCCGTGCTGACCGAGTACCGCGGTCTCACCGTGGCGCAGCTCAAGACGCTGCGCCGGTCGCTCGGTGAGAACGCCCAGTACGCCGTGGTGAAGAACACGCTGACCAAGATTGCGGCCAACGAGGCCGGGATCACGCTCGACGACCAGCTCTTCGCTGGTCCGACGGCTGTCGCCTTCGTCACCGGTGACCCGGTGGAGTCGGCGAAGGGTCTCCGTGACTTCGCCAAGGACAACCCGAATCTCGTCATCAAGGGCGGTGTCCTTGACGGCAAGGCGCTGTCCGCCGACGAGATCAAGAAGCTTGCGGACCTCGAGTCCCGCGAGGTTCTGCTCTCCAAGCTGGCGGGTGCCTTCAAGGGCAAGCAGTCCCAGGCTGCTTCGCTCTTCCAGGCGCTTCCCTCGAAGCTCGTCCGCACCGTGGACGCGCTTCGCGCCAAGCGCGACGAGCAGGGCGGTGCCGAGTAACTCGGCTCGCTTTCTGACCCGGGCCGCCTAGGCGGCGAGGGTCGCAGCGGGCCGACGTACGCCCGCCACATCCAGTACATCCGGCACCTGCCGAATCAGTGGAAGGATCGCCCATCATGGCGAAGCTCAGCCAGGAAGACCTGCTCGCCCAGTTCGAGGAGATGACCCTCATCGAGCTCTCCGAGTTCGTGAAGGCCTTCGAGGAGAAGTTCGACGTCACCGCCGCCGCGGCCGCCCCGGTCGTCGTCGCCGGTGGTGCCGCTGGTGGCGCCGCCGCCGAGGCCCCCGAGGAGAAGGACGAGTTCGACGTCATCCTCACCGGTGCCGGCGACAAGAAGATCCAGGTCATCAAGGTCGTGCGCGAGCTGACCTCCCTCGGCCTGAAGGAGGCCAAGGACCTGGTCGACGGTGCGCCGAAGCCCGTCCTGGAGAAGGTCAACAAGGAGGCCGCGGACAAGGCCAAGGAGTCCCTCGAGGGCGCCGGCGCCTCCGTCGAGGTCAAGTAAGACCTCACGGGTCCGCACGGACTCACGCGCGCCGTCAGCGGCCCGCGGCCCGTCCCGTAGGACGGTCCACGAAGGGCTGTAACGCGAACGCACCGAAGAGCGATCATCCATCCGGGTGGTCGCTCTTCGGCCTTCCCGGGGGGTGGCTGTGGCGGCCTTGCACCCGACACCGGGAGGGGTAAGGTGATCTTCGCTGTGCCTCTGGAGGCGCCCGACGGCAGGCTGCACGTGACGATCGCAGCATCCGGTTCGGGCATGGGAGGCCTTGACGAACCGCACGCAGCGCGCAATTCTCAGGACGCGTCGTCACGAGGATCCGAATCCGAGGCATGGATCGACGGCGAAGAGGGCAGTATCAACCTGCGTTGAGGGCAAGCAGGCCATAGGCGGTGACGACGACGAGGGTCTCGGGAAACCGGCACTGGACATCAGTGGGCCAAGTGGCTACACTGACCCTTTGCGCTGCCTGTTAGCTGTCCCCTGCCCGTCACCAGGGGCATGCCCTCGCTCGAACATCGACGACCGGACCGCACCTGACCTGGCCCATCGGCCACGTCGGGCACCGTCTGTCCCGATGGCCCGGGAGAGGGGCCGGTACGCGCGTAGTGAGTCCGAGCCCTCGGAAGGACCCCCTCTTGGCCGCCTCGCGCAACGCCTCGACCGCGAATACGAACAACGGCGCCAGCACCGCCCCGCTGCGCATTTCCTTTGCAAAGATCAAGGAGCCCCTCGAGGTTCCGAACCTTCTCGCGCTGCAAACCGAGAGCTTCGACTGGCTGCTCGGCAACGACGCGTGGAAGGCTCGCGTCGAGGCGGCTCTGGAGTCCGGTCAGGACGTCCCCACCAAGTCCGGTCTGGAGGAGATCTTCGAGGAGATCTCCCCGATCGAGGACTTCTCCGGGTCGATGTCGCTGACGTTCCGCGACCACCGTTTCGAGCCGCCGAAGAACAGCATCGACGAGTGCAAGGAGCGCGACTTCACGTACGCGGCCCCGCTCTTCGTCACGGCCGAGTTCACCAACAACGAGACCGGCGAGATCAAGTCCCAGACGGTCTTCATGGGCGACTTCCCGCTCATGACCAACAAGGGCACCTTCGTCATCAACGGCACCGAGCGTGTCGTGGTGTCGCAGCTGGTCCGTTCGCCGGGTGTCTACTTCGACTCCTCCATCGACAAGACGTCCGACAAGGACATCTTCTCCGCCAAGATCATCCCCTCCCGGGGTGCCTGGCTGGAGATGGAGATCGACAAGCGCGACATGGTCGGTGTCCGCATCGACCGCAAGCGCAAGCAGTCCGTCACCGTCCTCCTGAAGGCGCTCGGCTGGACCAACGAGCAGATCCTCGAGGAGTTCGGCGAGTACGAGTCGATGCGCGCCACCCTGGAGAAGGACCACACCCAGGGCCAGGACGACGCGCTGCTCGACATCTACCGCAAGCTGCGCCCGGGCGAGCCCCCCACGCGTGAGGCCGCGCAGACGCTGCTCGACAACCTCTACTTCAACCCGAAGCGCTACGACCTCGCCAAGGTCGGCCGCTACAAGGTCAACAAGAAGCTGGGCGCGGACGCGCCGCTGGACGCCGGCATCCTGACCGTCGAGGACATCATCTCGACGATCAAGTACCTGGTGAAGCTGCACGCGGGCGAGACCGAGACCGCCGGTGACAACGGCGACACGATCGTCGTCGAGACCGACGACATCGACCACTTCGGCAACCGCCGTCTGCGCAGCGTGGGCGAGCTCATCCAGAACCAGGTCCGCACCGGCCTGGCCCGTATGGAGCGCGTCGTCCGCGAGCGGATGACCACCCAGGACGTCGAGGCGATCACGCCGCAGACCCTGATCAACATCCGGCCGGTCGTCGCCTCCATCAAGGAGTTCTTCGGCACCAGCCAGCTGTCGCAGTTCATGGACCAGAACAACCCGCTGTCGGGTCTCACCCACAAGCGCCGTCTGTCGGCGCTCGGCCCGGGTGGTCTCTCCCGTGAGCGGGCCGGCTTCGAGGTCCGTGACGTGCACCCCTCGCACTACGGCCGCATGTGCCCGATCGAGACGCCCGAAGGCCCGAACATCGGTCTGATCGGCTCGCTCGCCTCCTACGGCCGGGTCAACGCGTTCGGTTTCGTCGAGACCCCGTACCGCAAGGTCGTCGACGGCCAGGTCACCGACGAGGTGGACTACCTGACCGCTGACGAGGAGGACCGCTTCGTCATCGCGCAGGCCAACGCCGGCCTCAACGACGACATGCGCTTCTCCGAGGCCCGGGTCCTCGTCCGCCGCCGTGGCGGCGAGGTCGACTACGTCGCCGGTGACGACGTGGACTACATGGACGTCTCGCCGCGCCAGATGGTGTCGGTCGCGACCGCCATGATCCCGTTCCTCGAGCACGACGACGCCAACCGTGCCCTCATGGGCGCGAACATGATGCGTCAGGCCGTGCCGCTGATCAAGTCCGAGGCCCCGCTCGTCGGCACCGGCATGGAGTACCGCTCCGCCGTCGACGCCGGCGACGTCGTCAAGGCCGAGAAGGCCGGTGTGGTCCAGGAGGTCTCCGCGGACTACATCACCACCGCCAACGACGACGGCACCTACATCACCTACCGGCTGGCCAAGTTCGCCCGCTCCAACCAGGGCACCTCGGTCAACCAGAAGGTCATCGTCAACGAGGGCGACCACGTCGTCGAGGGCCAGGTCCTCGCCGACGGTCCCGCCACCGAGAACGGCGAGATGGCCCTCGGCAAGAACCTGCTCGTGGCGTTCATGCCGTGGGAGGGTCACAACTACGAGGACGCGATCATCCTGTCGCAGCGCCTCGTGCAGGACGACGTCCTCTCCTCGATCCACATCGAGGAGCACGAGGTCGACGCCCGTGACACCAAGCTCGGCCCCGAGGAGATCACCCGGGACATCCCGAACGTCTCCGAGGAGGTCCTCGCCGACCTCGACGAGCGCGGCATCATCCGCATCGGCGCCGAGGTCATCGCCGGCGACATCCTGGTCGGCAAGGTCACGCCCAAGGGCGAGACCGAGCTGACGCCGGAGGAGCGCCTGCTGCGCGCGATCTTCGGCGAGAAGGCCCGTGAGGTCCGCGACACCTCGCTGAAGGTGCCGCACGGCGAGACCGGCAAGGTCATCGGCGTGCGCGTCTTCGACCGCGAGGAGGGCGACGAGCTTCCCCCCGGTGTGAACCAGCTGGTGCGCGTCTACGTCGCGCAGAAGCGCAAGATCACCGACGGTGACAAGCTCGCCGGCCGCCACGGCAACAAGGGCGTCATCTCCAAGATCCTGCCGATCGAGGACATGCCGTTCCTGGAGGACGGCACCCCGGTCGACATCATCCTGAACCCGCTCGGCGTCCCGTCCCGAATGAACCCGGGACAGGTCCTGGAGATCCACCTCGGCTGGCTCGCCAGCCGCGGCTGGGACGTCTCCGGCCTCGCCGACGAGTGGGCGCAGCGCCTCCAGGCCATCGGCGCCGACAACGTCCAGCCCGGCACCAACGTCGCCACCCCGGTCTTCGACGGTGCGCGCGAGGACGAGCTGGCGGGTCTGCTGCAGCACACCATCCCGAACCGGGACGGCGAGCGCATGGTGCTCCCGACCGGCAAGGCGCGGCTGTTCGACGGCCGCAGCGGTGAGCCGTTCCCGGACCCGATCTCGGTCGGCTACATGTACATCCTGAAGCTGCACCACCTGGTCGACGACAAGCTGCACGCCCGTTCGACCGGTCCGTACTCGATGATCACCCAGCAGCCGCTGGGCGGTAAGGCGCAGTTCGGCGGCCAGCGGTTCGGCGAGATGGAGGTGTGGGCACTCGAGGCGTACGGCGCCGCCTACGCCCTCCAGGAACTGCTGACCATCAAGTCCGACGACGTCACCGGCCGCGTGAAGGTCTACGAGGCCATCGTCAAGGGCGAGAACATCCCCGAGCCCGGCATCCCCGAGTCCTTCAAGGTGCTCATCAAGGAGATGCAGTCCCTCTGCCTGAACGTGGAGGTGCTGTCCAGCGACGGTATGTCCATCGAGATGCGCGACACCGACGAGGATGTCTTCCGCGCCGCGGAGGAGCTCGGCATCGACCTGTCCCGGCGCGAGCCGAGCAGCGTCGAAGAGGTCTGACGGGAGTCCGGCAGGGGCCTCGCCGATGAGTGAGGCCCCCGCCGACCCCCAGGCCCCCGTTTCAGACCACAGACTTACGACCCTGAGAGGGATTGACGCATAGTGCTCGACGTCAACTTCTTCGACGAGCTCCGGATCGGCCTGGCCACCGCTGACGACATCCGTCAGTGGAGCCACGGCGAGGTCAAGAAGCCCGAGACCATCAACTACCGCACCCTCAAGCCGGAAAAGGACGGGCTCTTCTGCGAGAAGATCTTCGGCCCCACCCGGGACTGGGAGTGCTACTGCGGCAAGTACAAGCGCGTCCGCTTCAAGGGCATCATCTGCGAGCGCTGTGGCGTCGAGGTCACGCGCGCCAAGGTGCGCCGTGAGCGGATGGGCCACATCGAGCTCGCCGCCCCCGTCACCCACATCTGGTACTTCAAGGGCGTCCCGAGCCGGCTGGGCTACCTGCTGGACCTCGCCCCGAAGGACCTGGAGAAGGTCATCTACTTCGCGGCGTACATGATCACGTACGTCGACGAGGAGCGCCGCACCCGCGACCTGCCCTCGCTGGAGGCCCACGTCTCCGTCGAGCGCCAGCAGATCGAGCAGCGCCGCGACGCCGACCTGGAGGCCCGCGCCAAGAAGCTCGAGACCGACCTGGCCGAGCTGGAGGCCGAGGGCGCCAAGGCCGATGTGCGCCGCAAGGTGCGCGAGGGCGCCGAGCGTGAGATGAAGCAGCTGCGCGACCGCGCGCAGCGCGAGATCGACCGCCTCGACGAGGTCTGGACCCGGTTCAAGAACCTCAAGGTCCAGGACCTGGAGGGCGACGAGCTGCTCTACCGCGAGCTGCGTGACCGCTTCGGCACCTACTTCGACGGTTCGATGGGCGCCGCGGCGCTGCAGAAGCGCCTGGAGTCCTTCGACCTGGAGGAGGAGGCGGAGAAGCTCCGCGAGATCATCCGCACCGGCAAGGGCCAGAAGAAGACCCGTGCCCTCAAGCGGCTGAAGGTCGTCTCCGCGTTCCTGCAGACCTCCAACAGCCCCAAGGGCATGGTCCTGGACTGCGTCCCGGTCATCCCGCCGGACCTGCGTCCGATGGTGCAGCTGGACGGTGGCCGCTTCGCGACCTCCGACCTGAACGACCTGTACCGCCGTGTCATCAACCGCAACAACCGCCTGAAGCGGCTTCTCGACCTCGGCGCGCCCGAGATCATCGTGAACAACGAGAAGCGCATGCTCCAGGAGGCCGTCGACGCGCTCTTCGACAACGGCCGCCGCGGCCGCCCGGTCACGGGCCCCGGCAACCGTCCGCTGAAGTCGCTGTCCGACATGCTCAAGGGCAAGCAGGGCCGCTTCCGTCAGAACCTGCTCGGCAAGCGAGTCGACTACTCGGCGCGTTCCGTCATCGTCGTCGGCCCGCAGCTCAAGCTGCACCAGTGCGGTCTGCCCAAGGCGATGGCGCTGGAGCTGTTCAAGCCGTTCGTGATGAAGCGCCTGGTGGACCTGAACCACGCGCAGAACATCAAGTCGGCCAAGCGCATGGTCGAGCGCGGCCGCACGGTCGTGTACGACGTGCTGGAAGAGGTCATCGCGGAGCACCCGGTTCTGCTGAACCGTGCGCCCACGCTGCACCGCCTCGGCATCCAGGCCTTCGAGCCGCAGCTGGTCGAGGGCAAGGCCATCCAGATCCACCCGCTCGTGTGCACCGCGTTCAACGCGGACTTCGACGGTGACCAGATGGCCGTGCACCTGCCGCTGTCCGCGGAGGCGCAGGCCGAGGCCCGCATCCTGATGCTGTCCTCGAACAACATCCTCAAGCCCGCCGACGGCCGTCCGGTGACGATGCCGACCCAGGACATGGTCCTCGGTCTGTTCTTCCTCACCACCGACGGCGAGATGCGGGACGTCAAGGGCGAGGGCCGTTCGTTCGCTTCGGTCGCCGAGGCGATCATGGCGTTCGACGCCGGCGAGCTGTCGCTTCAGTCGAAGGTCGACATCCGCTTCCCGGTGGGCACCATCCCGCCGCGCGGCTGGACCCCGCCGGCCCGCGAAGAGGGCGAGCCGGAGTGGCAGCAGGGTGACACCTTCCGCCTCCAGACGACGCTGGGCCGCGCGCTCTTCAACGAGCTGCTGCCCGAGGACTACCCGTTCGTCGACTACGAGGTCGGCAAGAAGCAGCTCTCCGAGATCGTCAACGACCTCGCCGAGCGCTACCCCAAGGTCATCGTGGCGGCGACGCTCGACAACCTGAAGGCGGCCGGCTTCTACTGGGCCACCCGCTCCGGCGTCACCGTCGCCATCTCGGACGTCGTCGTCCCGGAGGCGAAGAAGGAGATCGTCCGCGGCTACGAGGCGCAGGACGAGAAGGTCCAGAAGCAGTACGAGCGCGGTCTGATCACCAAGGACGAGCGCACGCAGGAGCTCATCGCGATCTGGACCAAGGCGACCAACGAGGTCGCCGAGGCGATGAACGACAACTTCCCGAAGACCAACCCGATCTTCATGATGGTGAACTCGGGTGCACGAGGCAACATGATGCAGATGCGTCAGATCGCCGGTATGCGTGGTCTGGTGTCGAACGCGAAGAACGAGACGATCCCGCGTCCGATCAAGGCGTCGTTCCGTGAGGGCCTGTCCGTGCTGGAGTACTTCATCTCCACGCACGGCGCCCGTAAGGGTCTGGCGGACACCGCTCTGCGTACCGCCGACTCGGGTTACCTCACCCGTCGTCTGGTCGACGTCTCCCAGGACGTCATCATCCGCGAGGAGGACTGCGGCACCGACCGCGGCCTCAAGCTCAAGATCGCGGAGCGGGGCGCGGACGGCGTGCTGCGCAAGGCGGACGACGTCGAGACGTCCGTGTACGCGCGCTGCCTCGCCGAGGACATCGTCGTCGACGGCCAGGTGCTGGCCCCGGCCGGCACCGACCTCGGTGACGTGCTCATCGAGGAGCTGGTCGGCCGCGGCGTCGAGGAGGTCAAGACCCGCTCGGTCCTGACCTGCGAGTCCGCCGTGGGCACCTGCGCCATGTGCTACGGCCGTTCGCTGGCCACCGGCAAGCTGGTCGACATCGGTGAGGCGGTCGGCATCATCGCCGCCCAGTCCATCGGTGAGCCCGGCACCCAGCTGACGATGCGTACCTTCCACACCGGTGGTGTGGCCGGTGACGACATCACCCAGGGTCTGCCGCGTGTCGTCGAGCTCTTCGAGGCCCGTACCCCGAAGGGTGTCGCCCCGATCTCCGAGGCGGCCGGCCGCGTCCGGATCGAGGAGACCGAGAAGACCAAGAAGATCGTCATCACGCCGGACGACGGCAGCGACGAGACGGCGTACCCGATCTCGAAGCGCGCCCGTCTGCTGGTCGGCGAGGGCGACCACGTCGAGGTGGGCCAGAAGCTCACCGTGGGTGCCACCAACCCCCACGACGTGCTGCGCATCCTCGGCCAGCGCGCCGTCCAGGTCCACCTGGTCGGCGAGGTCCAGCGGGTGTACAACTCGCAGGGTGTGTCGATCCACGACAAGCACATCGAGATCATCATCCGGCAGATGCTGCGCCGCGTGACGATCATCGAGTCCGGCGACGCCGAGCTGCTGCCCGGCGAGCTGGTCGAGCGCTCGAAGTTCGAGCAGGAGAACCGTCGTGTGGTCCAGGAGGGCGGTCACCCGGCCTCCGGTCGTCCGCAGCTGATGGGTATCACCAAGGCCTCGCTGGCGACGGAATCCTGGCTGTCGGCCGCCTCCTTCCAGGAGACGACCCGAGTCCTGACGGACGCGGCGATCAACGCCAAGTCCGACAGCCTCATCGGCCTCAAGGAGAACGTCATCATCGGTAAGCTCATCCCGGCCGGTACGGGTCTGTCCCGCTACCGCAACATCCGGGTGGAGCCGACCGAGGAGGCCAAGGCCGCGATGTACTCGGCCGTCGGCTACGACGACATCGACTACTCGCCCTTCGGCACGGGCTCCGGCCAGGCCGTCCCGCTGGAGGACTACGACTACGGTCCGTACAACCAGTAAGCGAGCGGTTCGACCGAAGGGCGGGCACCCCTGTGGGGGTGCCCGCCCTTCGGGCTGCCCGGCCCGCAGGCGCCTGCGGTGTCTTTCTCGCTCCCGCCGCCCCTGTCCGCCCCTTCCCAGGGGGCGCTGGCGCTGCCCCTGCCCCCCGCTTCTCACACGCCGGAGGGGCTGAGGGCCGGCCCGTCCGGCGTTTGGGGAGAAGGCCGTTCAGGCCGGCCGGCGGGGGTGCGCGGCGGCAGCTCCCCGCGGCGGGGGGAGGGGGAGGGGCGGCGGGGCCCCGGACAGGCCCACAGGGCGGCCAGGGGCGAGCCGCGCGGACATCCGGGCGGGCTGCCGCCGGTCAGCCGTACGCGAGCCGCATGGACACCCTGGGCGGCCGCCGACGCACACCTGGACGCGTCGGGCGGACAGCCGGGGCGATGCGGGTGGGCGACCCGATGGGCTGCGGACGGTGGCCGGCTGACGAGCGGCGCGGAGCGTCGAGGCGGGGCGGTCGGGAAGGCGGGGCCGCGGTGTGCCGAGGCATCGGGGAACCGGGCGGGCCGGCGGGGCGGGCCGGACGGATGACCGGCGTGTCCCCTGCGCGGGCATTTGTTTTGACCGCAGCGAATGCGATAGGTACGCTCAGACCTTGTGCCTGGGGTGTGCCCTGGCCCTCGTGCGTGCCTTCAGACCGCAACGGGAGCCGCTATCGGCCACCGCAAATCTGCGCCTCTTTCTGCACGTGCGGCGGGAGTCCGCGGGATTCGACACACCCGACCGCGTGGGTCGGAGATGTTCCAGGTTAGCTGTACCCATCGGCACACAGAAACCGGAGAAGTAGTGCCTACGATCCAGCAGCTGGTCCGCAAGGGCCGGCAGGACAAGGTCGAGAAGAACAAGACGCCCGCACTCGAGGGTTCGCCCCAGCGTCGTGGCGTCTGCACGCGTGTGTTCACGACTACCCCGAAGAAGCCGAACTCGGCCCTCCGCAAGGTCGCGCGTGTGCGTCTGACCAGCGGCATCGAGGTCACCGCTTACATTCCGGGTGAGGGACACAACCTGCAGGAGCACTCCATCGTGCTCGTGCGCGGCGGCCGTGTGAAGGACCTGCCGGGTGTTCGCTACAAGATCATCCGCGGCTCGCTCGACACCCAGGGTGTCAAGAACCGCAAGCAGGCTCGCAGCCGTTACGGCGCCAAGAAGGAGAAGTAAGAATGCCTCGTAAGGGCCCCGCCCCGAAGCGCCCGGTCATCATCGACCCGGTCTACGGCTCTCCTCTGGTGACCTCCCTGATCAACAAGGTGCTGCTGAACGGTAAGCGCTCCACCGCCGAGCGCATCGTCTACGGCGCCATGGAGGGCCTGCGCGAGAAGACCGGCAACGACCCGGTCATCACGCTCAAGCGCGCTCTCGAGAACATCAAGCCGACCCTCGAGGTCAAGTCCCGCCGTGTCGGTGGCGCCACCTACCAGGTGCCGGTCGAGGTCAAGCCCGGCCGCGCCAACACCCTGGCGCTGCGCTGGCTGGTCGGTTACTCCCGCGCCCGTCGCGAGAAGACCATGACCGAGCGTCTGCTCAACGAGCTCCTCGACGCGTCCAACGGCCTCGGTGCCGCTGTGAAGAAGCGCGAGGACACGCACAAGATGGCCGAGTCCAACAAGGCCTTCGCGCACTACCGCTGGTAGTCGCTACCCACATCGAGACCGAGAGAAGACTGAAGCCTTATGGCTACCACTTCACTTGACCTGGCCAGGGTCCGCAACATCGGGATCATGGCCCACATCGACGCGGGCAAGACGACCACCACCGAGCGGATCCTGTTCTACACCGGTGTCTCGTACAAGATCGGTGAGGTCCACGACGGCGCTGCCACCATGGACTGGATGGAGCAGGAGCAGGAGCGTGGCATCACGATCACCTCTGCTGCCACCACCTGTCACTGGTCGCTGAACGACGTCGACCACACCATCAACATCATCGACACGCCGGGCCACGTCGACTTCACCGTCGAGGTGGAGCGTTCGCTGCGCGTGCTCGACGGTGCCGTGACGGTGTTCGACGGCGTCGCCGGCGTCGAGCCCCAGTCCGAGACGGTGTGGCGTCAGGCGGACCGCTACGGCGTTCCGCGCATCTGCTTCGTCAACAAGCTCGACCGTACGGGCGCCGAGTTCCACCGCTGCGTGGACATGATCTCGGACCGCCTGGGCGCGCAGCCGCTCGTCATGCAGCTGCCGATCGGTGCCGAGGCCGACTTCAAGGGCGTCGTGGACCTGGTCCGCATGAAGGCGCTCGTGTGGTCCGCCGAGGCGGCCAAGGGCGAGATGTACGACGTCGTCGACATCCCCGACACGCACACCGAGGCCGCCGAGGAGTGGCACGGCAAGCTGATCGAGGCCGTCGCGGAGAACGACGAAGAGATCATGGAGCTGTACCTGGAGGGCGAGGAGCCCACCGAGGAGCAGCTGTACGCCGCGATCCGTCGCATCACCATCGCGTCCGGCAAGTCCAGCGACACCACGGTCACCCCGGTGTTCTGCGGTACCGCGTTCAAGAACAAGGGCGTCCAGCCCCTGCTCGACGCGGTCGTGCGCTACCTGCCGACCCCGCTCGACGTCGAGGCCATCGAGGGCCACGCGGTCAACAACCCCGAAGAGGTCGTTCGCCGCAAGCCGTCGGAGGAGGAGCCCCTCTCCGCCCTCGCGTTCAAGATCATGAGCGACCCGCACCTGGGCAAGCTCACCTTCGTCCGGGTCTACTCGGGCCGCCTGGAGTCCGGCACCGCCGTGCTGAACTCCGTCAAGGGCAAGAAGGAGCGCATCGGCAAGATCTACCGCATGCACGCCAACAAGCGTGAGGAGATCGAGTCGGCGGGCGCCGGTGACATCGTCGCCGTCATGGGCCTGAAGCAGACCACCACCGGTGAGACGCTGTGCGACGACAAGAACCCGGTGATCCTGGAGTCCATGGACTTCCCGGCGCCGGTCATCGAGGTCGCGATCGAGCCCAAGTCCAAGGGCGACCAGGAGAAGCTGGGTGTCGCCATCCAGCGGCTCGCGGAGGAGGACCCCTCCTTCCAGGTCAGCACCAACGAGGAGACCGGCCAGACCGTCATCGGCGGCATGGGCGAGCTGCACCTCGAGGTGCTGGTCGACCGTATGCGCCGTGAGTTCAAGGTCGAGGCCAACGTCGGCAAGCCGCAGGTCGCGTACCGCGAGACCATCCGCAAGGCGGTCGAGCGGGTCGACTACACGCACAAGAAGCAGACCGGTGGTACCGGCCAGTTCGCCAAGGTGCAGATCGCGATCGAGCCGCTCGACGGTGGCGACACCTCGTACGAGTTCGTGAACAAGGTCACCGGTGGCCGTATCCCGAAGGAGTACATCCCTTCGGTGGACGCCGGCTGCCAGGAGGCCATGCAGTTCGGCATCCTCGCCGGCTACGAGATGACGGGCGTCCGCGTCACGCTTCTCGACGGTGGCTACCACGAGGTCGACTCCTCCGAGCTCGCGTTCAAGATCGCCGGTTCGCAGGCCTTCAAGGAGGCCGCGCGCAAGGCCGGTCCCGTGCTTCTCGAGCCGATGATGGCCGTCGAGGTCACCACGCCCGAGGACTACATGGGCGAGGTCATCGGCGACATCAACTCCCGCCGTGGCCAGATCCAGGCCATGGAGGAGCGGGCGGGTGCCCGCGTCGTGAAGGGCCTCGTGCCCCTCTCGGAGATGTTCGGCTACGTCGGAGACCTCCGCAGCAAGACGTCGGGTCGCGCCAGCTACTCGATGCAGTTCGACTCCTACGCCGAGGTTCCGCGGAACGTCGCCGAGGAGATCATCGCGAAGGCCAAGGGCGAGTAACTCAGCCGAGTTCCAGCCCTTAGGCTTGACTCCGGAGCCTCAAGGGGCATTCCACCGCGAACGCGGCCGGAATGCCCCGGGAGCTCCGGGCCATCCAGCAAAGATCACCTGGCGCCGATGAGTAAGGCGTACAGAACCACTCCACAGGAGGACCCCAGTGGCGAAGGCGAAGTTCGAGCGGACTAAGCCGCACGTCAACATCGGCACCATCGGTCACATCGACCACGGTAAGACGACCCTCACGGCCGCCATTACCAAGGTGCTGCACGACGCGTACCCGGAGCTGAACGAGGCCACCCCGTTCGACAACATCGACAAGGCGCCCGAGGAGCGTCAGCGCGGTATCACCATCTCCATCGCGCACGTCGAGTACCAGACCGAGGCGCGTCACTACGCCCACGTCGACTGCCCGGGTCACGCGGACTACATCAAGAACATGATCACCGGTGCCGCGCAGATGGACGGCGCGATCCTGGTGGTCGCCGCCACCGACGGCCCGATGCCGCAGACCAAGGAGCACGTGCTCCTGGCCCGCCAGGTCGGCGTTCCGTACATCGTCGTCGCCCTGAACAAGGCCGACATGGTGGACGACGAGGAGATCATGGAGCTCGTCGAGCTCGAGGTCCGTGAGCTCCTCTCCGAGTACGAGTTCCCGGGCGACGACCTGCCGGTCGTCCGTGTCTCCGCTCTCAAGGCCCTCGAGGGCGACGAGAAGTGGACCCAGTCGGTCCTGGAGCTCATGAACGCCGTCGACACCGCGATCCCGGAGCCGGAGCGCGACGTCGACAAGCCGTTCCTGATGCCGATCGAGGACGTCTTCACCATCACCGGTCGCGGTACGGTCGTCACCGGCCGCATCGAGCGTGGTGTCCTCAAGGTCAACGAGACCGTCGACATCATCGGCATCAAGCCGGAGAAGACCACCACCACGGTCACCGGCATCGAGATGTTCCGCAAGCTGCTCGACGAGGGCCAGGCCGGTGAGAACGTCGGTCTGCTGCTCCGCGGCATCAAGCGCGAGGACGTCGAGCGCGGCCAGGTCATCATCAAGCCGGGCTCGGTCACCCCGCACACCGAGTTCGAGGCGCAGGCCTACATCCTGTCCAAGGACGAGGGTGGCCGCCACACGCCGTTCTTCAACAACTACCGCCCGCAGTTCTACTTCCGCACGACGGACGTGACCGGCGTGGTGACCCTCCCCGAGGGCACCGAGATGGTCATGCCGGGTGACAACACCGAGATGAAGGTGGAGCTCATCCAGCCCGTCGCCATGGAAGAGGGCCTGAAGTTCGCCATCCGTGAGGGTGGTCGCACCGTGGGCGCCGGCCAGGTCACCAAGATCAACAAGTGATCTCGGCCCGGTAGCCGCAGCGCGAGCTGAGCACCGGGGAGGGCCCGTACGACTTCGGTCGTACGGGCCCTTTCGCATGCCCGGAACTCCGGCCCCGGAACTCCGGCCCCGGGGCTCCGGGGGCTCCGGGGGCTCGGGGGGCTCGGGGGGCTCAGAGGGCTCGGGGCTCCGGGGGCTCCGGGTCGGGCGCCACTCGGCGCGGCCCCCTCGGCGGCCTCGGGCAGCCCGGCCGTCGGCGGCGGGCGGTGCGCCGTTGATCATCGTTGTACCGGTTCGGTCACGGTCGGCCGCTGTGTCTGTCCGGTGGCGGAGGCGTCCGGAAGGCTGAGCCGGTTGTCGTCTCATGTGAAGAGAGTGGGTTCGTGGGTACCGTTCCGCCGCCTGAGCAGCCCGACGAGCGGTCCGGCGAGGAGCCGGCCATATCCGACGAGCAGTGGGAGGAGTTCCTGCGCGAGTCGGTGGAGGGCGGCGGCGCACCACCGCCCAAGGAGCCGTCCGCACGGGCCCGGATGGTGGCCCGCCGGCTCCGGGAGGAGGCCGAGGCCGCGCAGCGCGCGGGCGGCGCACGCCGGGGCCGGTGGCGCCGCCGTACTCCGACGGCGTCGACGCACGGCCCGCAGCCATGGACCCCGGCCGGCTGGCACACCGGTCCCGCCTGGCGGGAGCAGAACGGCCGCGCCCGGCGCAACCGCCGTCTGTGGTCCGCGCTCGGACTGCTCCTCGCTGTCGCGGTCGCCCTCGTCGCCGTTCGGCCCTCCCTGCTGACCGACCGGCTGCCCGGACACGAGGCGCCGGCCGATGCCGCGCCCTCGCCGCTGCCCGCCGAGACGGCGCTGCCGAGCAGCGCGCCCGGCGCGGCCGGGAGCGGGACGCCGACCCTCGCCCACCCCTTCCGCGGTTCGCCCGCGCTGGCCTGGGGCGACGGCGCGGACGCCATCGAACTGCCGCGCGCCGAGGCCGTCGGCGGACTCGGCGCGGACGACGTGGCGCTCGCGCTGCGCCGCACCAAGGAGTTCCTGGTCGCCACGAACCTGGACCCGGCCGTGCTCCAGGGCGCACGGCCGACCGCGGCGATGGCGCTGCTCGACCCGAAGCAGCCCGGGACCCTGCCGCAGCTGCGGCGCTCGCTGAGCGACCCCGACCGCGACCACGACCCGCTGAACCTCGTCACCCGCTTCGACCCGGCCGAGGTGCGCCCCGCCGGCGACACCGTGAAGGTGCGCGGCCATATGACCTTCGCCGCCGGGCAGCCCGGCCAGGTGCAGGTGCACGCCGACTACACCTTCGTCTACCCGCTGGTGCGGGCGGGCGCGGGCGCGGACGGCGACGCCCCGGTGGCCCGCACCGTCGTCCGCCGCGAACTGACCATGAACCTGGTCGATCCGGCCCGGTGGAAGGCCACTCCCGGCAAGCTGGCGATCGCCCGGTACAGCTCGGACACCTACAACAACGAGTGCGACGTCCACGACGGCTACGCGCACCCCGTCTTCCCCGGCACCGGCCCGACCGGCGCCCCGGCCACCGGCGCCGCCGTCGACCCGTACGACCGCAGTCGCTCGCTGGAGGGGCGGAAGCCGGACGGGTGCGGCGTGGTCACCCGCACCTGAGCCCGGGGACGGCACCTCGGTCCGGGCGGCACCTAGGTCCGGCCGCACCTGAGCCCCACGCCCCGGGGCGGTCGCGGTGCGGGGAGGCGTACCGGAGTCGGCGCGGGCGGGCGAACGCCGGGCCCGGGCGCCCCCCTCGGTACACCCGGGCCCGGCCCACCCCGTGGTGGTCGGCGGTTCAGCGGTCCGGCCGGTGGCTCAGCTCCGCTGCCACAGCGCGGGCACGTTCGGCGGCTCCCAGCCAGGCTGCGCCTGGTGGCCCTGGAGACAGCGGTAGGTGACGCCGCCGTAGGTGACCGTGTCGCCCGCCTGGTAGACGGTGCCGGCCGCCCAGGTGCCGCCGGGGTTCCCGGGGCCCGGGTCGCCGGGGCCGGGGCCGTCCGTGGTGGTCTTCAGGGTCAGCCCGTAGGCGGACAGGATCGGGTTGATCGGCTGGAAGAAGGTGGTCCCGCCGCTCGTGCAGTCGCCGGAGCCGCCCGAGGTGACGCCCTGCGCCTGGCTGCCGGAGAGGAAGGAGCCGCCCGAGTCGCCCGGCTCCGCGCACACCGAGGTACGGGTCACCCCGGAGACGGTGCCCTCCTGGTAGGTGACGCTGGTGTCGAGCTGCTGGACGGTGCCGCAGTGCCACCCGGTCGTCGAGCCGGAACGGCACACCGACGCGCCCACGGTCGCCACCGTGGACCCGGTCACCTGGAGGTTCTGGCCGTTCTGGCTGACGTAGGGGGTCGCGGTCCAGCTGGAGTTGGCTGCCACCCAGGCCATGTCGTTGCCCGGGAAGACGGATGCCTGGAAGGTGCCCTGGGAGACCTGGTTGGCACCGGTGGTCGGGTAGCCGGCCCGGCCGCAGTGACCGGCCGTGGCGAAGCCCTGCTGGGCGCCGCGGGTGATCGGGAAACCGATCGAGCAGCGGGTGTTGCCGTTGATGTAGTACGCGTCGCCGCCCCGCAGGTCGTAGAGCGGGCGGGGACGCTCGGCCGACTTCACGACCTTGGCGAGAGAGGCGTCGACTCCGGCCGCCGCCAGCAGGGTACGCGCCGCGGCGGGCCGTACCGCCTCGACCACCAGCCTGTTGGTGCGGACGTCGACGTACCAGACCGGGGTGTCGGTGGTGTTCCGGTGCGCGGCGGCCCGGTCCAGGCGGGCCTTCGCCGTGTCCAGCGCGGCCAGGGAGTGCGGTACGACGGCCGGTTCGGCGCCCCGCGCCCGGATCGCCGCCGCCTCGGCGGGGTCCGTCGTCGCCACGGTCAGCGTGCCCGAGTCGGCGCCGTGGACCCAGGCGCCCGCGAAGTCGCCGCCCAGGGCGGCCCGCAGCCGGCCCGCGGTGGCGCCGGCCGCCGCCTCGTTCGCCAGCCGCCGCTGGGCCTGGCGCCGGTCGATGCCCAGGTCGCGCTGCATGGCCCGCAGGACGGCGGCGGAGGTGTCGGCGGTGTGCAGCGTCTCGGCGGCCGTCGACGCTGCCGCCCGCGACCGCGCGGCGCCGGTCGCGGCCGCGGCGCCGGGGGCCGTACCGGCGTTCGCCGTGCCGCTCAGCCCCGTCAGGACCAGGGCGCCGGTCGCCACGGCGGCGGCCAGGGCGGCTCTGGAGTGTCGCTGGAGCATGGGGGTCTCCTCGGTCTCGGTGGGGAGGGGTGGGGCGGTGTGGGAGGTGCCGAAACCGTAGGGAGGCCCAACCGGACTGCATAAGCCTCCGGTTGACCCCCTGGGGCGGTGTTATGGAAGGGAACGGTGGGGGAGCTGGGTGGCTGGGGCGCTTCGGCCGCCGGGCACGCGGGGTGCGGCTGGGGGTGTTCCGGCGGTCGGTGGGCGGGGTGCGGCTGGGGGTGTTCTGGCGGTCGGTGGGCGGGGTGCGGCTGGAGGTGCTTCGGTCGGCTCGGCGCGGAGAGCGGGCCGGGACCGGGGGAGCGGGTGCGGCCGGGCAGGCCCTAGTCGATCCCGCCGAGCCCCGGCACCCCGCTGCCGCCGCCCGCGAGCCAGTCGGCGTAGCTCTTGCTGCGTGCCGCCGCGTCGGTGTGCGCGGTGCGCGCCTGCGCGAGGACGGTCGCCGCGGTCTCGGCGCGCTGGGTCGCCGGGTGCCAGCCCAGCAGGTGCCGCCAGCGCAGCGGGGTGCCGGCGAGCGGCCGGGTGGCGATGCCGGGTGTGGTCGGGAAAGTGGCCCGGCACAGCCCGGCCGCCCGCCCCACCTGGACCAGGTGCGCGCAGGAGACGACGTCCGTCTCGTACATCCGGCCGGGTGCGAAGCCCGCGCGGGCGCAGGCGGCGGTGAAGCAGTCGCCGAAGCAGCCGTCGCCGGGCACGCACGCCCACTCCTCGTCCGCCAGTTCGGCCAGCTCCACCTCGGGCGCGCGGGCGAGCGGGTGTGCCTCCGGGAGCATGACGAAGACCGGGTCGACGGCGAACTCCTGCCATACGAGGTGTTCGGCGTCCGGCGGAGCGGCGGTGCCGCAGACCCCGGCGACGGCGAAGTCGAGGCGCCCGTCGGCGAGCAGCGCGGCGAGTTCCCGCTCGGACCAGGAGGCGTGGGTGGTCACCTCGGCGTCGGGCGCGGCGGCGGCCAGCAGGTCCACCAGCGCGCCCAGCAACGGCCCGTGGGTGCCGCCGAGGCGCAGCCGCCGTCCCTTCCGCCCGGCGCGGTCGCGGGCGAACCGGACGGCCTCCTGCTGGAGTTCGCTCACCGCGGGCAGCACGATACGGGCGCGTTCCAGCACCAGTTCGCCGAGCGCGGTGGCGCGCACTCCATGCCGTCCCCGCTCGAACAGCTCGCCGCCGAGGGTGCGTTCGATGCGTCTGAGCTGGGCGCTCAGCGCGGGCTGCGCGAGCCCCAGGACCGTCGCCGCGCGGGTGAGACTCCCGGCTTCGGCGATCGTCCGGACCGTCTTGAGATGCCGCAACTCAAGCTCCATGCAGGGAGCTTGCGACGCCCGCGGCACCGGGGCAAGAGGTTGGTCCGGACCATTGGAGGCACGGTGGTGCTCGCGTGATGGGGTCGACGCCGAGCGCCATGACCGGGCCGTGGGGCGGTGGCGCCGCCGGGACGGCATCGGCCGCACGACCTCGGGCATGACCCCGGGGCCGGTCACGGCCGCGCCCCGCACCCCGGGCGGCGCCGACGCGGTCCGCCTGGAGTACGAGGTCACGCTGCTGAGCGCGCCGGACGGGGGCACGGCACGGTCTGTGGGCGGACCCCCGCAACGCGGCCGTACCGGCGAACAGCTGCGCCCTGCGCTACGCGCTCTCCTTCGACGACGGCGCACCTCGGACGGTGGACGCCATCGCGGGCACCGGTTCGGACGACGGAACCACGAACACCGCGTGGGCACGGAACACCTCCGACGACGTCAACCGCACGGCCACGACACACACGCTCGCGCGGGCGGGTGTGCACCGGCTGAAGCTCTGGGCCGTGGACCCGACGGCGGTGGTGCGGCGGCTGCTGATCGACACGGGGGGTCTGCCGCGGACGTGTCCGGGGCCGGGGGGAGCCGGCGGGTGTGACGGATCCGCTCTCGGAGCGAGGAGGCTCCCCCTTTGGGCGAGGGGGGGTGAAGGGGCCGTGACCGTGACGAAGTGCGCCGTCGGTCGGTTGAGGTGCTGAAGAGTGCCGACGCGGCACCCGGCGCGGTGAAGGACGGTGGACGGTGGCAGTCGGATCCAAACCGGCGGACCTGGTCTCCACGCCCGCGGAGAAGCGGGCCGCGGCCCACGCGATCGCGAAGGACATCGAGCCCGGCACCCGCGGGGCGGGCCGGTGGGCGGACGAGGAGACCGGGGCCGCCGTCCGGTCCTTCGGCGCGCGCGACGGGGACGGCTGGCTCACCTCGGCCGCCCTGCACCGCGCCCACCGCACCTGGACCGACCAGGTCCGCAACCTCATGGACCGCCTCGGCGCGGAGAAGGAGGCGCTGGGCTCGGACCGCCGGGTGCTGACGAGCGCGGACCTGGCGGTCGGCTCGGCGCTGCGGGAATCGGCGGCGCTGCGGACGCCGGTGGTGGGAGCGGGTGTGCCGGGCGCGGGTGTGGGTGCGGGGGCGGGGGGTGCGACGGAGCCGTCCGGGCCTACGGTGCCGCGGCCCGCGTCCGCACTGGACGGGTACTGAGGGGTCCGCGCGTACCGACGTGGCGGAGGCCGACAGCCGACAGCGGGCAGTAGGCAGCGGGCTTGGGGACAGGGGACAGGGGACGGGGGACACGGGACAGGTGAGCGAGGGGCGATGCCGACGTACCACGAGATCATGACCGCAGACCTCGCCGCGCTGACCGCGGCGGCCGAGCGGTGGGACGGCATGGCGGGGGAGTTCGGGAAGCAGGAGACGCTCTACCGGAGCCGAGTGCACGGCATCGTGACGGGCGACTCGTGGCGGGGCCTGAGCGCGGAGGCGGCGGACGCCCGTTTCAGCGCGACGTTGCGGGAGTTCCGGCACGCGCAGACGGAGGCGAAGGCGGTCGCGTCGCTGCTGCGGGACGCGCACGCGCAGTTCACCGAGTTGCGGGGCCGGCTGACGGCCGCGCGCCGCGAGGCGACGGCGGCGGGGATGCGGGTGTCGGACCGCGGCGAGGTGAGCGTCGACCCCCACGCGTGCCCGGAGTCGGCCGGCGGCGGCGCACACGACGTGCACGAGACACACGGCTCAGGGCGGAGGCCCGCCGCGGAGGCGTCGGTGCGGGCCTGGCAGGACCGTATCGACCAGGCGGTCCGGGCCGTGACCGACGCGGACACCGGGGTGCGTACGGCCCTTGCGGCGGTGGTGCTCGCCCCGGACGCCGGGTTCGGCCGGCGGGGCTTCAACGGCACGGCGCGGGGTGACATCGAGACGTACGAGGCGGAGGCGGCGGACGGCCTCCTGGAGAAGCTGGGCCGGGGCGGCCACCTGTCCGGTACTGAACTCGCCGAGTTGGAGCGGTCGTTCCGGGACAACGGCGATGACGTGCCGTTCACCCGCACCCTGCTGGACTGCCTGGGCGCCGCGGGCACGATCCGCCTGACGAACGAGCTGAACGACCTGATCCACGTCCAGGGCGGACAGCGCACGGGCCCGTACGCGGCGATCGAGACGGGCCTGGCGAACGCCCTCGCCACGGCGACCAGGGACACGGAGTCGGCCTGGTACCGGAACTGGCGTGCCGGGATGCGGGAGGCGGGCGTCGTCCGGTACGCGACGGATGCGCAGGGCGCCCGCCTGGACAAGGCGGTGGGCTACCAGTCGCTGGTCACCCTGATGCAGCGGGGGCACGGATACGCGCCCGGTGTGCTGGAGGACCTCACCGACGACATGATCGCAGCGGAGCGGCGGCGGCTCGGCCTCTGGCACCAGAAGGGACCGTACGCGGGCCGGGACGACGGCTGGTTCGCCAACGACCCGGTGGACGGCATGCTCGGCCTGATGAGCCACGACCCGGCCACAGCGGCGCACTACCTGGGTTCCGACGTCCGGATGAAGTACCTGGCCGGGGAACGGGACTGGAACGTCACGCTGCGGGACCGGGGCGACGACAAGTGGGCCGGCTACACGCCGGCACCGGACGCCGACGACCGCGCGGGCTTCGGCGCGGCCCTGCGGGCGGCGGCGACGGGCATCGACCCGGCCGACCGGCACGCGCACCACGTCGCGCACACTCCGCAGAACGACGCGGTCCTGCGGTCGGCCCTGCACCACCTGTCCGAACGGGGCGACGACCTCCCGCCGTCCCTGCGCGCACCGATGGCCGCGGTCCTGGTGAACCACGGCGCGACGGTCCACGCCGCCATGAGCGAGGTGGACCTCGCACGCTCCCCGCTGCCCCAGGACCAGCTCTTCGAGGTGGCCAAGCAGATCTCCAAGGACAAGGACGCCTACGGCACCCTGAACGGCGGCCTCAACCAGGCGATGGTGACCTCCCTCCACGACGGCCACGCGGGGTCCGCACAGTCCCTGGTCCGCGCGGGCCGCACGGTCGGCTTCCTGGAGGAGGCCCGCGTGCAGTCCCAGGGCGACCCGGAAACGGCTGCCTTCGCGACGAAGCCCTACTTCGACCGCGCCATCGGCTTCCTCCCGGTCGCCGGCGGCGAAGTCCAGTCCGGCTTCGACTTCGTCACGGAGAAGTGGCTGGAGGACGAGCAGGAGAGGCTGGACGAGAAGAGGGAGAAGGCGAACGTCGCGGCTTACGACGCGCGGAACGGCCAGTTGATGGGTCTCGCCGAGGAGTGGGCAAAAACGCGTCGCGAGCGTGGAGTGTCGGCATTTGATGCCAAAACCGAAATCGGTCGTTCAGCGCAGGACGGGATGGCCCATGCAGCCGGAGTATCCGGAGAACAGCCGAAATGACGGTATTACTACGCCGCTTGCGAACTGCAAGTTTGATCGGATGGTTCTTGTTGCTCTTCTGCGTCGCCTGTGGCGGTGCTGCCCGTCCGCAGGTCCCGGACGCCGTGTGCGGCACACGCGTCGCCCCGGATCTGGTGCGCCCGCTTTTCGGATCCAGCACCGGCTGGCACGAATGGAATCGCGCCGACCGTGAGGAAGCCTTCACAGCTCCCTGCCTGGTGCTGTCAGACCAGGGTGCAGTGATCCGCTTTCGATTTTCATGGGACGAGAACGCAACAAACCTCATGTACCTGGCCAAGGGCACCGGAACGGTCTCAGGCGTCACAGACCCCCGCCCCCTCTCCTCCCCCTACCCCACCCTCGTAGGAACCGACGGAGCGATCTCCACCGCGCCCTGCAGGACCAAGGGCGGCAACTACTTCACCCTCACCCTCCAGCTGCCCCGCATCGAACTCACCGACCGAACCCACCGCAAGGACATCGAGAAGTTCATGCGGGCCTACTTCCCGGCCACGCTGGAAACCCTCGGCTGCCGGACCACGGCCGACACCGCCGCCGGTCCCGGCCGGACTCCGTGAGGGGGCGGAGGTGCACATGAGTACCGGCACTCATGTGCACCTCACTGCACGCCCGTTTGAATGGGCACCGGTGACCGATGGGTACCGGTGCGTGGTCGGCTGGAGTCCACACCGTCACCGCCCATAGCTACAGTTGTCATCAAGCTTGCACCAATGAACACACGGGGGAGGGTGCCGAGTTGTCGAGCGATGCTGGAACCGACGCGCCGCTGTCACCGCTGGTGCCGGTGCTGACCGGCCTGGGTGCCCTGGGCGGGCTGCCGGGCCTGGCCGGTGGGGCCGCGGCCGATCTGTACACGGAGCTGTCGTCCTTCACGGAGTTCCGCAAGAAGGTGGACGACCTGGTCCGCGACCTGAAGGGCTCACAGGCGGGTCCGGGAAAGGTGGGCCGGGACCAGCTCACCCGCCACGAGTTCGGCGGTGGCGGCGGCGCGTGGGCCGAGGCGGCCGGCCTGTACTCGGCGTACGAGACGGTGATCACCGAACTGGAGACGCTGTCGAAGCTGCTGTCCGACTCCATGGAGGGCATGGGCATCGCCGTCCTGGCCTCGCACAAGGGCTACCAGAACATCGACGCGGACGTCCGCAACCGGATGGCTGCGATCAGCACGGAGACGACCAGGCACTACGGCGGCAGCTACGACCCCTCGCGGCACGACGGCGCCGGCGGTCACGGCCACGGCGGCGGGACGAAGCCGGAGCAGCCCGCGCAGCCGTCGACGGGCGACACGGGCGGCGCGATCTGATGGTTTTCCAGGCGACGGGGGATGAGTGATGGCCGGCGGTGGTACGTCTTTCGAGAACATGAGCCACGAGCAGATGCTGGCGTGGCTCGACCAGGCGAACTCGGGCGAGGTGCAGGCCGCCGCGAGCCGTCTGGCGACGGCTGCGACGGAGATCCAGAAGATCGGCGAGCAGCTGAAGGTCCGTCCGCAGGTGGTGGAGTGGAAGGGCGAGGGCGCGGAGGCGTTCCGTTCCTGGGCCAACGAACTGGCCAACTCCGCACTGCGCCTCGCCGACTTCAGCAAGGCGGCGGGTGAGCAGCTGGGGCACGTCTCGACGGCGATCGCGACGGCTCAGGCGTCGATCCCACGGGACACGAAGGGCGCGCAGGCGAACCTGGACGCGGCGACGGCCGCGCACAACGACCCGGACTCCGCGGCGATCCGCGCGAAGTCCGCCAGTGAACTGGCGGCGCTGAAGGCGAACCAGGAGAAGGTCCGCCAAGAGGCGGCGGACCAGATGCGCAAACTGGCCCAGTCCTACCAGGCGTCCTCCACCCACATGAACACCCTGGAACGCCCGAAGTTCCCACCACCGCCGGCTGCGATCGCTCCCCCGAAGCCTGTCGAGCAAAATGAGGACCTGGCTCGTCCGGGGGCGGCGTCTGCGTCCCACGGTACGGGCGGCGGAAGCTCCACCTCTGGCCTGGCCGGGACGGCCGGAAGCACGAGAACTGAGCACAAGGATGTCGTAACCTCTGGGTCGCACGTTCACCCGGATGTGGCTACCAGGGGTGGGTCCACGCCCCATCCCTCGAAGCCACCGACGATCACGCCCGACGCACACGTCGGCATCGACACCGTTTCCGCGCCGCCTGAGGTGCACCAGCGTTCCACGGGGCCTGTGGCAGGGCCACCGACGACCACGCGTCCGGAAACGGGGCCCGTACCGCCGACGACCGCATCGGTTCCGCCGATGCCACATGGGTGGGTACGTCTGCCTTCGGCTTCCGGCGGATCCGAGGGACCGCTCGGCCGGGGACGCTTGCCGATCCAGGCCGGCGAAGGGCCCCTCGGGCGACCTGTGGGCCGCGCAGTCACGGGGGGCAGCCCCGCTCCTGCTCCTGGCAGGAATCTGCCCACTTCCGGCGAACCGCTCGGTCGCGCCGTGTCAGGAGGGCAGGCACCGGCTTCCGGGCGGGGAGGCACCGCCAACTCGGGGATCGTCGGTGGGCGTCCGTCGTCGCCTTCTGGTACCGGCAAGTCCATGGGGCGCGTGCCCGGCACCTCGTTTGGTGGCGAACAGGCAGCCGGTCGGGGAGCAGTCGAACGTGCGTCGAACGCCGGAGCGACAGGGCAGCCGGTCAGTCGTGCCACGGGGTCCGGTGGTGGTCGTTCTGCGGCCACTCCGCGCGCCGGGATCGTGGGTGGTACGCCCCAGAAGACTGGGCGCGTTCCGGCGCGGCCTGGTGCACCGGTACCCTCCGCCCCGACGCGGGGAGGCATCTCGGGGGGTGTGCCGAATGAGGCCCGCACAAGGGACGGCGTTCGCGGCGCGTCGAGTCGTTCGACCGGTGGTGCGCAGCAGCGGAAGGACAAGCGGAGGAACGGCCGCCGAGACGAACCACCGACCAACGACTGACGATCAGGGGACACAACGTCATGCGCAAGCCTGCGGCCAACTCGTGGCAGCGAGGGATCCGTGCCGCTGCGGCCTCGACGGCCGTCGGCCTGCTCCTGGTGGGAGGTACGGCACCGCAGGCTCACGCTGACTCGACGCGTTCGCAGCAGTGGCATCTGGACGCCATGCACGCCGAGGAGATGTGGCGGACGAGTACGGGCGAGGGCATCACGGTAGCGGTCATCGACACCGGAGTCGACCCGGCCAACCCCGATCTGAAGGGGCGGGTGCTCGACGGAAAGGACCTCGCTCCTGCGGAACGCGCCGGTGACGAACACACGGACTACGACGGCCATGGCACGGGTATGGCCGGACTGATCGCCGGTACGGGTGCCTATGGTGGAGGAAAGGGAGCGTTCGGGCTCGCGCCAGGTGTGAAGATTCTCCCTGTCCGTATGCCTGGACCGAGCGACATCAATGGATTCGCGGGGCCCTCGTACTTCAGCAAGGCCATCCGCTATGCGACGGATTCCGGTGCGCAAGTCATCAATGTCTCCATGACGCAGCAGCTCAACTCACCGGAACTCACTGCTGTGGTGCAGTACGCCCTGTCTCATGGCTCGCTCATTTTCGCCGGTGTCGGGAACGACGGTGCCAAGGGAAACCCGGTCGAGTATCCGGCGGCGACTCCGGGAGTCGTCGGGGTGGCAGCGGTCGGCAAGAATCTGCGTAGGACCAGCGAATCCGAATTCGGCCCTCAGGTGGACATGGCCGCACCCGGGGACGAGATGGTCCATGCGTGCGGCGGTAAGACGGGCCTTTGCAAGGGCCACGGCACCAGCGACGCCTCAGCTATCGCCTCCGCCAGTGCCGCCCTGATCTGGTCCAAGCACCCGGCCTGGACCAACAACCAGGTCCTGCGCGTCATGCTGAACACGATCGGCGGCCCGACCGACGGTGCCAAGCGCAACGACTCCATCGGGTACGGGATCGTCCGTCCGCGTATCGCGTTGAAGACCCCGGGCGACCCGGGCCCCGCCGATGTCTACCCGCTTCCCGACCTGGCGGCCGCCGCGTCCCTGTCGCCCAGTGAGAAGAGCCCGGACCCCAAGGGCGAGAGCGGCTCCGTGCCGGACAGGAACACACCTGCGGCAACCGCCTCCGCCACCAGGGAGGAAAGCGGTAACAGTGCGCTCTGGATCGTCCTGGGCGTCGGAGCGGTCGTCATCCTGGGCGGCGGTGCCGCAGTCCTCGCACGCGTCAGGCGCCGACGCTCGGTGGCAGGAATGAGCAGGGAGCACGCCGTAGCGGCGGCGACCCAGTACCTGAACACGATCGCCTACCCGGACCGTGCCGGCACCGTCACCGTCCTCCCGGGGACGGGAACCCGGTACGCCTACGGCTGGACGTTCCCCTTCGCCTTCGGCCAACACGGTCAGACCGGCCTCCAGCCGAACGACCCATCCGCCTATGTCATCGTCGTCCCGCACTCCGGCGCCACTCCGCATTTCCCACCGGCGCACCTCCCCACAGCCCAGTACATGGCACAGTGCGCCACCGGCGACCGGGGGCCCGTGGCCTAGGCAGAACGACGGTCGGCCGAGGTGAAAAGCGGAGGAGGCTTCACAGGCCCGGACCCCGTGAACCGGTAGGAGCGGCGCGGCACTGCACGCGGATCCGGTGTGGCCCGCAGGGTAACGGGACGAGAGGTGAGGCGATGAGATGAGTGATCGCCGCCAAGCGTTCGGCGAGCCCCGACGCCGACTGGTTCCTGAGGAAGCGGGCTGGATGTGGGTCATCGGGGGCTCCGCTCTCACCCCCGGCACCGTGCACGTGCGTGACTCCGGGAACGCCGCAGGCCAGCGCTCGCCCCGGGGGGAGGGCTTCGCCCCGTACGCGTCGGTCCGCCCCGTGTCGTGACGCCTCCGGCAGGAGATGGACCGCGCCGGAAACCGCATGAGTACGGATACTCAACTCGTCTGGTCGCCGAGGCGGATGGGGGCGCCCGCGGTGAGGCCGCTACGGTACATGCCGAGCGGCGCTGACCAGACCGTGCACACGCCAGCGTCGCGAGTCTGAGTCCGGTCGACGACGACTCATCGACACGGGGAGGCGATCAGGCGTGGCCTGGGATGAATGGGAGCAGTTGAAAAGCGCGGCGGCGGATCGGCACGCCGCTCGGATGCAGCTGAACCACGTACCGTCCGACCCGGGCGGCAGCGGCACGCTCGTGTCGAACAAGCCGGCCTGGTCAAAGGCGGGACAGGATGTCGGTTCGCTCCGTGAGGACGTCACCAAGGCGCTGGGAAAGCTGGCGGAAGGCCAGAAGGGGCTGGGGGAACAGGCCGGTTGCCTGACCGCCGGTGCGCAGCGAGACGTGCACGACTCCTGGGAGCGCTATGCCAAGAGCGTGGGTGAGCGCTGCGGCAAGCTGTCAGGTCTCCTGCAGAAGGCGGGCAACGATCAGTTGAAGACCGATGAATCGGTCAAGGCCGAGATCGGCAACCTGAGAGTGGAGTACTCGGACACGCCGGCCGTCGGTGGCCAGGACAAGGGGCGGTAACCAAAAGCCATGGACCTCGCGACCCTCAAGGCCCTGAAGCCGACCGAGTTCATGGAGGCGGCCGACGGCTACCGCAGCATGGCCGACATGGCGAGCGCGGCCAAGGACCGCATCGAGAACCAGATCGCCGTGGCCATGAGGAACTCCCTCCAGGGCGAAGCGGCGACCGCGGCGATCAGTCAGCTGACGGAGCTGGGCAAGGACTTCCATTACACCCAGGTCGAGTGCGGACTCGTCAGCGCAGCCCTGGAGGCCTTCTCGTACGAGGTCGGAGCGGCGAAGCGGAAACTCGAGGCGGCCCTCGACGGCGCGCGGGCCGCGAGGCTGACCGTGAACGCCGACGGTTCGATCACGTACCCTCCGAGCGGTGAGAAGGGCGAGGACGGCAAGGTCCCCGAGGGCGGCACTGTGAGCGGTCTCACGGATGCCACGGCCTCCGCGGTCGGCCGCCAGGCGGCCAACGTCGATCCCAATCCGAACCACCGTCTCGCACAGGACTACGCGGATCAGATCGCGGGAGCCCTCAAGGAGGCGACCGAGGCTGACGAGAAGTGGGCTCCGAAGGTGCGGGCGTTGACGGCTGACGACGACCTCACCGTCTCCGACAAGGACTGGGCCGACGCGTCCACGGACTCGAGCGGCGTCAGCGAGGCGGGGAAGAAGTACCTCGACTCGCTGCCGCAGCCTCCCGAGGACGGCGGTCCGAAGGCCAACGCCGAGTGGTGGAAGGGGCTCAGCGCGCAGGAGCAGGCAGCCTGGATCTCGATGCGACCCGACTCCGTGGGCGCGCTCGACGGGCTTCCCGCCACAGTCCGCGACGAGGCGAACCGGACGGTCCTCGCCGAGGCACACGGGGTCGCTCAAGGTCAGTACGAGGCCTGGCTCAGGAAACACCCGGAGCCCGAACGATTCCAGACCTACATCGACCCCTACACGGGAACGGTGATGAAGGGCGTCAACGTCGAAACCCAGGCGTGGAAGGACTGGGAGGAGGCGAGGAAGAACGCGCACAAGTCACTCGACGGCATGAACGCGATCCAGGACCGCTTCGACGAGACCGGTACCAATGGCCTGCCCGAGGCTTACCTGCTCGGTTTCAGCACCGAAGGGGACGGCCGTGCCATCATCGCCAACGGGAATCCGGACACCGCGGACCACCAGGCCGTCTACGTCCCCGGGACGACGTCGGAGCTGGGGAACATCGACGGGAACATCAACCGGATGGTCAGGGTCTGGCACACGGCCCATGACGAAGCCGACGGGAAATCCGTCTCCACCATCACCTGGCTCGGCTATGACGCACCGGACAGTGTCGTCAAGGACGCGCCGTTCAAGCACTACGCGTACGACGGCGCGCCGGCGTTCAACCAGTTCCTCGACGGTCTCGAGGTGTCGCACTCGGATGGTTCCCCACCGCACCGCACGGTGATCGCTCACTCGTACGGATCAACCCTCGTCGGCGCCGCGGCCCAGACGGGACACCTGAACGCGGACGACATCGTCTTCGCGGGCAGCCCCGGCGTCAGGGTGTCCGGTGCCGACGAGCTGGACGTTCCGAAGGGGCACGTGTGGAACGAGGAGGCCGATGGAGACCCGGTTCCGGACATCGGCCGCTGGGGCCACGGAGGGGACGGCTTCATCATTCCCAGCGATCCGGAGTTCGGGGCCAACCAGATGACCACGGACACGGAAGGCCACAGCGGCTACTGGGACGAGCACTCCAAGAGCCTGCGGAATCAGGCCCTGGTCGTGGTCGGGAAGGGTGACGACGTGGCGCTGAAGCCACCGCCCGACCCGTGGGCGCACGTGAAGTAGGAGCGATGTCCGGGGCACTGCCGTGATGACCGGCCCGAAGAAGTAAGGCTTGCCGACGTGAAGACCAAGCTGAGCGCCTCCGCGCTCGCCGTACCCCTCGCACTGATCACACTTTCGGGATGCAGCATGACTGACGACTCGGGCTCCGACGACACCTCCTCGGTCGCCACGAGCACTTCGAAGGACGCCTCCGATGCGATGGAGAAGGTGTCCAGCGGTATCTACGACCTGATCGGGGTCAAGGGCAAGGCGTCCGACAGCCGTCCGGGGGTCATGGACTGCCCGGGCAAGGACACCAAGAAGTACTTCCGCATCTTCCACCCGTGGAGCTTCTACCCGGCCGTGGCCCGTGACCTCGACGAGGCGATGGGGCGTCTCAGGGCGGAACTGCCGAAGCACGGCTGGAAGATCACCGAGTACGGTCCCGACACCAGCAAGAACAAGAACATCAACCTGACCGCGGACAACGACGAGAAGAAGGTCGGCGTGAACATCGTCCAGATGGCGAAGAACGACCCGCCGAAACTGAGCTTCACCGTCGTGTCCGGCTGCTACAAGGTCCCGGACGGCGAAACGGTGGAGCGCTTCTGACGTGCGCCCCGCCTGGGGCGCACCACGGCGCTGAGATGGCTCCTCACCGTACCCGCGGGCGAGAGGCGGGCGCGGACCGCCTGCGGGCGCCTCCCGATCTCAGATTCCGGACAGTCGCCGCGTCCATGCTGGCCTCGGGGTTTACACAGGGGTAACACTGAAGGGTCGGTCGTTTCCCGGGGGCGGTGCGGTGCGCCGGAGAGTGGTTCCCGGGGCGCGGCCCCGTCCTGCGCGCGGCAACGGCGCCGAGCGCCCATCACCGGTCTCGCACCGGTAGCAGCCGTGCCAGAAAGGGACCCAGTGACGACCCGAGACGACACCAAGACCCGGCTCGACGCCCTGCGCGTCGAGATCGAGCGGCGCAACCCCGCCCAGCCCGAGTTCCACCAGGCCGTGCACGAAGTGCTGGACACGCTGGCGCCGGTGCTGGCGGCGCGGCCCGAGTACGCCGAACCGGGACTCATCGAGCGGCTGTGCGAGCCCGAGCGGCAGGTCATCTTCCGGGTGCCGTGGCAGGACGATAAGGGACGTGTGCACGTCAACCGGGGCTTCCGGGTCGAGTTCAACAGCGCGCTCGGCCCCTACAAGGGCGGGCTGCGCTTCCACCCCTCCGTCAACCTCGGCATCATCAAGTTCCTCGGTTTCGAGCAGATCTTCAAGAACGCGCTGACCGGCCTCGGCATCGGCGGCGGCAAGGGTGGCAGCGACTTCGATCCGCACGGTCGCAGCGACGCGGAGATCATGCGGTTCTGCCAGTCGTTCATGACCGAGCTGTACCGCCACATCGGCGAGCACACCGACGTGCCGGCCGGTGACATCGGCGTCGGCGGGCGCGAGATCGGCTACCTGTTCGGGCAGTACCGGCGCATCACCAACCGCTGGGAGGCCGGCGTCCTCACCGGCAAGGGCGCCGGCTGGGGCGGCTCGGCGATCCGGCCCGAGGCCACCGGCTACGGCAGCGTGCTGTTCGCCGCGGCGATGCTGCGCGAGCGCGGCGAGGACCTGGAGGGGCAGACGGCGGTCGTCTCCGGCTCCGGCAACGTCGCCATCTACACCGTCGAGAAGCTGCTCGCCCTCGGCGCCAACCCGCTGACCTGCTCGGACTCCAGCGGTTACGTCGTCGACGACAAGGGCATCGACGTCGGGCTGCTCAAGCAGGTCAAGGAGGTCGAGCGCGGGCGGATCAGCGAGTACGCCGAGCGGCGCGGGGCCTCGGCCCGGTTCGTGCCCGGCGGCCGCGTCTGGGAGGTGCCCGCCGACGTCGCGCTGCCGTCCGCCACCCAGAACGAGCTGGACGAGAACGACGCCGCCGCCCTCGTCCGCAACGGCGTGAAGGCGGTCGCGGAGGGCGCGAACATGCCCACCACGCCCGAGGCCGTGCACCTGTTCCAGCGCGCGGGCGTCGCCTTCGGCCCGGGCAAGGCCGCCAACGCGGGCGGCGTCGCGGTGAGCGCGCTGGAGATGGCCCAGAACCACGCCCGTACGGCGTGGTCGCCGGCCAAGGTGGAGGAGGAACTCGCGCACATCATGAGCGCCATCCACACCACCTGCCACGAGACCGCCGAGCGCTACGGCGCCCCCGGCGACTACGTCACCGGCGCCAACATCGCCGGCTTCGAACGGGTCGCCGACGCGATGCTCGCCCAGGGCGTCATCTAGGCAGTCGTCCGGCGCGGCGTCTGACACACGTGTGAGCGAGCGACACCGGCTGGTGCGGTCACCTGCGTGCCGTCACACGCGTGTGCGAAACGATGGACGCACCTCCGCCGCGGCGGCCGCACAGTCCACGCCTCCCGTGCGCCCCCGCGCACACGTACGCCCCGCGCCCCCGCGCCCCGCCCCGGCAGAACCGGGGCGGGGCGCGGGAGTTGTGAGCCGAGTCGGCGCCGCCGGCTCAGTGCGCGGCGGCCGCCCCCGCCGGGGCGCCCCCGCGGCCGGTCGGCCGGGCGACGACCAGCACGCCGGAGGCCACCGCCGCGAGCAGCATCGCGGCCACGCCCCACCAGATGGCGTGCGTGTAGCCGTGCACGATGCCCTCGCGCAGCACCTGCGCCTTCTGCGCGGGGTTCGTCAGGTGCCGGCCGACGTACGTGCTCGTCGCCGAGGTGGCGAGCGTGTTCAGCAGCGCCGTGCCGAGCGAACCGCCCACCTGCTGCGAGGTGTTGACCATCGCGGAGGTCACACCGGCGTCCTGCGGCCGCACCCCGTGGGTCGCGGTGGAGAAGACCGGCATGAAGGTCAGGCCCATGCCGAGGCCGAGCAGCAGCTCGGCGGGCAGGACGTGGGTGGCGTACGCGGAGTCCACGCCGAGCTGGGTGAGGACGGCGAGGCCCGCCGCGGCGAGCAGCATGCCGGGCACCATCAGCAGGCGCGGGGGCGTACGGGGCAGCAGCCGGGCGGAGATCTGCGTGGAGCCCAGGATGATCATCGCGGACATCGGCAGGAACGCCAGACCGCTGCGGACCGGGGTGTAGCCGAGGATGCCCTGGAAGTAGTAGGTCATGAACAGGAACAGACCGAACATGCCGATCGTGGCCAGGCCCATGGTCAGGAAGCAGCCCGCGCGGTTGCGGTCGGCGAGGATGCGCAGCGGCAGCAGCGGGTGCTTGGCGTAGTTCTGCCAGACGACGAACGCGGCCAGCAGCACCACGCCGCCGATCAGCAGGCTGACGACCAGGCTGTCGCTCCAGCCGCGCGGCTCGGCCTCCGAGAAGCCGTAGACCACGGCGACCAGGCCGCCGCAGCCGAGGATGACGCCGGGGATGTCCAGCCGGGCTTCGCGGTGGCCCGGGCGGTCGTGCAGCAGCATGAGGGCGCCGACGACCGCGACGACGGCGATCGGGATGTTCACGTACAGGCACCAGCGCCAGTTCGCGTACGAGGTCAGGATGCCGCCGAGGAGCAGGCCGATCGCGGCGCCCGCGCCGGCGATGGCGCCGTAGATGCCGAACGCCTTCCCGCGCTCGCGCGGGTCGGTGAACGTGGTCGTCATCAGGGAGAGCGCGGAGGGCGCGAGGACGGCGCCGAACACGCCCTGGAGCGCGCGGGCGGCGAACAGCATGCCCGGGGTCCCGGACGCGCCGCCGATCGCGGAGGCGACCGCGAAGCCGATGAGGCCGATGATGAAGGTGCGTTTGCGGCCGACCAGGTCGGCGATGCGGCCGCCGAGCAGCAGCAGGCCGCCGAAGGCGAGGGTGTAGGCGGTGATGACCCACTGGCGGTTGCCGTCGGACATGCCGAGGGCCTTCTGCGCGGAGGGCAGCGCGATGTTCACGATGGTCGCGTCGAGGACCACCATCAACTGCGCCAGCGCGATGACCACCAGACCCCACCAGCGGCGGGGGTCGGGGGCGTCGGCGGTGCCGTGCGCGGTGGGGGCCGGAGCCGTGCGTATGGCCTCGGCCGGGGGAGAGTCGTTCATGACGAGAACGTCACTTCCTTGCTCGTGATGGTGGCGTGCGTGGTCCGCGGGTGGGTGTGGGGGTGCGGGGCGGTGGGGCGCCGGCTGCGGGGCGCCACGGCGGTGGGGCGCCCGCCCCTGAGGGCCGGTCCCGCGGGGAACGGGGACTGCGCGGACCTCGGTGGTACCGGGTGTCCCGTTCCGCGGTGACTCGAACGGACCAGTGATCGGTCATGGAAGCCGATCGTCAGTATGGCTGATGGTCAGTGAAGTGTACGCTGCCCGCATGAAGGATGAGGGTCCCCCTGATGTACTTTCCCGTCGGCTGGGATATCTCCTGAAGCACGCCTACCTGGCGATGGCGGCCGAGATGGAGGCCGCGCTGGCGCCCTTCCGCCTGCTCCCGCGTGAACTGGGCGTCATGGCGGTGATCGCCGCCTCGCCGGAACAGCCGTCCCAGCTGGAGATCGCCGCCCGGCTCGAGGTCGACCGCACGACGATGGTCGGGGTCATCGACTCGCTGGAGAGCAAGGGGTACGTGGAGCGCCACCGCAGCGACCGCGACCGGCGCCGCAACGTGGTGACGCTCACCCCGGCCGGCCGGGTGTGCCTCACCGAGGCGGAAGAGACCCGCGAACGCGTGGAACGCGACTTCGTCGCCCCCCTGGACGAGGCCTCCGCGGCCGCGCTGACCGAGTCGCTGCTCACCCTGCACCTGTCCCGTACGGGCACCGACCGTGCCCGCCTCACGGCCGCCGACCCCTGTACGGGCCCCGCGGCCGACACCCCCGCGCCGCGGCCGCCGCGCACTACGGAACACCCCGTCTGACGGCTCCCCGCCCCGCGCCCGCGCCCGGCGTCCACGCCGACGCTGCCCCACCCCGCGCCCGGCGGAGCGGGGCAGGACGCAGGGACACCCTCCCCGCAGGGAACTCCCGTACGATGCGTCACCGTGGCGATACAGAACCCGCCCCCGTGGGGGTACTACGGCGGCCCGCCGCCCTCCGCGCCGAGCATCCCGGCGAAGGACCTGCGGCCGCGCCGCCTCTGGTACGTGGTGGGCGCGATGCTGGGCGTCGTCCTGGCCGTCGCCGGCGCCGTCCTCCTCGCGGTGACGGTGAAGGACACGGTGGACTCGGTCGACACGGCCCGCAGCTTCGCCGGCGGCGGGGCGCGGACGTTCCGCTTCGTCGCGGGGGAGACCAAGGCGGTCTACGTCTCCCAGTCCGGACCGGGGCACGTCGAGTGCCGGATCCCGGGGATGCCCTCCGGTTCGATCACCCGGCCGGACAGCACCTTCCGTATCACCTCGGGGGCCAGGACCTGGGAGCGGGTCTTCGAGGTGAAGCCCGGCGGCAGCGGCGACTACACGCTCACCTGCACCTCGGAGCTGCCGGCCCGGTTCGCGCTCGGCGACAGGCCCGAAGTCGGCTCCACGGTCGGCGGCATCGCCGCGGGGATCGGCTGCTTCATCGCCGCACTCGCCGCGACGGTCACCATCTGCGTCGTCACCGCCGTCCGCCGAGGCGGCCACCGCCGCCGCCTCGCCGCCGCATGGACCCAGCCCCCGCAGTGGGGTGCCCCTTTGCCGCAGCACGGCCCCGCCCCGGGGACGCCACCTCCGTACGGCCCCACCCCGGGAGCCCCGCCCCCGCCCGGGTTTTGAGCCGGGGCTCGACCTGGGCCGGCGGTTCGACCGGAGGCGTCGACCGGTGGCGTAGAAGTCTGATCGTTTAGGGGTGCCGCCGCCCGCCCCGTAAGGGTGATCTCGATGCGCAGCCCACTGAGGAAGCGGTACCGCGAGGCCTCGTGCGGCCTCGCCGCCGCCATGACCGTAGTCCTCCTTCTCACCGCAGGATGTTCCAGGACCGTGGACCACAACGGGCACTCGCCTTCGACGCAGCACTCCTCCGGCTCCGAGACCGCCGCCGGGTACCCCACGCTGGGCGTGGACGAGGCCCGCGCCAGGGCGAAGGCCGTGTCCAGCTCGGTCTACGAGATGATCGACATGCGCACGGCCAAGGTCACGGAGCCGGGCCCCGGGATCGCGGCCTGCGACGAGGACCCGGACCATCTCTACAAGACGGCTCATCCCTGGTCGGTCTACGGAGCCACCGAGGACGAGCTGAGGGCGGGCTTCCAGCGGTTGCGGGAGGAACTGCCGAAGAGGGGCTGGAAGATCGTCGAGTACGGCCATGAGAAGAGCGAGGCCGGGTCGTTGTTCCTCACGGCGGACTCGCAGAAGGAGCGCTTCTCCGTGCACGCCGTGCTCATGGTGTCCACGCCCGCCGATCCGCACGAGAAGGATCCGCTGCTCTCGCTGAACGTGGTGTCCGGCTGCTGGCGTGCCCCCGAGGGCACGGACCTCGGCACCCAGTACTGATCACGTCCCGTCGGCCGCCTCCCGACGGGACCCGTCCCCTCCCGGCCTCCGGCCACCGGTTTGACCTACGTCACTCCCGGGGTAATCTCTTCGGCTCGATTGGCCAGGCCGCCGTGGCGTATGGCAGACTGTCCGAGTTGCTCGGTCGAGTGTTGATGCTGCGCGCCTCCCGCCGGGAGGACCGGAAGCGAGTCCCACAGTACTCGTCGCCCTAACTGCCGAAAGGCAGCGCTGGGGCGGACGTACGGGAATCTTCCGGGAAGCGTGGGCGCGGCACCGGCCAGGCGCCCGGTGGGTCTTCGATCCCCGGCTCGCGGTTCCGGTAGGGCCGTGTGCAATCCCGCAGGGATGTTCGAACAAGGGACATCTGTGTCAGCGGGAGCGCGACACGCCCGACCGCGTGGGTCGGAGAGTGACACGAAGGACCAAGGGAAACCGCGGAAGCACACCGGGTTCCAGAGCGTGAGAAGAGACAGGACTACGAAGTAGCCATGGCGGGACAGAAGATCCGCATCCGGCTCAAGGCCTACGACCACGAGGTCATCGACTCCTCGGCGAAGAAGATCGTCGAGACGGTGACCCGCACTGGTGCGTCGGTCGCGGGCCCGGTGCCGCTGCCCACTGAGAAGAACGTGTACTGCGTCATCAAGTCGCCGCACAAGTACAAGGACTCGCGCGAGCACTTCGAGATGCGCACGCACAAGCGCCTGATCGACATCCTCGACCCGACCCCCAAGACCGTTGACTCTCTGATGCGACTCGACCTCCCGGCCGGTGTCGACATCGAGATCAAGCTCTGAGGCTGGTGGGCTGAGAATGGCTAAGCAGATCAAGGGCATCCTGGGCGAGAAGCTCGGCATGACGCAGGTGTGGGACGAGAACAACCGTGTTGTTCCGGTCACCGTCGTCAAGGCCGGCCCCAACGTCGTCACCCAGGTCCGTACGAACGATGTCGACGGCTACGAGTCGGTCCAGATCGCCTTCGGCGAGATCGACCCGCGCAAGGTGAACAAGCCCCTCAAGGGCCACTTCGCCAAGGCCGACGTCACCCCTCGCCGTCACCTCGTCGAGATCCGCACCGCGGACGCCGCCGAGTACACCCTCGGCCAGGAGATCACCGCTGAGGTGTTCGAGGCCGGCGTGAAGGTCGACGTCACCGGCAAGAGCAAGGGCAAGGGCTTCGCCGGTGTCATGAAGCGCCACAACTTCGGTGGCCTCGGCGCCGGGCACGGCACCCAGCGCAAGCACCGCTCGCCCGGTTCCATCGGTGGCTGCGCCACCCCGGGCCGTGTGTTCAAGGGCCTCCGCATGGCGGGTCGTATGGGCAACGAGCGGGTCACCACCCAGAACCTGACCGTCCACGCCGTTGACGCGGAGAAGGGTCTGCTGCTCATCAAGGGCGCGGTTCCCGGTCCGAACGGCGGCCTCGTCCTGGTCCGCACCGCGGCCAAGGGGGCCTGAGGTAACCGATGAGCACTGTTGACATCCTTTCGCCGGCGGGCGAGAAGGCCGGTACCGTCGAGCTCCCCGCGGAGATCTTCGACGTTGAGAAGGTCAGCGTTCCGCTGATCCACCAGGTCGTCGTCGCGCAGCTGGCCGCTGCCCGTCAGGGCACCCACAAGACCAAGACCCGTGGCGAGGTCCGCGGCGGTGGCAAGAAGCCGTACCGCCAGAAGGGCACCGGTCGCGCCCGTCAGGGTTCGACCCGCGCGCCGCAGTTCGCCGGTGGTGGCGTCGTGCACGGTCCCGTGCCGCGCGACTACTCGCAGCGGACCCCGAAGAAGATGAAGGCCGCGGCCCTGCGCCACGCCCTCACCGACCGGGCCCGCCACAACCGCATCCACGTCGTCTCCGGCGTGGTCGAGGGCGAGATCTCCACCAAGGCCGCCAAGACGCTGTTCGGCAAGATCAGCGAGCGCAAGAACCTGCTGCTCGTCGCCGACCGCTCCGACGAGGCCGCGTGGCTGTCCGCCCGCAACCTGCCCCAGGTCCACATCCTGGAGCCGGGCCAGCTGAACACGTACGACGTTCTCGTCTCGGACGACGTGGTCTTCACCAAGGCCGCTTTCGAGTCCTTCGTCGCCGGCCCGAACAAGGCCAACGACACCGAAGGGAGCGAGGCCTGATGGCTACGCGTCACCCCTCCATCGCCTCGAAGGCCGCCAAGGCCGCCAAGGCCGCGCGCGTCGCCAAGGCGCGCCGTCACGCCGCCGAGGGCAAGAACACCGTCGAGACCCCGCTGAGCAAGTCGTACACGGACCCCCGTGACGTGCTGCTCAAGCCGGTCGTCTCGGAGAAGAGCTACGCGCTCCTCGACGAGAACAAGTACACGTTCATCGTCGACCCGAACGCCAACAAGACCCAGATCAAGCAGGCCGTCCAGGCGGTCTTCGAGGTCAAGGTCACCGGGGTCAACACGATCAACCGCCAGGGCAAGCGCAAGCGGACCCGCACCGGCTTCGGCCAGCGCGCGGCGACCAAGCGCGCGATCGTGACCCTCGCCGAGGGCGACCGTATCGACATCTTCGGCGGTCCGACCGCCTGACGGCGGTCTGGATCGTCCGATATCGGACGAGGACTGAGAAATGGGTATCCGCAAGTACAAGCCGACGACTCCGGGCCGTCGTGGCTCCAGCGTCGCCGACTTCGTCGAGGTCACGCGGTCCACGCCGGAGAAGTCGCTGGTCCGCCCGCTGCACAGCAAGGGCGGCCGTAACAACGCCGGTCGTGTGACCGTTCGCCACCAGGGTGGCGGACACAAGCGCGCCTACCGCGTGATCGACTTCCGTCGTCACGACAAGGACGGCGTGCCGGCGAAGGTCGCGCACATCGAGTACGACCCCAACCGCACCGCGCGCATCGCGCTGCTGCACTACGCCGACGGCGAGAAGCGCTACATCCTCGCCCCGCGCAACCTGCAGCAGGGCGACCGCGTGGAGAACGGTCCCGGGGCCGACATCAAGCCGGGCAACAACCTGGCCATCCGCAACATCCCGGTCGGTACCACGATCCACGCGATCGAGCTCCGTCCCGGTGGCGGCGCCAAGTTCGCCCGTTCCGCCGGTGCCTCCGTGCAGCTGCTCGCGAAGGAGGGCACGATGGCCCACCTCCGCATGCCGTCCGGTGAGATCCGCCTGGTCGACCAGCGCTGCCGCGCCACGGTCGGCGAGGTCGGCAACGCCGAGCAGAGCAACATCAACTGGGGCAAGGCCGGCCGCAAGCGCTGGCTGGGCGTCCGCCCGACCGTTCGCGGTGTGGCGATGAACCCGGTTGACCACCCCCACGGTGGTGGTGAGGGCAAGACCTCCGGTGGTCGCCACCCGGTCAGCCCCTGGGGTCAGAAGGAAGGTCGTACTCGTTCTCCCAAGAAGGCGAGCAACAAGTACATCGTCCGCCGCCGCAAGACGAACAAGAAGCGCTAAGGACGGGTTGAGATGCCTCGTAGCTTGAAGAAGGGGCCTTTCGTCGACGACCACCTCATGAAGAAGGTGGACGTCCAGAACGAAGCCGGCACCAAGAACGTCATCAAGACCTGGTCCCGCCGCTCGATGATCGTCCCGGCGATGCTGGGCCACACGATCGCGGTGCACAACGGCAAGACCCACATCCCGGTGTTTGTCACCGAGTCCATGGTCGGCCACAAGCTCGGCGAGTTCTCGCCGACGCGCACCTTCCGGGGTCACGTCAAGGAAGACCGGAAGTCGAAGCGCCGCTAGTCAGCGGGGTGTGAAAGATCATGACAAACACTGAAGGGACAACCATGGAAGCCAGGGCCCAGGCGCGGTACATCCGCGTCACGCCCATGAAGGCCCGCCGTGTGGTGGACCTCATCCGTGGCATGGACGCCGCGGAGGCTCAGGCGGTCCTGCGTTTCGCCCCGCAGGCCGCGAGCGTGCCGGTGGGCAAGGTGCTGGACAGCGCCATTGCCAACGCCGCGCACAACTACGACCACACCGATGTCGACAGCCTCTACATCTCCGAGGCCTACGTCGACGAAGGCCCGACCCTGAAGCGGTTCCGTCCGCGTGCCCAGGGCCGTGCCTACCGGATCCGCAAGCGGACCAGCCACATCACCGTGGTCGTCAGCAGCAAGGAAGGAACCCGGTAATGGGCCAGAAGGTAAACCCGCACGGGTTCCGGCTCGGTGTCACGACCGACTTCAAGTCGCGTTGGTACGCCGACAAGCTGTACAAGGACTACGTCAAGGAAGACGTCGCCATCCGTCGGATGATGACGTCCGGCATGGAGCGCGCCGGCATCTCCAAGGTGGAGATCGAGCGCACCCGTGACCGCGTCCGCGTGGACATCCACACCGCGCGTCCGGGCATCGTCATCGGCCGCCGTGGCGCCGAGGCCGACCGCATCCGCGGCGACCTCGAGAAGCTCACGGGCAAGCAGGTCCAGCTGAACATCCTCGAGGTCAAGAACCCCGAGACCGACGCTCAGCTGGTTGCCCAGGCCGTGGCCGAGCAGCTCTCCTCCCGCGTCTCCTTCCGCCGTGCCATGCGCAAGAGCATGCAGTCGGCGATGAAGGCCGGCGCCAAGGGCATCAAGATCCAGTGCGGCGGCCGCCTCGGCGGCGCCGAGATGTCCCGCTCGGAGTTCTACCGCGAGGGCCGCGTGCCCCTGCACACGCTCCGCGCGAACGTGGACTACGGCTTCTTCGAGGCCAAGACGACCTTCGGCCGCATCGGCGTGAAGGTCTGGATCTACAAGGGCGACGTGAAGAACATCGCCGAGGTCCGCGCCGAGAACGCCGCCGCCCGTGCGGGCAACCGCCCGGCCCGTGGTGGCGCCGACCGCCCGGCCCGTGGTGGCCGCGGTGGCGAGCGGCGCGGTCGCAAGCCGCAGCAGCAGTCGGCTCCGGCCGCCGAGGCCCCCAAGGCCGAGGCTCCGGCCGCTGCCGCTCCGGCTGAGAGCACCGGAACGGAGGCCTGACCGAAATGCTGATCCCCCGTAGGGTCAAGCACCGCAAGCAGCACCACCCGAAGCGCAACGGTATGTCCAAGGGTGGAACGCAGGTTGCGTTCGGCGAGTACGGCATCCAGGCGCTGACCCCGGCCTACGTGACGAACCGCCAGATCGAGGCGGCTCGTATCGCGATGACCCGCCACATCAAGCGTGGCGGCAAGGTCTGGATCAACATCTACCCGGACCGTCCGCTGACCAAGAAGCCCGCCGAGACCCGCATGGGTTCCGGTAAGGGTTCGCCGGAGTGGTGGATCGCGAACGTCAAGCCCGGTCGGGTGATGTTCGAGCTGTCCTACCCGAACGAGAAGATCGCCCGTGAGGCGCTGACCCGTGCGGCCCACAAGCTGCCGATGAAGTGCCGGATCGTCAAGCGCGAGGCAGGTGAAGCGTGATGTCGGCCGGTACCAAGGCGTCCGAGCTGCGCGAGCTGGGCAACGAGGAGCTTCTGGGCAAGCTCCGCGAGGCCAAGGAAGAGCTGTTCAACCTCCGTTTCCAGGCGGCGACGGGCCAGCTCGAGAACCACGGCCGTCTGAAGGCGGTCCGCAAGGACATCGCGCGGATCTACACCCTGATGCGCGAGCGTGAGCTGGGCATCGAGACGGTGGAGAACGCATGAGCGAGAACAACGTGACTGAGCAGAAGACTGAGCGGAACGCCCGCAAGACGCGTGAGGGTTACGTCGTCAGCGACAAGATGGACAAGACCGTCGTCGTCGCCGTCGAGGACCGCGTCAAGCACGCGCTGTACGGCAAGGTCATCCGCCGCACCAGCAAGCTCAAGGCGCACGACGAGCAGAACGCTGCCGGCATCGGCGACCGCGTCCTCCTGATGGAGACCCGGAAGCTGTCCTCCAGCAAGCACTGGCGCGTCGTCGAGATCCTCGAGAAGGCGAAGTAGCAAGCGGGGGCCTCGCCCCCGCTGACCCCCGCTGGGGGCTTCGCCCCCGGACCTTCGGGCCGGTGGGCGCCGCCCCCGGCCTGTAATTCCTGCGGGGACCAACCGCAGGACAGTTCCGCCAGGCTCGGTGGGCTCCGTGAGTCGTTCACGGAGCCCGCCGGGAACCGGCAGACATCCAGGAGATAGACGTGATCCAGCAGGAGTCGCGGCTGCGTGTCGCCGACAACACTGGTGCGAAGGAAATCCTTTGCATCCGTGTGCTCGGTGGCTCCGGTCGCCGCTACGCGGGCATCGGTGACGTCATCGTCGCCACCGTCAAGGACGCGATCCCCGGTGGCAACGTGAAGAAGGGTGACGTCGTCAAGGCGGTCATCGTTCGCACCGTCAAGGAGCGCCGCCGTCCGGACGGCTCGTACATCCGCTTCGACGAGAACGCCGCCGTCATTCTGAAGAACGACGGCGACCCTCGCGGCACCCGTATCTTCGGCCCCGTGGGCCGTGAGCTGCGCGAGAAGAAGTTCATGAAGATCATCTCCCTCGCGCCGGAGGTGCTGTGAGCATGAAGATCAAGAAGGGCGACCTGGTCCAGGTCATCACCGGTAAGGACAAGGGCAAGCAGGGCAAGGTCATCGCGGCCTACCCCCGCGAGGACCGCGTCCTGGTCGAGGGTGTCAACCGGGTCAAGAAGCACACCAAGGCCGGCCCGACCGCCAGCGGTTCCCAGGCCGGCGGCATCGTGACCACCGAGGCCCCGATCCACGTCTCCAACGTCCAGCTGGTCGTGGAGAAGGACGGCAACAAGGTCGTCACGCGCGTCGGTTACCGCTTCGACGAGAACGGCAACAAGATCCGCGTTGCCAAGCGGACGGGTGAGGACATCTGATGGCTACCACCACTGCCCCGCGTCTGAAGCAGAAGTACCGCGACGAGATCGCCCCCAAGCTGCGTGACGAGTTCAAGTACGAGAACGTCATGCAGATCCCGGGCCTCGTCAAGATCGTGGTCAACATGGGTGTGGGCGACGCCGCCCGCGACTCCAAGCTGATCGAGGGCGCCATCCGCGACCTCACCACGATCACCGGCCAGAAGCCGGCGGTCACCAAGGCCCGTAAGTCCATCGCGCAGTTCAAGCTGCGTGAGGGTCAGCCGATCGGTGCCCACGTCACGCTCCGTGGCGACCGCATGTGGGAGTTCCTGGACCGCACCCTGTCGCTGGCGCTCCCGCGCATCCGCGACTTCCGCGGCCTGTCCCCCAAGCAGTTCGACGGCCGTGGCAACTACACCTTCGGTCTCACGGAGCAGGTCATGTTCCACGAGATCGACCAGGACAAGATCGACCGTGTCCGGGGTATGGACATCACCGTGGTCACCACGGCGACCAACGACGAAGAGGGCCGTGCCCTTCTCCGTCACCTCGGCTTCCCGTTCAAGGAGGCGTGAGCGAGATGGCGAAGAAGGCTCTCATCGCGAAGGCTGCTCGCAAGCCCAAGTTCGGTGTGCGCGGCTACACCCGCTGCCAGCGCTGCGGCCGTCCGCACTCCGTGTACCGCAAGTTCGGCCTGTGCCGCGTGTGCCTTCGTGAGATGGCTCACCGTGGCGAGCTGCCGGGCGTGACCAAGAGCTCCTGGTAACAACCCACTTGGGTTGAATCAGGACTCTCGGTAAGCAACCGGGGTCGGCAGGCGGCCCATCCCCCATGCCTTAGGCTTGTGGGGTTGGGCGCCTGCCGCGCCCTAAACGACTTACTACGCCGTAGGTCCACCGCGCCGCACCCGTCCCGTCTCGGATCGGGGAGAGGGATGGCGCACCAGGAAACCCCGGCGAGAGAGGCCGAAGGCCAATTCATGACCATGACTGATCCGATCGCAGACATGCTCACGCGTCTGCGGAACGCGAACTCGGCATACCACGACACCGTGACCATGCCGCACTCGAAGATCAAGTCGCACATCGCGGAGATCCTCCAGCAGGAGGGCTTCATCACCGGCTGGAAGACCGAGGACGCCGAGGTCGGCAAGAACCTCGTCCTCGAGCTGAAGTACGGCCCGAACCGTGAGCGCTCCATCGCGGGCATCAAGCGGATCTCGAAGCCCGGTCTCCGGGTCTACGCGAAGTCCACCAACCTGCCGAAGGTGCTCGGCGGCCTCGGCGTGGCGATCATCTCCACGTCGCACGGGCTCCTCACCGACAAGCAGGCCGGCAAGAAGGGCGTGGGTGGGGAAGTCCTCGCCTACGTCTGGTAACGGAAGGGAACGGAGGAAACAGCTATGTCGCGTATTGGCAAGCTCCCCATCACGGTTCCCGCCGGCGTGGACGTCACCATCGACGGCCGCACGGTCAAGGTCAAGGGCCCCAAGGGCGAACTGACCCACACCGTCGCCGCGCCGATCGAGATCGTCAAGGGTGAGGACGGCGTTCTGAACGTCACCCGCCCGAACGACGAGCGTCAGAACAAGGCCCTGCACGGCCTGTCCCGCACGCTGGTGGCGAACATGATCACCGGCGTGACCCAGGGTTACGTGAAGAAGCTCGAGATCAGCGGTGTCGGTTACCGCGTGACGGCCAAGGGCTCGAACCTCGAGTTCGCGCTGGGCTACAGCCACCCGATCACCGTCGAGGCGCCCGAGGGCATCACCTTCAAGGTGGAGGCCCCCACCCGCTTCTCGGTCGAGGGCATCGACAAGCAGAAGGTCGGCGAGGTTGCGGCCAACATCCGCAAGCTGCGCAAGCCCGACCCGTACAAGGCCAAGGGCGTCAAGTACGAGGGCGAAGTCATCCGCCGCAAGGTCGGAAAGGCGGGTAAGTAAGCCATGGCATACGGGCAGAAGATCCTCAAGGGCGACGCCTACAAGCGCGCCGCGATCAAGCGCCGTCACATCCGGATCCGCAAGCGGATCTCCGGTACGGCGGAGCGCCCCCGTCTGGTCGTGACCCGCTCGAACCGCCACATCGTGGCGCAGGTGATCGACGACCTGAAGGGCCACACCCTGGCGTCGGCGTCCACCCTGGACACGTCGATCCGCGGCGGCGAGGGCGACAAGTCCGCGCAGGCCAAGCAGGTCGGCGCCCTGGTCGCCGAGCGCGCCAAGGCCGCCGGTGTCGAGGCCGTCGTGTTCGACCGTGGTGGCAACCAGTACGCCGGGCGCATCGCCGCCCTGGCGGACGCCGCCCGCGAAGCCGGACTCAAGTTCTGAGTCGGTTCCGTAGCTAGCGGAGACAGAGAGAGGTAATTCCAATGGCTGGACCCCAGCGCCGCGGTGGCGGTGCCGGTGGCGGCGAGCGGCGGGACCGGAAGGGCCGTGACGGCGGCGCAGCTGCCGCCGAGAAGACCGCGTACGTTGAGCGCGTCGTCGCGATCAACCGCGTCGCCAAGGTTGTGAAGGGTGGTCGTCGCTTCAGCTTCACCGCGCTGGTCGTGGTGGGCGACGGTGACGGCACCGTGGGTGTCGGATACGGCAAGGCCAAGGAGGTGCCGGCCGCCATCGCCAAGGGCGTTGAGGAGGCCAAGAAGCACTTCTTCAAGGTCCCCCGCATCCAGGGCACCATCCCGCACCCGATCCAGGGTGAGAAGGCTGCCGGCGTCGTGCTGCTCAAGCCCGCGTCCCCCGGTACCGGCGTTATCGCCGGTGGTCCGGTGCGCGCCGTGCTCGAGTGCGCCGGCATCCACGACGTGCTGTCGAAGTCGCTCGGCTCCGACAACGCCATCAACATCGTGCACGCCACCGTGGCGGCCCTCAAGGGCCTGCAGCGTCCCGAGGAGATCGCGGCCCGCCGCGGTCTGCCCCTCGAGGACGTCGCCCCCGCGGCTCTCCTGCGTGCGCGTGCCGGGGCGGGTGCGTAATCATGGCGCAGCTCAAGATCACGCAGACGAAGTCCTACATCGGCAGCAAGCAGAACCACCGCGACACCCTGCGTTCCCTGGGCCTCAAGCGCCTGGGTGACGTGGTCGTCAAGGAGGACCGCCCCGAGTTCCGCGGCATGGTGCACACCGTCCGCCACCTCGTGACGGTCGAGGAGGTCGACTGATCATGGCGGAGCAGAACCCGCTCAAGATCCACAACCTCCGTCCCGCCCCGGGCGCCAAGACCGCCAAGACCCGTGTGGGTCGTGGTGAGGCGTCGAAGGGTAAGACGGCCGGTCGTGGTACGAAGGGCACGAAGGCCCGTTACCAGGTTCCGGAGCGCTTCGAGGGTGGCCAGATGCCGCTCCACATGCGCCTCCCGAAGCTGAAGGGCTTCAAGAACCCGTTCAAGACCGAGTACCAGGTCGTGAACCTCGACAAGCTGACCGCGCTGTACCCCGAGGGTGGCGAGGTCACCGTCGAGGACCTGGTGGCCAAGGGCGCCGTTCGCAAGAACAGCCTGGTCAAGGTCCTGGGCCAGGGCGAGGTCTCCGTGGCGCTGCAGGTGACGGTCGACGCCGTCTCCGGCTCCGCCAAGGAGAAGATCACCGCCGCCGGCGGCACCGTCACCGAGCTCGTCTGATTCCCTCAGGCGTCTCGATGACGTAGACGAACCCGACCGGGGATGCCTCACAATGAGGTATCCCCGGTTGGTCGTTCCATGGGGGGCATGGTCGCCGGTAAGGTGGCCTGCACTGTTCTTTTTCGTCGAACCTCAAGACCCGTCACCCTGACGCACTTGCGCGGGGGTCGCAGGAGGCACCGTGCTCACCGGCTTCGCCCGGGCGTTCAGGACGCCCGACCTGCGCAAGAAGCTGCTCTTCACGCTCGGCATCATCGTGGTGTACCGCGTCGGTACCCACATCCCGATCCCGGGCGTCAACTACAAGGCCGTCCAGCAGTGCGTGACCGAGGCCTCCGGCAACCAGGGTCTCTTCGGTCTCGTCAACATGTTCAGCGGCGGCGCGCTTCTGCAGATCACCGTCTTCGCGCTGGGGATCATGCCGTACATCACGGCGAGCATCATCCTCCAGCTGCTGACCGTCGTGATCCCGCGCCTGGAAGCCCTCAAGAAGGAGGGCCAGGCCGGCACCGCGAAGATCACCCAGTACACCCGGTACCTGACGGTGGCGCTAGCGATCCTCCAGGGCACCGGCCTGGTGGCCACCGCCCGCAGCGGCGCCCTGTTCAACGGCTGCTCGGTCGCCGGCAACATCGTCCCGGACCGGGCGATCTTCACGACCATCACGATGGTCATCTGCATGACCGCCGGCACGGCCGTCGTCATGTGGCTCGGCGAGCTGGTCACCGACCGCGGCATCGGCAACGGCATGTCGATCCTGATGTTCATCTCGATCGCCGCCACCTTCCCGTCCGCGCTGTGGGCGATCAAGAAGTCCGGCAAGCTGGCCGGCGGCTGGATCGAGTTCGGCACCGTCATCCTGGTCGGCCTGGTCATGGTCGGTCTGGTCGTCTTCGTGGAGCAGGCCCAGCGCCGCATCCCGGTGCAGTACGCCAAGCGCATGATCGGCCGCCGGTCCTACGGCGGCACGTCCACGTACATCCCGCTCAAGGTGAACCAGGCGGGTGTGATTCCCGTCATCTTCGCCTCGTCGCTGCTCTACATCCCGGCCCTGGTCGCGCAGTTCGCGGGGGGCAACGCCGGCTGGAAGACGTGGGTCACCCAGAACCTGACCAAGGGTGATCACCCGATTTACATCACTCTGTACTTCTTGCTCATCGTGTTCTTCGCGTTCTTCTACGTGGCGATCTCCTTCAACCCCGAGGAAGTCGCGGACAACATGAAGAAGTATGGTGGCTTCATCCCGGGCATCCGGGCTGGCCGGCCGACCGCTGAGTACCTCTCGTACGTGCTCAACCGGATCACCTGGCCGGGTTCGCTGTACCTGGGTCTGATCGCTCTCGTACCGACGATGGCGTTGGTTGGCTTCGGGGCAAGCCAGAACTTCCCGTTCGGCGGGACGAGCATCCTGATCATCGTGGGTGTCGGCCTGGAGACGGTGAAGCAGATCGAGAGCCAGCTCCAGCAGCGCAATTACGAAGGGTTCCTCCGCTGATGCGAATCGTCCTCGTCGGGCCGCCGGGCGCCGGTAAGGGAACGCAGGCCGTACGCCTTGCCGAGAAGCTGTCGATCCCCCACATCTCCACGGGCGACCTGTTCCGCGCGAACATCAGCGGGCAGACGGAGCTGGGCAAGCTGGCGAAGTCCTACATGGACGCCGGCGAGCTCGTACCCGACGAGGTCACCATCGCCATGGCGAAGGACCGCATGGAGCAGCCGGACGCCGAGGGCGGCTTCCTGCTGGACGGCTTCCCGCGCAACGTCTCGCAGGCCGAGGCGCTGGACGAGCTGCTGAGCGGCGAGGGCATCACGCTGGACGCGGTGCTGGACCTGGAGGTCCCCGAGGACGAGGTCGTCAAGCGGATCGCCGGCCGGCGCATCTGCCGCAACGACTCCAGTCACGTCTTCCACGTGACGTACAGCAAGCCGAAGCAGGAGGGCGTCTGCGACGTCTGCGGCGGCGAGCTGTACCAGCGCGACGACGACCACGAGGACACGGTCCGCAAGCGGCTGGAGGTCTACCACTCGCAGACCGAGCCGATCATCGACTACTACAAGGCCCAGGGCCTGGTCGTCACGATCTCCGCGCTCGGCCCGGTGGACGAGATCACCCGGCGCGCCCTGGAGGCGCTCAAGCGCGAGGACGCCACCCAGTAACCCGTAGTACGCCGGCTGCAGCCGCGGTTCCCCCCGAGGGGCCGCGGCTGAGCTGTGGGCGGGGCGCACCCGCCCACGGGGCGCCGGGCGTCCCCGTATCGTTGTAGTAGCCGACCCCGCTTCCGGTCCCAGAAAGGCCCCCGTCCTCATGGTGCAGATCAAGACCCCCGAGCAGATCGCCAAGATGCGTGCGGCGGGGCTGGTCGTCGCCGCGATCCACGCGGCCACCCGGGAGGCGGCCGTGCCCGGGGCGACCACCAAGGACCTGGACCAGGTGGCCCGCAAGGTGCTCGCCGAGCACGGCGCCAAGCCGAACTTCCTCGGCTACGGCGGCTTCCCGGCCACCATCTGCACCTCGGTGAACGAGGTCGTCGTCCACGGCATCCCCTCCGACGACGTCGTCCTCAAGGACGGCGACGTGATCTCCATCGACTGCGGCGCGATCGTGGACGGCTGGCACGGCGACGCGGCGTACACCGCCTTCGTCGGTTCGGGTCACTCCCCGGAGCTGGTCGAGCTGTCCCGGGTGACCGAGGAGTCGATGTGGGCCGGCATCGCCGCCATGAGACTGGGCAACCGGCTGATGGACATCTCCCGCGCGATCGAGACGTACATCCGCCGTCAGCCCAAGCCCGGCGGCGGCCGCTACGGCATCATCGAGGACTACGGCGGCCACGGCATCGGCACCGAGATGCACATGGACCCGCACCTGCTGAACTACGTCGACCGCCGGCGCGGCAAGGGCCCCAAGCTGGTCCCCGGCTTCTGCCTGGCCATCGAGCCCATGGTCTCCCTCGGCACCCCGAAGACGCGGGTGCTGGAGGACGAGTGGACGGTCATCACCACCGACGGCACCTGGTCCTCCCACTGGGAGCACTCAGTCGCCCTGACCGAGCAGGGCCCGCTGGTCCTGACCGCCCCGGACGGCGGCAGGGCCAAGCTCGCGGAGCACGGCATCAGCGCGGCGCCGGACCCGCTCGCCTGACGATCGGCCCGCTAGCAGCCGCCGGCCGGAAGCCGGTGGCGGGGCCGAGTTCGCCGAACACGGCGGCACGGCCGTTCCCGGCCCGCCGGCATAACGATCTCCGGCCTGGGCAGGCTTTCCCGATTCGTGTTTCCGGGTGCGCTGACGTAGACTGACTCGTCGGCTCTCGTGCACCCGCATGTCCGCATGCGCCCGTAAGGGAAGCAGGAGAGTCGATCAAGGTAGTCGATTCGAAGGGCGAAGCGTGGCCAAGAAGCAAGGTGCCATCGAGATCGAGGGCACTGTCGTCGAGTCTCTGCCGAACGCCATGTTCAAGGTCGAGCTCCAGAACGGCCACCAGGTCCTGGCACACATCAGCGGCAAGATGCGTATGCACTACATCCGCATCCTCCCTGACGACCGGGTCGTGGTGGAGCTGTCTCCGTACGACCTGACGCGTGGCCGGATCGTCTACCGGTACAAGTAGATCTTGCCCAGGCCCCGTGTCCTACCGCGGGGTCGCCGGCAACTGACCCGGAGAACCTCACCCAATGAAGGTCAAGCCGAGCGTCAAGAAGATCTGCGACAAGTGCAGGGTGATCCGCCGTCACGGCCGGGTCATGGTCATCTGCGAGAACCCGCGCCACAAGCAGCGCCAGGGCTGACGCACGACCGACCGCACCCTCTGCACCTCTATCGCAGAGTTTCGCGCGACGCGAGCTGAACATGTTCATACGCAGGTCCCGAGCGGCATGCACTGCTGTTCGACACCCCCGGTTCGGAGGCCGGGGACCCGGTTCGTACCTCGTACGGCGGCCGGGAGCCGGTCCTGTGGAAGACCTCCGAAGATCAACTGGAGCCATTGAATGGCACGCGTTTCCGGTGTTGACATCCCGCGCGAAAAGCGCGTGGAAGTCGCCCTCACCTACGTGTTCGGCATCGGCCGGACCCTGTCCCAGCAGACGCTGGACGCCACGGGCATCGACCCGAACACCCGCGTCCGCGACCTGACCGAAGAGCAGCTCGTCGCGATCCGCGAGTACGTCGACAACAACATCAAGACCGAGGGTGACCTCCGTCGCGAGATCCAGGCCGACATCCGCCGCAAGGTCGAGATCGGCTGCTACCAGGGTCTGCGGCACCGCCGCGGTCTGCCCGTCCGCGGTCAGCGCACCAGCACGAACGCCCGTACCCGCAAGGGCCCGCGTCGCGCCATCGCCGGCAAGAAGAAGCCGGGCAAGAAGTAGTCCGCAGCGGACTCGCCGTCCAGCGGTCTTCGCTGTAGGACCGACCACCTCCCGTAGGAGAAGACATGCCCCCCAAGGGACGTCAGGGCGCTGCCAAGAAGGTGCGCCGCAAGGAAAAGAAGAACGTCGCTCACGGCCACGCGCACATCAAGAGCACGTTCAACAACACCATCGTTTCGATCACCGACCCGAGCGGCAACGTGATCTCCTGGGCCTCCGCCGGCCACGTCGGCTTCAAGGGCTCCCGGAAGTCCACGCCGTTCGCCGCGCAGATGGCCGCCGAGTCGGCCGCCCGCCGCGCCCAGGAGCACGGCATGCGCAAGGTCGACGTGTTCGTGAAGGGTCCGGGTTCCGGTCGTGAGACCGCGATCCGTTCGCTCCAGGCGACCGGTCTCGAGGTCGGCTCCATCCAGGACGTCACCCCGACCCCGCACAACGGCTGCCGCCCGCCGAAGCGTCGTCGCGTCTGACGTCGGTGTCTCGGCGGTCCGGTCTCCGGCTGGGGGTGTGGGGGTCGTCCCCCACTATCTCGCAGCACGGCTGCCGCCCGCCGAAGCGTCGTCGCGTCTGACGTCGGTGTCTCGGCGGTCCGGTCTCCGGCTGGGGGTGTGGGGGTCGTCCCCCACCATCTCGCAGCACGGCTGCCGCCCGCCGAAGCGTCGTCGCGTCTGACGTCGCTTCGCAAGGCCTGTCGGGCGGTACGGCTCCTTCGGGGCGTGCCGCCCGTACTCTTGCAGTACCCGCGCTCCCTCGGGCGCGGTTCCGTCGGACGTCAAATAGCGGGCGTCCACGAAAGAAGGATCTGATCCACAGATGCTGATCGCTCAGCGACCCTCGTTGACCGAAGAGGTCGTCGACGAGTTCCGCTCCCGGTTCGTCATCGAGCCGCTGGAGCCGGGCTTCGGCTACACCCTCGGCAACTCCCTGCGCCGTACGCTCCTCTCCTCGATCCCGGGTGCGGCGGTCACGTCCATCCGCATCGACGGTGTCCTGCACGAGTTCACCACCGTGCCGGGCGTCAAGGAGGACGTCACCGACCTGATCCTGAACATCAAGCAGCTGGTCGTCTCCTCGGAGCACGACGAGCCGGTCGTGATGTACCTGCGCAAGCAGGGCCCGGGTCTGGTCACCGCCGCCGACATCGCGCCCCCGGCCGGTGTCGAGGTGCACAACCCCGACCTCGTCCTCGCCACGCTCAACGGCAAGGGCAAGCTGGAGATGGAGCTGACCGTCGAGCGCGGTCGCGGCTACGTCTCCGCCGTGCAGAACAAGCAGGTGGGCCAGGAGATCGGCCGCATCCCGGTCGACTCCATCTACTCGCCGGTGCTCAAGGTCACGTACAAGGTCGAGGCCACGCGTGTCGAGCAGCGCACCGACTTCGACAAGCTGATCGTCGACGTCGAGACCAAGCAGGCGATGCGTCCGCGTGACGCCATGGCCTCCGCCGGCAAGACGCTGGTCGAGCTGTTCGGTCTCGCCCGCGAGCTGAACATCGACGCCGAGGGCATCGACATGGGCCCGTCCCCGACGGACGCCGCCCTGGCCGCCGACCTGGCGCTGCCGATCGAGGAGCTGGAGCTCACCGTTCGGTCGTACAACTGCCTCAAGCGCGAGGGCATCCACTCCGTGGGTGAGCTCGTCGCCCGGTCCGAGGCCGACCTGCTCGACATCCGCAACTTCGGTGCGAAGTCGATCGACGAGGTCAAGGCGAAGCTGGCGGGTATGGGCCTCGCGCTCAAGGACTCGCCTCCCGGGTTCGACCCGACCGCCGCGGCCGACGCGTTCGGCGCCGACGACGACGCCGACGCCGGTTTCGTGGAGACCGAGCAGTACTGACGCGGCCGCCGGTCCGCTGTGGCTGGTCGCGCCCACGCGACGGAGTCGCATACCGGCACCGCCCCGCGCCCCTCTGGGGCGCGGGACCTTCCGGAGTCGAGAAGAACCCCGGATCTCCGACAGGCGACCGCCTGCTCGGATACTGACCTCGGTACCTGATACGGCCGGGGCAGACACACAGGAGAAGAACCATGCCGAAGCCCACCAAGGGTGCCCGTCTGGGCGGCAGTGCCGCGCACGAGAAGCTGCTCCTCGCGAACCTCGCGAAGTCGCTCTTCGAGCACGGCCGCATCACCACCACCGAGGCGAAGGCGCGCCGTCTGCGTCCCTACGCCGAGCGTCTGATCACCAAGGCGAAGAAGGGCGACCTTCACAACCGCCGTCAGGTGCTCCAGGTCATCACGGACAAGGGCATCGTCCACACGCTCTTCACCGAGATCGGCCCGCGGTACGAGAACCGTCCCGGTGGCTACACCCGCATCACCAAGGTCGGCAACCGCCGTGGCGACAACGCGCCCATGGCCGTCATCGAGCTGGTCGAGGCGCTGACGGTGCAGCAGAACGCCGTGGGTGAGGCCGAGGCCGCCACCAAGCGCGCGGTCAAGGAGGCCGACGAGGCCAAGGCCGAGCAGGCCGAGGCCACCGAGGCCGCTGAGGCTCCCGCCGAGGAGTCGAAGGACGCGTAAGCGTTCTTCCGGGGACCGCCGGCCGGCGGCTGCGGCTCCGTCGTGGCCGGTCGCGCGGATCCCCGCGCCCCTTGAGGGTGTTGGCGGGCCCGTTCCCTTCGGGGGGCGGGCCCGCTTTCCTGTACCTGAGAGGATCTGTGTGTGAGTGACGAAGTACAGCCCGGTCATGTCCGTGTCCGTCTCGATCTGTCCTACGACGGTTCCGGCTTCCACGGCTGGGCCAAGCAGGCCGGCGGGAAGCGGACCGTACAGGGGGAGATCGAGGACGCGCTGCGCACGGTCACGCGGTCCCCGCAGACGTACGAGCTGACCGTCGCCGGGCGGACCGACGCCGGGGTGCACGCGCGGGGGCAGGTGGCCCATGTGGACCTGCCCGAGCAGGTGTGGCGCGAGCACCACGAGAAGCTGCTGAAGCGGCTCGCCGGCCGGCTGCCGCGCGATGTGCGGGTGTGGGCGCTGCGGCCCGCCCCCAGCGGCTTCAACGCCCGGTTCTCCGCCGTCTGGCGCCGCTACGCCTACCGGGTCACCGACAACCCGGGCGGCGTGGACCCGCTGCTGCGCGGGCACGTCCTGTGGCACGACTGGCCGCTCGACGTGGACGCCATGAACGAGGCCGCCCGGCACCTGCTCGGCGAGCACGACTTCGCCGCGTACTGCAAGAAGCGCGAGGGCGCGACCACCATCCGCACCCTCCAGGAGCTGAGCCTTCGGCGCGGCGCCGACGGCATCGTCACGGCCACCGTGCGCGCGGACGCCTTCTGCCACAACATGGTGCGCTCGCTGATCGGCGCGCTGCTGTTCGTGGGCGACGGCCACCGCACACCGGACTGGCCTGGGAAGGTGCTGGCGGCGGGCGTGCGGGACTCCGCCGTGCACGTCGTACGGCCGCACGGGCTGACGCTGGAGGAGGTCGGCTACCCGGCCGACGAGCTGCTGGCCGCGCGCAGCCGCGAGGCCCGCAACAAGCGGTCGCTGCCGACGGCCGGCTGCTGCTGAGGCCCGCCGGTCACCGTCGGTGACGGTACGGGTGCGGTCCGGCGGGGAACTCGCCGCTGCACCTGCGCGCCGTACGGCTCGGCAGGGACGTACGGCGAGAGGGGCTGAACCATGCGGCTCACCGTCATCGGCACCGGGTACCTCGGTGCCACGCACGCCGCCTGCATGGCGGAGCTGGGGCACGAGGTGCTCGGCGTGGACAGCGACGCGGGCAAGGTCGCCGCGCTGCGGGCGGGACGGGCGCCGTTCCACGAGCCGCGGCTGGCGGAGCTGGTCGCCCGGCACACGGCGAGCGGGCGGCTGCGGTTCACCGGCTCCTACGAGGAGGCGGGGGCCTTCGGGCAGGTGCACTTCGTGTGCGTGGGCACCCCGCAGCGGCGGGACGGCGAGGGCGCGGACCTCACGTATGTCGAGAGCGCCTTCGCGGCCATCGCCCGGCACGCGCGCAAGGGGGCCCTGCTGGTCGGCAAGTCGACCGTGCCGGTCGGCACCGCGGCGCGGCTCGCCGGCGAGCACCGGGTGGAGATCGCCTGGAATCCCGAGTTCCTGCGGGAGGGCTTCGCCGTCGCGGACACGCTGGCGCCGGACCGGCTGGTGTTCGGGGTGCGCACGGCGCGCGCCGAGCGGCTGCTGCGCCGGGTGTACGGGGACGTGCTGGCCGCGGGGACGCCGCTGGTCGTCACCGACTTCGCCACCGCCGAGCTGGTCAAGACGGCCGCGAACTCCTTCCTGGCCACCAAGATCTCCTTCATCAACGCGATGGCCGAGGTGTGCGAGGCGACCGGCGGCGACGTGCGGCGGCTGTCGGAGGCGCTGGGGTACGACGAGCGGATCGGGCGGGCGTTCCTGCGGGCCGGGGTGGGGTTCGGCGGCGGGTGCCTGCCCAAGGACATCCGCGCCTTCGCGCACCGCGCCGCCGAACTGGGCGTGGACCTGGGGTTCCTGCGCGAGGTGGACGCGATCAACATGCGGCGGCGGGACCGGGTGATCGCCCTGGCCCGGGAGGCGTGCGGCGGGAGCGTCCTCGGGGCGCGGGTGGCGGTCCTGGGCGCGGCCTTCAAACCGGACTCGGACGACATCCGCGACTCGCCCGCGCTGAACGTGGCCGCCCGGCTGGACCTGGACGGCGCGGACGTGACGGTCTACGACCCCGAGGCGATGGACAACGCCCGCAAGGCGTTCCCGCTGCTCGGCTACGCCCTCTCGGTGGAGGAGGCCCTGCGTGGGGCCGAGCTGGTGCTGCACCTGACCGAGTGGTCCCAGTTCCGCGACCTGGACCCCCGCCGGGCGGCCGCCCTGGTCCGGTGCCCGCGCGTGGTGGACGGCCGGGGCGCCCTGGACGCGGACCGCTGGCGCGCGGCGGGCTGGTGGTTCCGGGCGCTGGGGAGCCCGGCGGCGCCGCCGGGTCCGCCCGCACGGTCGTAGGACCGCGCGGGGTGACCTGCGGGCCCGGGGCTACTGGCTCGCCGCAGCCGAGGCCTGGGCCTCGCCGCGGCGGCGGATCTGGCCGAAGGCGAAGGCGGCGAGGTCGTCGCCGGTGCGGAAGACCGAGGTGTCCTTGGTGGTGACGTCCTTGCCGCCGGGGAAGCCGCTGATGGTGAAGTAGGCGTAGCGGCCGTAGGAGTTGGTGGTGGAGCGGCAGACCGCGCCGTTGCAGAACGCCTTGACACCGCCGCCGGTCAGCGGCCGGACGATGCTCTTCTTGTCGGCCTGGCCCTTGGCCTTGGTGGCCTGCGCCTCGGTGTCGAAGACGGCGACGCCGACGGTCGCCGCGACGCCGTCCTTGGTGTAGGTGGCGCGGAGCAGACGGCTGCAGCCGTTGTCGGTGAGGATCTTGGCGAGGGTGCCCTGCGCGGCCGAGGCGCAGTTCTTCGTGTCGGCCGTGGGGCCCTTCTTGTACACGTTGCCCGTCATGGTCAGCTGCGCGCCGGGGAAGAGGGTGTCCGCGCTGAGCGGGGCGGTGTCCTTCTTGGCGCTGGCTATGAAGTCCTTCGGGTCCAGCGGGGGCGGCGCGGTGGTGGGCGCGAAGGAGGGCGCGGCCGAGCCGCTCGCCGACGCGGACGGCTGGGCCGGGCCGCCGCGGGCGTCGTCGTCCCCGCCGGCGGACATCACGGCCATGGCGACGGCCGCGCCGACGGCGACCGTGGCCAGCACACCGCCGCCGACGAACAGCAGTCGGCGCCGCTTGTTCCGGCTCTCCGACGCTTCGGCCAGCGCGGCCCAGTCCGGAGTCCCGTCACCGCCGCCGCCGTTCCACGGCTGCTGGGAGTGCGGTTTCCAGGGATCCCACTGGGACTGCGAGCCCCCCTGCCCAAAACTCATGGGGCGCATCTTAGACGCCGTCCGGGTGGGCTCCCCGCCCCGCGAGGCAGGCGGGACAAGGGCTCGGGGGCGTTCAGGACGATTGCGGCGGGTATGGGGTGGGGCCTTCGGGACGCGGCGCCCCGTACACTGGGTGCGGAACACGCAGGGGACCGCGCCGGCAACCCCGTTTTGACCCCCGGAGGGCCGCGCAGGTACTCTGCATGTTCGTTGTGTATTGGCTTGGCTCTTCTCACGGACCCGGCCCTTACACCGGTCCACCGGGCCGATGACCAGCGACCAGCACGCGGTTTGCGTCACCGCTGTGCGGTCAGGGCTGTCGTGATCGTCTTCGGTGACCTTGTCAGGACCATTCACTGAAGAAGCGAAGGCTACGAACCGTGCGTACGTACAGCCCCAAGCCCGGCGACATCACGCGCCAGTGGCACGTCATCGACGCCCAGGACGTCGTCCTCGGCCGCCTGGCGTCCACCGCTGCCACCCTTCTGCGGGGCAAGCACAAGCCGATCTACGCGCCGCACGTCGACGCTGGTGACTTCGTCATCATCATCAACGCCGACAAGGTGCACCTGTCCGGCAACAAGCGGACCCAGAAGATGGCGTACCGCCACTCCGGCTACCCGGGCGGTCTGCGGTCCGTCCGCTACGACGACCTGCTCGCGAACAACCCCGAGAAGGCCATCGAGAAGGCCGTCAAGGGCATGCTCCCCAAGAACTCCCTGGGCCGTCAGATGCTCTCGAAGCTGAAGGTCTACAAGGGTGACCAGCACCCGCACGGCGCCCAGCAGCCGGTGCCGTTCGAGATCACCCAGGTCGCGCAGTAAGTCCGGCCACCCCCTAAGACTGAAGAGAATCTGAGGAGAATCGTGGCCGAGACCACTGCCGAGCAGCCGCTCGAAGAGCTTGACATCGACAGCTACACCACCGAGTCCGAGGTCCCCGTCGAGGGCGAGTACACCTCGGAGTCCCTGGCCTCCCGCTTCGGCGAGCCGCAGCCGGCCGCCGGCCTGGGCCGCCGCAAGAACGCCATCGCCCGCGTCCGGATCGTCCCGGGCACCGGCAAGTGGAAGATCAACGGTCGCACCCTCGAGGACTACTTCCCGAACAAGGTGCACCAGCAGGAAGTCAACGAGCCCTTCAAGGTGCTGGAGCTCGAGGGCCGTTACGACGTCGTCGCCCGCATCGCCGGTGGCGGTGTCTCGGGTCAGGCCGGCGCCCTGCGCCTCGGTGTCGCCCGCGCCCTGAACGAGGCCGACGTCGACAACAACCGCGGCCCGCTCAAGAAGGCCGGCTTCCTCCGCCGCGACGACCGTGCGGTCGAGCGCAAGAAGGCCGGTCTCAAGAAGGCCCGCAAGGCTCCGCAGTACAGCAAGCGCTAATCAGCAGCTGCCTGCGGACAGGCCTACTCCGAACGCCCCGGCGGCACGCCACTGTGCCTCCGGGGCGTTCGTATATCACAGGACTTGGGCGTATAACGGCACAAGGTGCTCACACGCTGATGTGATCGGATGCCAGGACGACGGACACACTGGCACGGCTTCTCGAACTGACGCTTTCTCAGGAGGACAAGTGGGACGACTCTTCGGCACGGACGGCGTGCGCGGTGTCGCCAACGCGGACCTGACCGCCGAGATGGCGCTCGGCCTCTCCGTCGCCGCGGCGCACGTACTGGCCGAGGCGGGCACCTTCGAGGGCCACCGTCCGACGGCGGTGGTCGGCCGGGATCCGCGTGCCTCCGGTGAGTTCCTGGAGGCCGCCGTGGTGGCGGGCCTGGCGAGCGCGGGCGTGGACGTGCTGCGCGTCGGCGTGCTGCCGACGCCCGCCGTGGCGCACCTGACCGGCGCGCTCGGCGCCGACCTCGGCGTGATGCTGTCGGCCAGCCACAACGCGATGCCCGACAACGGCATCAAGTTCTTCGCCCGCGGCGGCCACAAGCTCGCCGACGACCTGGAGGACCGGATCGAGAAGGTCTACGACGAGCACCGCACCGGCGCTCCCTGGGACCGTCCCACCGGTTCGGGCGTCGGCCGCGTCCGCGACTACGAGGAGGGCTTCGACGCGTACGTCGCCCATCTCCTGAACGCGCTGCCCAACCGCCTCGACGGGCTGAAGATCGTGCTGGACGAGGCGCACGGCGCCGCCGCCCGCGTCTCCCCGGCGGCGTTCGAGCGGGCCGGGGCGGAGGTCGTCACCATCGGCGCCGAGCCGGACGGCCTCAACATCAACGACGGCTGCGGCTCCACCCACCTGGACAAGCTGAAGGCCGCCGTCGTCGAGCACGGCGCCCACCTGGGCATCGCGCACGACGGTGACGCCGACCGCTGCCTGGCCGTGGACCACACCGGCGAGGAGGTGGACGGCGACCAGATCCTGTCCGTGCTCGCGCTGGCGATGCGGGAGCGTTCCGCACTGCGCTCCGACACCGTCGTCGCGACCGTGATGTCGAACCTGGGCTTCAAGCTGGCCATGGAGCGCGAGGGCATCCACCTCGTGCAGACCGCCGTGGGCGACCGGTACGTCCTGGAGGAGATGAAGGACAAGGACTACGCCCTCGGCGGCGAGCAGTCCGGGCACGTCATCATCCTCGACCACGCCACCACCGGCGACGGCACGCTGACCGGTCTGCTGCTGGCCGCCCGGGTCGCCGAGTCCGGCCGTACGCTGCGGGACCTGGCGGCCGTGATGGAGCGCCTGCCGCAGGTCCTCGTCAACGTCCCCGACGTGGACAAGTCGCGGGTGAGGACCTCCGCCGACCTGGCCGCCGCCGTGACCGAGGCCGAGCGGGAGCTGGGGGGGACCGGGCGGGTGCTGCTGCGTCCGTCGGGCACCGAGCCGCTGGTGCGCGTCATGGTCGAGGCCGCGGACATCGAGCAGGCCCGCTCGGTGGCGGGGCGGCTGGCCGACGCGGTGAAGTCGGCGCTGGGATAGTCGGCTGACCGGGCGCGGCCCGGTCTCCGGGGCCGGGCGCCCTCAGGACGCGCTCCGGCGGACCTCCGCCGGGGCGCGGTCGCGTTGCCTGGACCAGAGGTACTTCTGGACCAGCAGGGTGAGGGTGCCGGCCAGGACGATGCCGAACAGGTTCAGCAGGAGCTGGGCGGTGGAGCCCCAGGTCTGCGCGGTGTCGCCGTAGGCGAGGGCGACGGCCGCGTTGGCGGCGGCCGGTACCGTCGTCACGGAGATGGCCACCCCGACCAGGGCGCCCGACTTGGCGGAGGTCAGCGAGAGCGTCCCCGCGGTGCCGGCCAGGACCGCCACGACGAACGAGAACGCGTCGGGCGCGTAGACGAAGTCGGTGTTGGGCCGCGGTCCCTCCAGCCGGGCCTTGCTGAACAGGCCGAGCGCGTCCATCAGGACGCTGAAGCCGGCGGTCACGGCCATCGCCAGCGCGAATCCCGCCAGCAGCGCGACCAGCGACCGCAGGGCCAGCCGCGGCGCCTTGCGCACCAGGGCGGTGGCGATGCCGGCCAGCGGACCGAACTCCGGGCCCACCGCCATCGCCCCGACGACCAGCACGGCGTTGTCCAGCACCACACCGCAGGCGGCGATCATCGTGGCCAGCGTGATGAACGCCAGATAGGTGACCGACAGCGTCGACTCCTCGTGGGTGGCCTCCGTCAGCTCCTCCCACAGCACCGCGTCCGCGGCCTCGCCCGGGGCCTCCCGCTCGGCCCGGTCGGCCCGCTTCGACAGCGACAGGCCGATGCTCTCCACGGCGATCGAACCGGCCCGGTCGACGCCCAGCGCCCGTAGTGCGCCGAGGAGTTCGTCCGCGGCCTCACGGGCGATGTCGCACATCACCACATCCCCGACCGGGTCACGGGCCGCGCCCGGCAGCACCACCAGATGGGCGGTGCCGACGGTCTTGCGCACCGCGGCGACCACGTCGTCGGTCCGGTCGGCGGGGGTGATCAGTCGCAGATGCAGCATGCCCGGCAGCGTAGACGCCGCCGGGCGTCCGGTCCGGTCCGGTCAGAGTTTGCGCAGGCTCAGCCGCTGCACCTTGTGGTCGGGTCCCTTGCGCACCACGAGCGTGGCGCGGCCGCGGGTGGGCGCGATGTTCTCCACCAGGTTGGGCTTGTTGATGGTGCGCCACATGGTGCGCGCGTAGTCGAGCGCCTCCTCCTCCGCCACCTGCGTGTACTTGCGGAAGTAGGAGGACGGGTCCTGGAAGGCCGTGTCGCGCAGCTTGCGGAACCGGTTCAGGTACCAGCGCTCGATGTCCTCGGTGCGCGCGTCGACGTAGACGCTGAAGTCGAAGTAGTCGGCGAGGCCGACCCGGGTGCGGCCGTCCTTGCCGGGCAGGGCGGGCTGGAGGACGTTGAGTCCCTCCACGATCAGGATGTCCGGGCGGCGCACGGTGAGTTTCTCGCCGGGGACGATGTCGTAGATGAGGTGGGAGTAGACCGGGGCGGTGACCTCCGCCTTGCCGGCCTTGATGTCGGCGACGAACCGGGTCAGCGCCCGGCGGTCGTACGACTCCGGGAAGCCCTTGCGGGACATCAGCCCGCGCTCCTCCAGCTCCCGGGTGGGCAGCAGGAACCCGTCGGTGGTGACCAGTTCGACGCGGGGGTGCTCGGGCCAGCGGGACAGCAGCGCCTGGAGCAGCCGGGCGACGGTGGACTTGCCCACGGCCACCGAGCCGGCCACCCCTATCACGAAGGGGGTGCCCGACTGGGAGCCCTGCTCGCCGAGGAAGGTGTTCAGTGCGCCGCGCAGTTCGTCGGTGGCGCCGACGTAGAGGTTGAGCAGGCGGGACAGCGGCAGATAGATGTCGCGGACCTCGTCGAGGTCGATGACGTCGCCCAGGCCGCGCAGCCGTTCCACCTCCTCGGCGGTCAGCGGGAGCGGCGTCTTGTCACGCAGCGCGCTCCACTCGGCTCGGGTGAGGTCGACGTAGGGAGTCGCCTCCGGCTTGGACCGGTGGGCGCTCCGGGGCATCGAGGGGACCGGTGAGATCACAGTCCATTGTTAACGGAGTTCGAACGGGGCGGGGGGTGGGGTGCGTCACGCGTGCCGCGCGGGCTGTGCGGCGGCTGTGGAGATCACGTGGGTGTCACGGTCGGATACCGGGTGGTGGAAGGCGTGATCATGTAGTTGACGGTGACACGTAAAGTGCGGGTAAAGCGCCGCGGAGGGTCGCTCCGCGGGTCTGCGTGTTCTGAAGAGAAAGAGCCCTCCGAGTGAGTTCTCCGCTGGTCCGCCGTACGTGTCTGGTCGCGTCCGCCGCCGCCCTCGCCCTGTTCGCCACCGCCTGCGGCGGGTCCTCCGACGACGACGGCAAGAAGGGCGGCGACGCCACGACCGCGCAGGCCGACAAGTCCGCGTCCGCCGCGCCGGCCGCCGCCGAGCCGCTGTCCGCCGCCGAGCTGGAGAAGGCCGCGCTGACACAGGCCGACGTCAAGAGCGGCAAGGTCACCGCCAAGCTGCCCGCCACGGACGACATCGCGCAGGACAAGGTGAAGACGGACAAGGCGGCCTGCACGCCCCTCGCCCTTCTCCAGGTCGGCTCCTACGCCGGCACGCCCGCGGCGAGCGTGAAGCGGTCGTGGACGGGGGACGCGAAGAAGCCCGAGGCCGGCGCGAGCGCCGAGGACGCCATGGTCGCCGGCCTCGACCGGGCGAAGGCCGTCGTCACGCTCGCCTCCTACTCGGACGGTGACGCGGAGCAGGCGATGAAGGACCTGACGAAGTCCGCCGCGGACTGCGCAGGCGGCTTCTCCTTCACCGTGGCCGGCGATACGACCAAGGTCGTCAAGGTCGCCACCGGCAGCGCGCCGCAGGGCGCCGACGAGGCGCTGGCCGTGACCTACACGATGGAGGCCGACGGCGACCAGTTCCCGGTGAAGGGCGTCGTCGTCCGCAAGGGCGCCACCCTCGCCTACTTCCCCGCCGTCAACCTCGCCTCGGCCGCCACGGGCAAGGACTTCGCCTTCCCGAGCCAGCTCGTGGACGCGCAGCTCGCCAAGCTGAAGTGACGCGGCTCAGTCGCTGACATTCCCGCCGGGGCGTTCGTACCCCGGTGGGAATTTCCGATATCGGGCACGCTGAGGCCACTTTCGCGGGCTGACGGGCCGTAGGCTGCGGTGCCATGTGCGGAATCGTGGGATACGTGGGGTCGCAGTCGGCGCTCGAAGTCGTGATGGCCGGACTGAAGCGGCTGGAGTACCGGGGCTACGACTCGGCCGGCGTCGCCGTCCTCGCCGACGGCGGGCTCGCGGCGGCCAAGCGGGCCGGCAAGCTCGTCAACCTGGAGAAGGAGCTGGTCGACCGGCCGCTGCCGACCGGTTCGACCGGCATCGGCCACACCCGCTGGGCCACCCACGGCGGACCCACGGACGCCAACGCCCATCCGCACCTGGACAACGCGGGCCGGGTCGCCGTCGTCCACAACGGCATCATCGAGAACTTCGCCGCGCTCCGCGCCGAACTGGCCGAACGCGGCCACGAGCTGTCCTCCGAGACGGACACCGAGGTCGTCGCGCATCTGCTCGCCGAGGAGTTCTCCGCCTGCGCCGACCTGGCCGAGGCGATGCGGCTGGTGTGCCGGCGGCTGGAGGGCGCGTTCACGCTGGTCGCGGTGCACGCCGACGAGCCCGACGTGGTCGTGGGCGCCCGCCGCAACTCGCCGTTGGTGGTGGGCGTCGGCGAGGGCGAGGCCTTCCTCGCCTCGGACGTCGCCGCGTTCATCGCCCACACCCGGTCCGCGATCGAACTCGGCCAGGACCAGGTGGTGGAGCTGCGCCGGGACGGAGTGACGGTCACCGGGTTCGACGGACGGCCCGCCGAGGTCCGCTCCTACAACGTGGACTGGGACGCGGAGGCCGCCGAGAAGGGCGGCTACGACTACTTCATGCTCAAGGAGATCGCCGAGCAGCCGAAGGCGGTCGCCGACACGCTGCTGGGCCGCATCGACGCGGCCGGCAATCTGACGCTGGACGAGGTCCGCATCTCGGCGCCCGAGCTGCGCGAGATCGACAAGGTCGTCATCATCGCCTGCGGCACGGCCTTCCACTCGGGGCTGATCGCGAAGTACGCCATCGAGCACTGGACCCGGATCCCGTGCGAGGTCGAACTCGCCAGCGAGTTCCGTTACCGGGACCCGATCCTGGACGCGCAGACGCTGGTCGTCGCCATCTCCCAGTCCGGCGAGACCATGGACACGTTGATGGCGCTGCGGCATGCGCGGGAGCAGGGGGCCAAGGTGCTGGCCATCTGCAACACCAACGGCTCCACGATTCCCCGGGAGTCGGACGCGGTGCTGTACACGCACGCCGGGCCCGAAGTGGCGGTCGCCTCCACCAAGGCGTTCCTGACGCAGCTGGTGGCCTGTTACCTGGTGGCGCTGTATCTGGGGCAGGTGCGGGGGACCAAGTGGGGGGACGAGGTGCGGGCCGTCATCCGGGATCTGTCGCAGATCAGCGGGGCGGTGGAGCGGGTGCTCGGGACCATGGAGCCGGTGCGGGCGCTGGCGCGGTCGCTGGCCGGGAAGAACACGGTGCTGTTCCTCGGGCGGCACGTGGGGTATCCCGTCGCGCTGGAGGGGGCGCTGAAGCTGAAGGAACTCGCGTACATGCACGCGGAGGGGTTCGCGGCGGGGGAGCTGAAGCACGGGCCGATCGCTCTGATCGAGGAGGATCTGCCGGTGGTGGTGGTCGTTCCGTCGCCTCGGGGACGGTCGTTGCTGCACGACAAGATCGTGTCCAACATCCAGGAGATCCGGGCCCGGGGGGCTCGGACGATCGTCATCGCGGAGGAGGGGGACGAGGCGGTGGAGGCGTACGCGGATCATCTGATCCGGATTCCGGTGACGCCTGTGCTGTTGCAGCCGCTGGTGGCCACTGTGCCGTTGCAGGTGTTCGCCTGCGAGCTGGCCACGGCTCGGGGGAACGAGGTGGATCAGCCTCGGAACCTGGCCAAGTCCGTGACGGTGGAGTGAGGGGGCGGCCGGGGAAGTTGCGGGGGCCGGGGTGGTCTGCCTTCGGGCGAGTCGTGTTCACGGGGAGAGGTGGGGTGCGCGTCGGCGTCCCGGAGCACGCCGGGTCGGCTCAGCGGCTGCCGGGTGGGTGTGGTGAGGCGACCGGCAGGTCGTCGAAGCCCACCACGCTCAAGTGGGGCGGTGGGGCTGGTGGGGGGCGGCCTGGTCGTGGGTGGTGGCCTGGCCGGGGGTGCCCGGGAGGCTGAAACGGCGCATCGGGAACGAGCGTTCCAGGAAGTGCGCGGTGGGGGTCGTAAGGTGCTCGGCATGAGCATCATCGGGGTCGGGATCGATGTGGCCGAGATCGATCGGTTCGCCGCGTCGCTGGAACGGACGCCCGGGCTGGTCACGCGGCTGTTCGTGGAGCGCGAGCTGCTGCTGCCCAGCGGGGAGCGGCGGGGCATGGCCTCGCTGGCGGCGCGGTTCGCCGCCAAGGAGGCCGTCGCCAAAGCCCTCGGCGCTCCGGCCGGACTGCTGTGGACCGACGCCGAGGTGTACGTCGAGGACAGCGGGCGGCCGCGGTTGCGGGTGAAGGGGTCCGTGGCGGCCCGGGCCGCCGAACTCGGCGTGCGGGCCTGGCACATCTCGCTGAGCCATGACGCCGGTGTCGCCTCCGCCGTCGTCATCGCCGAGGGGTGAGGCCGTTCGGCGGCGGTGAGGGCTGGCTGCTCGGTCCGGTGACGGGGTGGGCGGCTCGGTTCGGTGGCGTGTTCTTGTGACGGGGGCGTGGAGGGGTGCGTCCTCGGGGCCTCACCAGCCCACGATGTCCCGGCCCACCAGGCGGAACGCCAGGATGGTGGCGTCGTCCTGCATGCGCGGGCCCGTGAGACGGTCCACCAGGCGGCGGATGTGGGCGTCCAGCGCTTCGCTGCCCGGCGGGATGCCGTCACGGGCGCTCTCGTGCACGGCCCGCACCAGGCGTGACGAGTCACGGTCCAGGTCCGAGCCGCGGCGTTCCATCAGGCCGTCCGAGTACAGCAGCACCACGTCGCCGGGGTAGAGCATGGTCTCCGCCGCCGTGTACGTCTCCTCGGGCCACACCCCCAGCGGCATGCCGGGGCCGCCCGGCGGCGGGTCGAGCAGTCGGGCCTCCCGGTCGCGGACCAGGATCGGCAGCGGATGGCCCGCGCACGTCCAGCGCAGCAGCGCGCGGTCCGGGTGGTAGCGGGCGACGATCGCCGTGGCCGTGGACTCCTCGCCGTCGTCGCAGGCCACCATGTTCAGCCAGCCCGTCAGCCGCTCCACCATCTCGCCGGTGAACGCCAGCCCCGCCAGCGCGTACCGCAGCTTCGCCATCAGGGTGATCGCGTCGAGGCCGTGTCCCCGGGCGTCGCCGAGCGCGATCAGCACCTGGCCGGACGGCAGGACGCGGGTCTTGTACCAGTCGCCGCCCACCCGTGCCGCGCGGCCCTCCGGGCGGTAGACCGCCGCCGCCTCCACGCCGTGCCGGCCCAGTTCCGCGGGGAAGCGCGGGACGATCGCGTCGCGCAGGCGTTCGGCCACGTCCGCCACCGCGTCCGCCCGTTCCCGCTGCGCCCGCGCCTCCTGCATCGCCTGCTCGGCCAGCGTGCGGCTGCGCACGTCGGACGTCACGTCCCGGCACACCGCCCGCACGGTCCACACCGGGCCGAGCCGCGGGCGCACCGGCTCCGCGATGAAGCGCAGGACGCGTTCGTGCGGCATGGTCATGCGCAGTTCGAGGTCCACGATCTCCCGCTCGCGCAGCACCACGTCGTGCACCGCCCGGTACAGGGCCCCGCGGCTGTCCGGCGCCAGCATGCGGCCCAGTTCCAGCAGGTCGGGCAGGGGGTCCGAGGGTCCCAGGCCCAGCACCCTGTCCAGGCCCGTGGCCTCCACCGTGCCGTCGCCCAGGTTCCACTCCGCCCAGCACACCCGGGCCAGGTTCTGCGCGGCCTCCGCCATCCGGACGCTGGCCTGCTCGCCGCGTTCCCAGGTGACCAGCAGCAGGTCCCCGAACGGCGCGACGCGCACCTCGCTGCTCAGCCGTACCGCCCGGCCGTCCGGGCCGGACAGCGACCACTCCGCCGGCTCCGGGCCCTGGGGCTGCCGGGTGCGGTGCGCCTCGGCGAGCATCCAGGGCACCGGGGTGTCGGCCAGGTTGGGAAAGCGATCGAACAGCGGTACGGCTCGGGTGTGCGGCGGGAGCGCGCCGGGCGGAAAGTGGCTCTCGGCGTACCGCCGTGCGGTGACGTTGTGCCCCACGTAGCAGAAGTCCGCTATCGCGCCCGTCTCGTCCAGCGCCGGGAGGACCACCATCGCGGCCAGCGGCAGCGCGTCCAGCAGCTGCCACACCAGGGGTCCGAGGACGGTCACGGGGGCGGTGGGCGCGCTCGGCCCGCGGCGCCGTTCCGCCTCCGAGGGCTCCGAGGGCTCCGACGGTTCGACGGGACATGCGGGGACGGCGTGGGTGGCCGTGTACTGGCCGATGCGGAAGCGCTGCTCCGTCAGCAGCAGGTCCAGTGCCCGCAGCCATCGGTCCTCGCGGCCGTCGCCCTCGTCGGGCCCGTCGCACCCGCCGCCGGCTTCGGCGGTGCCGGCGGAGTCCGACGCCTCGGCCGGGCGCGCCTCGTCCGTCCCGACCGGTTCGTCCTTCATATCGGTTCGGGTCCCTTCTCTCCGTCCCGTCGCCGTCGCTCGGTCCCGTCCCGCCGTCGCGGGCGCTTCGGGTCCGAGGCTGCCGCGTCGTCGTCGGCGGGCCGCGCCGTTCCGGGGTGTCCCGCTGCCGGGTTCCCCGGTGGGGCCGGTCCGCACATGGAAGTGGAGTCGTTCGTTCCGGATGTGGTCCCAGGCCCCGCCCGGTTCCCGCGCGGCATCCGGCCGATGCGGGGCACACTCGACCGCATGCGTACCGCGTACAGCGTTGAAACGGTCAGGACAGCAGAGCGCGCGCTGATGGCGAGGCTCCCCGACGGCGCACTCATGCAGCGCGCCGCCGCCGGGCTCGCCGCCGCCTGCGCGGATCTGCTCGGAGGCGTCTACGGCCGCCGGGTGGTGCTCCTGGTGGGCAGCGGCGACAACGGCGGCGACGCCCTGTACGCCGGGGCCCGGCTCGCCCGGCGCGGCGCCGGGGTGAGTGCCGTCCTGCTCGCCGGCGACCACACCCACCCCGGCGGCCTCGCCGCGCTGCGCCGCGCCGGGGGCACGGTCGTTCACCCGGATGCCGCAGGGGACGCCGCCGGCGCGGCGATCGACCGGGCCGATCTCGTCGTGGACGGCATCGTCGGGATCGGCGGCAGGGGCGGGCTGCGCCCCGGCACCGCCCCCCTCGCCGAACGCGCCGCGCGCTCCCGTGCCGCCGTCGTCGCCGTGGACCTGCCCAGCGGCGTCGAGGCGGACAGCGGTGAGGTGCGCGGCGCCGCCGTGCGCGCCGACCTCACCGTCACCTTCGGCGCCCACAAGCCCGGCCTGCTCGTCGACCCCGCCCGCGAGCACGCCGGCACCGTCCGCCTGATCGACATCGGGCTCGGTCCCGAACTGCCCGCCACGCCCGAGCTGGAGGCGTTGCAGCATGCCGACGTGGCCGCCCTGCTGCCGGTCCCGGCCGCCGAGAGCGACAAGTACCGCCGGGGCGTCGTCGGCATCGCCGCTGGTTCGGCGCGCTACCCCGGCGCCGCCGTGCTCGCCGTCTCGGGCGCGCTGCGCGGCGGCGCGGGCGCCGTACGGTACGTCGGCCCGGCCGGGGAGGCCGTCCTGGCCCGCTTCCCGGAGACCCTGGTGTCCGACCGGGGACCGCGTGAGGCGGGCCGCGTGCAGGCGTGGGTGGTGGGGCCGGGCGCCGGGGACGACGCCGGCACCGTCGCCGAGGTGCTGGAGACGGACGTGCCCGTGCTGCTCGACGCCGACGGCCTGCGCCTGGCCGCACGCGACGCCGTACGCGCCCGGACCGCGCCCACCCTGATGACCCCGCACGCCGGTGAGGCCGCCGCGCTGCTCGGCGTGGCCCGCGAGGAGGTCGAGGCCGCCCGGCTCGCCGCCGTACGGGAACTGGCCGCCCGCTACCGGGCCACCGTCCTGCTGAAGGGCTCGACCACCCTCGTCGCCGATCCCGACGGCGGCCCGGTGCGCGTCAACGCCACCGGCACCCCCTGGCTCGCCACCGCCGGCAGCGGCGACGTGCTGTCCGGGCTGGCCGGCTCCCTGCTCGCCGCCGGCCTCGCGCCGGGCGACGCGGGCAGCACGGCCGCCTACCTCCACGGCCTGGCCGGCCGCTTCGCCGCCCACGCCGCCCCCGTCGCCGCCCACGACGTGGCCGAGGCCATCCCCTCGGCCTGGCGTGACGTCCAGGAGTGACACTCCGGTCCCCGTACGGGCGTGGCCCTCTCCCGAAGCCGTCGCGCGGCCCGGTGGCCCGGCCTCGCGGGGCGCCCCCGTGCCCGCCGCCGCGGGGCCGGCGCGGCCCTCTGAGACACTGGGGGCGCGATGAACGAGACAGCACACCTGCGGACGGCCCCGCTGCGCGCCCGCGCCGAGATCGATCTGGCCGCTCTGCGGGCCAACGTGCGGGCCCTGCGCGAACGGACGCCGGGCGCGGCCCTGATGGCCGTGGTCAAGTCCGACGCGTACGGGCACGGCGCCGTCCGGTGCGCCCGGGCGGCCGTCGCCGCCGGGGCCACCTGGCTCGGCACCGCCACGCCCGAGGAGGCGCTGGCGCTGCGCGCCGCCGGGATCGCGCCGGAGCAGGCGCGCGTCCTGTGCTGGCTGTGGACGCCGGGCGGGCCGTGGCGGGAGGCCGTCGAGGCCGACGTGGACGTGTCCGTGAGCGGCCTGTGGGCGCTGGCCGAGGTGCGCGCGGCCGCGCGCGCGGCCGGACGGCCCGCGCGGGTGCAGCTGAAGGCCGACACCGGTCTCGGCCGCAACGGCTGTCAGCCCGCCGACTGGCCCGGCCTCGTCGCCGAGGCGCTGCGCGCCGAGGCCGAGGGGCTGATCCGGATCACCGGGCTGTGGTCCCACTTCGCCTGCGCCGACGAGCCCGGCCATCCCTCCATCGCCGCGCAGCTCGACCGGTTCCGCGAGATGACCGCCCACGCCGAGGAGCGGGGCGCGCGCCCCGAGGTGCGGCACATCGCCAACTCGCCCGCCGCGCTCACGATTCCCGAGAGCCACTTCGACCTGGTGCGCACCGGGATCGCCCTCTACGGCATCTCGCCCGCCCCCGAGCTGGGCGTCCCGGCCGACTTCGGGCTGCGGCCCGTGATGACGCTGTCCGCCTCGCTCGCCCTGGTCAAACACGCCCCCGGCGGCCACGGCATCAGCTACGGCCACCACTACGTCACCCCCGGCGAGACCACCCTCGGCCTGGTCCCGGTCGGGTACGCCGACGGCATCCCGCGGCACGCCTCCGGCACCGGGCCGGTCCTGGTCGGCGGCAAGTGGCGTACGGTCGCGGGCCGGATCGCGATGGACCAGTTCGTGGTCGACCTCGGCGGCGACGAGCCGGAGGTCGGGTCGCGGGCCGTGCTGTTCGGGCCCGGTGACGGGGGCGAGCCCACCGCCGAGGACTGGGCGCAGGCGGCGGGCACCATCGCGTACGAGATCGTCACCCGCATCGGAACCCGCGTCCCCCGCGTCTATCTCCACGAGGAGACCGAGGAGACCGAGGAGAGCGGGCAGGAGGACCGGGGGCGTCCCGCGTCGCGGTGATCCGCGCGGGGGCGGCCGGGGGGTGCGTGACCCGGCCGTCGCCGTGACCCCGAACACCAGTACGTCACACCGACGGCACCAGAGGAGCGGTACGTGAGCGAGAGCAGTGCGGCGGCCGTGACCTCCGCCGCAGGGGCGGGCGGCTGGCGCCGGGCGACCGGTATCGCGGGGGCCGCGATCGGCGTGGTGGCCGCGGGCGCGGCGGCCACCGTGGCCATCGAACGGATGACCGTCGGCCGGAACATACGCAGAAAGGCCCGGCTCGCGCTCGACGCGGTGGGCCCGTACGGCACCCTGCGCGGCACCCCGGGCACCGCGTACGCCGACGACGGCACCGAGCTGTACTACGAGGTCGACGACATCGACCCGGAGGCCGCCGCCGACCTCGGCCCGCGCCGCCGCAGGCTGTTCGGCCGCAAGGCCCCCGCCCCCGTCACCGTCGTCTTCAGCCACGGCTACTGCCTCAGCCAGGACTCCTGGCACTTCCAGCGCGCGGCGCTGCGCGGCGTGGTGCGCACCGTCCACTGGGACCAGCGCAGCCACGGCCGCTCCGGGCGGGGCGTGGACCAGCTCGAGGACACCGTGCCGCTGACCATCGACCAGCTCGGCCGCGATCTGAAGGCCGTCCTCGACGCCGCCGTGCCCGAGGGGCCGATCGTGCTGGTCGGGCACTCCATGGGCGGCATGACCGTGATGGCGCTGGCCGCCCAGTACCCCGAGCTGATCCGCGAGCGGGTCGTCGCCACCGCCTTCGTCGGCACCTCCTCCGGCCGGCTCGGCGAGGTCAACTTCGGGCTGCCGGTGGCCGGCGTCAACGCGGTGCGCCGGGTGCTCCCGGGCGTGCTGAAGGCGCTCGGGCAGCGCGCCGAACTCGTCGAGAAGGGACGGCGGGCCACCGCCGACCTGTTCGCCGGGATCATCAAGCGGTACTCGTTCGCGGGCCGCGACATCGACCCGGCCGTCGCCCGGTTCGCCGAACGGATGATCGAGAGCACGCCGATCGACGTGGTGGCCGAGTTCTACCCGGCCTTCACCGACCACGACAAGACCGAGGCGCTCCCCCTCTTCGCCGGCATGCCGGTGCTCGTCCTGGCGGGCCTCCAGGACCTGGTCACCCCGAGCGAGCACAGCGAGGCCATCGCCGGCCTGCTGCCCGAGGCGGAACTCGTCCTGGTCCCGGACGCCGGGCACCTGGTGATGCTGGAGCACCCGGAGGTCGTCACCGACCGGCTCGCCGACCTGCTGACCCGGGCCGGAGCGGTCCCGGCAGGCACTACCGTGGGCACTTATGGAAGCACCAGCAGCACCGCACAGCCCGGCTGACCGCCCCTCCGTCGAGATCACCGTCAACGCTCCCGGCCAGATGCTGGAGCTGGGCCGTCGGCTCGCCAAGCTGCTGCGCGCCGGCGACCTCGTGATGCTCAGCGGGGAGCTGGGCGCGGGCAAGACCACGCTGACCCGCGGGCTCGGCGAAGGGCTCGGGGTGCGCGGCGCCGTCACCTCGCCGACCTTCGTGATCGCCCGGGTGCACCCCTCGCTCGGTGACGGCCCGCCGCTCGTCCACGTCGACGCCTACCGCCTCGGCGGCGGCCTGGACGAGATGGAGGACCTGGACCTCGACGTCTCGCTGCCGGACTCGGTGGTCGTCGTGGAGTGGGGCGAGGGCAAGGTCGAGGAGCTGACCGACGAACGGCTCCAGGTCCGGATCCACCGGGCCGTCGGCGACACCGCGGACGAGGTGCGGCAGGTGACGGTGGCGGGCATCGGCGGCCGGTGGTCGGCCGTGGACCTCGCGGCGCTGACCGCCTGAGGCGACGGCCGGTCCTTGCGCGGGGCCTCCCGGGCGTGGTCACATGGTGTCCAGTCCGTGGTTAGGGTTACCTAACCGCGCCCGCCCCCGTCCTCCAGGAGGCGTCCATGTCGGCTGCCGAGAACCCGTCCCGGCCGTACCCGGCCACCGGTGTGCGCATGAGCGACCTGCTGGCCTCCTGCGCCGCCGCCGCGGCCGTCTCCCTCCCGCCCCGGGCCCCGCAACCGGCGGACGCCGGCCCGGACCCCCGCGCAGACGTCCGGTCGTCCCGTACGGACCCGTGCGCGGGAAGCACGGTCCACCGTACGGACGCCCGCGCCGCCCGTACGGTGGAGACGCACCGGGAAGCGGCGTAGCCCTATCGGATGACGGCGGCGGACGGCGGCGGCGGATGATCGCGGCCGTCCCGGTGGCCGGTACCGCCGTCCCGTTCGTCCGGACGACCGTCGCGGGTCGCCCACCGGATCTCTAGCGGATGACGACGACCTTCTGGCCGATCGTCGCGAACATCCACATCGCCTCGCCGTCCGCCCGCGACTCGCGGATACCGCCCGTCTTCACGCTCGTGTCCGCGTCCGTGTCGCCGTCCTGCGGCGTGGGCTGGTCGACGGCCGCGCTGAACCCGACGACCACGCCCTGCACATCGGCGAACCGCACCACGTGCTCCACCGGGACGCCGTCGGTCCCGGTGACCGCCTTGGAGCGGGAGGTCACCGTGTAGGCGCCCGGGGCCGGGTCCACGCTGCCGGGGGTGACCCTGAAGGTGTTCTCCACCGTGCCGCCGGCGCTCACCAGCCACACCCGGTCGTCGTCCACCGAGTACACCACCCGCTCGCCGGTGCCGGAGTTCGCGGGCAGCGCGGTCGGGTGCTGGCTGTCGCGGGGCGCCTTGGCGGCGCTCGCCGCCGGGGTGGCGCTCGGGCCGGGCCGGCCGACCAGGTCCTCCGGGACGGTCGACTGCGCCCGGTACGCGAGGAAGCCGACCGTGACGAGCGCCGCCGCGGTCAGCCCGGCCACCCAACCCGCGCTGCTCCTTGCCACGGTTCGTCCACCTCTGGGTAAGTTCGCTGGTCAGTGCCTGGCTTTCGACCGTAGCAGCCGGAATGCACCCGGCCCGGGCGGCGGTGCCGGGCTCGCGGGAGCCGTAGGCTGTTTGCGTGCTCTTGCTCGCTCTGGATACCGCCACCCCCGCCGTCACCGTCGCCCTGCACGACGGCACGGCCGTCATCGCCTCAGCCGGACAGGTGGACGCGCGCCGGCACGGAGAGCTGCTGCTGCCGGCCGTCGACCGGGTCCTCGCCGAGGCCGGACTGGCGCTGGACGCCGTCACCGGCATCGTGGCCGGCGTCGGCCCCGGCCCCTACACCGGACTGCGCGTCGGCCTGATGACCGCCGACACCTTCGGCCTCGCCCTCGGCGTCCCGGTGTACGGCGTCTGCACGCTCGACGGCCTCGCCTACGCCGCCGACGTGTCCGGCCCCTTCGTGGTGGCGACCGACGCCCGCCGCAAGGAGGTCTACTGGGCCCGCTACGCCGACTCGCGCACCCGCGTCACCGACCCGGCCGTGGACCGGCCCGCCGACATCGCCGACGAGGTCCGGGGCCTGCCCGCGGTCGGCGCCGGCGCGCTCCTGTACCCGGACACCTTCCCGCAGGCGCACGAACCCGAGCACGTGTCCGCCGCCGCCCTGGCCTCGCTCGCCGCCGAGAAGCTGGCCGCGGGCGAGGAGCTGCCCGCGCCCCGGCCGCTGTACCTGCGCCGTCCGGACGCGCAGGTGCCCAAGAACTACAAGGTGGTCACCCCCAAGTGACCGGCGAGACGATCACCGGCACCCCGGCGCCCGCCCTGCGCGAGATGCGCTGGTGGGACATCGACCCCGTGCTGGAGCTGGAGAGGGATCTCTTCCCCGAGGACGCCTGGTCGCGGGGCATGTTCTGGTCCGAGCTGGCGCACTCCCGCGGCCCCGAGGCCACCCGCCGCTACGTCGTGGCCGAACAGGACGGCCGGATCGTCGGCTACGCCGGGCTCGTCGCCTCCGGCGACCAGGGCGACGTCCAGACCATCGCCGTGGCCCGGGAGCTCTGGGGCAGCGGCCTCGGCGCGCTGCTGCTGACCGAGCTGCTGCGGGCCGCGACCGCCTTCGAGTGCGCCGAGGTGATGCTCGAGTGCCGCGTGGACAACGTCCGCGCCCAGCGGCTCTACGAGCGCTTCGGCTTCGCCCCCGTCGGGGTGCGGCGCGGCTACTACCAGCCGGGCAACGTCGACGCCCTGGTGATGCGCCTGACCGACCCCTCCACCTCCGTACAAGGAACCGAGATCCATGGCTGACCCACGCGACGAGCCGCTCGTCCTCGGCATCGAGACCTCCTGCGACGAGACCGGCGTCGGCATCGTGCGCGGCACCACCCTGCTGGCCGACGCGGTCGCCTCCAGCGTCGACGAGCACGCCCGCTTCGGCGGCGTCGTCCCCGAGGTCGCCTCGCGCGCCCACCTGGAGGCCATGGTGCCGACCATCGAGCGCGCGCTGAAGGAGGCGCGGGTGAGCGCGAAGGACCTGGACGGCATCGCGGTCACCGCGGGTCCCGGCCTGGCCGGCGCCCTGCTGGTCGGCGTGTCGGCGGCCAAGGCGTACGCCTACGCCCTCGGCAAGCCCCTGTACGGCGTCAACCACCTCGCCTCGCACATCTGCGTGGACCAGCTGGAGCACGGCCCGCTCCCGGAGCCGACCATGGCGCTGCTGGTCTCCGGCGGCCACTCCTCGCTGCTGCTCTCCACCGACATCACCGCCGACGTACGGCCCATGGGCGCCACCATCGACGACGCGGCCGGCGAGGCCTTCGACAAGATCGCCCGTGTGCTGAACCTCGGTTTCCCCGGCGGCCCCGTCATCGACCGCTACGCCCGCGAGGGCGACCCGGCGGCGATCGCCTTCCCGCGCGGTCTGACCGGCCCCCGCGACCCCGCCTACGACTTCTCCTTCTCCGGTCTGAAGACGGCGGTGGCCCGCTGGATCGAGGCCAGGCGGGCGGCTGGCGAGGAGGTGCCGGTGCGCGACGTGGCGGCCTCCTTCCAGGAGGCGGTGGTGGACGTGCTCACCCGCAAGGCGGTGCGGGCCTGCAAGGACGCCGGCGTGGACCATCTGATGATCGGCGGCGGCGTGGCCGCCAACTCGCGGCTGCGGGCGCTGGCCCAGGAGCGCTGCGAGGCGGCCGGCATCCGGCTGCGCGTCCCGCGCCCCAAGCTGTGCACGGACAACGGCGCGATGGTGGCCGCGCTCGGCGCCGAGATGGTCAGGCGCGACCGGGCCGCCTCCGACTGGGACCTGTCGGCGGACTCCTCGCTGCCGGTCACCGACCCGCACGTCCCGGGCACCGCGCAGACCCACCCGCACGCGCACGGCCACAGCCACGACCATGTGCACGAGGTCAGCAAGGAGAACCTGTACTCGTGAGCGTGGCGTTGATGTGGGAGGCCCGCGCGGTGGCGGGCCGGGGCGAGGAGCTGCTCGCCTGGGTGCGCGAACAGCGGCTCGCCGGGCGGCCGTTGCGCCGCGAGGTGTTCCGCGCGCCGCAGGACCGCGTCCTCGTCATCACCTGGTGGGACGCGCCCTGTGACGCGGAGCTGCCGGAACTGCCCGAGCCGGACGGCGACTTGGTCACCCGGGCCGTGCACCGCTGGCGGTTCGAGACGGTCCCGGAGGACGTGGATCACTGAGTGGCGCGCAGCCTCCGGAATGCGCTATGATCATCACACAGCAAGCGGGCAGGGAAACAACGAAGCCCGAATGCCAGTGCGTTGGTGGTCCAAGGAAAGACGTCCCGCTTCCTGCGGGGAGATGCAGGTGCAAGGCCTGCCCGGCGCTCCAGCAGAAGCCCCCTCCGGTGATCCGGAGGGGGCTTCTTCGTCGTGCCGGGCCGATCCCCCGTCACCTCCTCCTCCGGCGACGGTATTGGGTCCGGATCCCGGCGGGCGACCCACCGGGATCCGGAGCGGGAAGGGCGGTTCAGCCGCCCGGCGACACCTCGGTCTCGCAGCGCAGCCGCCGGTCCTGCCCCAGTTCCCGCAGCGGACCGGTCAGGGTCAGCCGGGCGGTGTGGCGGACGTCCGCGGCGGAGGCGGCCAGGCGCAGTTCCAGGTCGCCCGGCTCGACCACCCGGCGGCCCGTGCGGTCGGTGAACGCCGACAGGTCCGTGTGGAAGCGGAACGTCACCCGAGCCGCCTCGCCGGGCGCCAGCTCCACCCGCTGGTAGCCGATCAGCCGCATGTCGGGGCGGGTCACCGCGGCCACCGGGTCGTGCAGATACAGCTGGACGACCTCCGCTCCCGTCCGGTCACCGGTGTTGCGGACGGTGACCGAGAGGTCGTGGGAGCCGTCCGTGCCGATCTCGGTGACATCGTTGCCCTCGACGGGCTCCCAGGCGAACGCGGTGTACGAGCGTCCGTGCCCGAACGGGTACAGCGGCGTCGGGTCCAGGCTGCTGACCTCGCCCGCCAGGCCCAGCGGCGGCTGGAGATACGTCCAGGGCTGGCCCCCGGCGCCGCGCGGCACGCTCACCGGGAGCCGCCCGGAGGGGTTCACCCGGCCCGACAGCACCCCGGCCACCGCCGGTCCGCCCTCCTCGCCGGGGAAGAACGCCTGCACCGCCGCGGCCAGCCGGCCCTCCCAGCGGCCGAGCGCGTAGGGGCGGCCGGTGAGCAGCACCAGCACCACCGGCACGCCGGTCTCCACCAGCGCCTCCAGCAGCTCGCCCTGCACGCCCGGCAGGGTCAGGTCCGCCACGTCGCAGCCCTCGCCCGAGGTGCCCCGGCCGAACAGGCCCGAGCGGTCGCCGAGCACCGCCACCACCACGTCCGCCTCGGAGGCGCGCGCCACCGCCTCCGCGAAACCGGAGGCGCCCGGCTCCGTCACCCCGCAGCCCTCGGCGAACGTCACCTTGGCGTGCGGGAGTTCGGCGCGCAGCGCCTCCAGCACGGTGGGGATCTCGATGCCGAGGGGGGTGCCGGGGTGCTGGGTGCCGACGTGGGAGGGGAAGGAGTAGCAGCCGAGCATGGCCAGCGCGTCGGCGGCGCGCGGGCCGACGACCGCGATGCGGGTGTCGGGGGCCAGCGGCAGCACGCCGTCCGGGTTGGCCAGCAGGACGACCGACTCCTCGGCAAGGCGGCGGGCCACGGCGCGGTTCTCCGGCGAGTCGAGGTCGACGTCACCGGCGGGTGGTTCGGGCGCCCAGTCGGCGTCGAGCAGGCCCATTTCGCACTTCTGGAGCAGCACCCGGCGGGCCGCGCGGTCCACCAGGGACTCCGGGACCGTCCCGGCGCGCACGGCGGCCACCAGGCCGTCGCCGTAGCACTTCACGGTCGGCAGCTCCACGTCGATGCCGGCCGTGAGGGCCAGCCGGCCGGAGTCAGCGGGGTCGGCGGCCACCCGGTGCAGGGTCTGGAGGAAGTCGATGCCGAAGTAGTCGGCGACCACCGTGCCGGTGAACCCCCAGTGTTCGCGCAGGACCTCGGTGAGCAGGTGCGGGTCGGCGGAGGCGGGGACGCCGTCGATCTCGTTGTAGGCGGCCATCACCGAGCGCGCCCCGCCCTCGCGCAGCGCCATCTCGAACGGCATCAGCGTGACGTCGGCGAACTCGCGGGCGCCCGCCCGCACCGGGGCGAGGTTGCGGGCGCCCGTGGAGGCGGCGTACCCGGCGAAGTGCTTGAGGGTGGCGACGATCCCGGCCGACTGAAGACCCCGGACGTAGGCGGTGGCGACGGTGGCGACCAGGTAGGGGTCCTCGCCGATGGTCTCCTCGACCCGGCCCCAGCGCGGATCGCGGACCACGTCCAGCACGGGCGCCAGGCCCTGGTGGACGCCCACCGAGCGCATGTCCCGGCCGATGCGGGCGGCCATCGCCTCCACCAGCGCCGGGTCGAAGCTCGCGCCCCAGGCCAGCGGCACCGGGTAGGCGGTCGCGCCCCAGGCGGTGAAGCCGGCCAGGCACTCCTCGTGGGCGACGGCCGGGATGCCGAACCGGCCGGCCGCGGCGATCCGGTGCTGGGCGCGGGACAGGGCCTGCGCGCCGAGGGCGGGGTCCACCGGGGCGGTGCCGAAGGAGCGGGTGAGCTGGCCGAGGCCGCGGGTGATCAGCTCGTCCCAGTCGTAGTCGGTGTTCATGTGCTGCTGGTGCGGGGCGACCCCGTCGCCGTCCGTGTCCGCGCCCACCCACACCCCGTACAGCTGGGCGGTCTTCTCCTCCAGGGTCATCCGGGTCAGCAGGGCGTCGACGCGGGCGGCGGCGGGCAGGGCGGGGTCCTGCCAGGGGGCGGTGGTCATGGAACTCCTGTCACAGGCGTCGGTGCGGGGTGGGTTCACTTGCCGCCCACCCCCATCAGGCCGCCGACGAGGGCGCGCCGTGCCACCAGGTAGACGGCGAAGATCGGGATGCCGGAGAGGACGACCGAGGCCAGCAGCGCGGGGATGTTCACCCCGAACTGGCTGACGTAGTTGAACAGGCCGAGGGTCAGCACCCGGGGGCCGTCGGACTGGGTGAAGATCAGGGGGAAGAGGAAGCCGTTCCAGGCCTGCAGGGCGGAGTAGATGACGACGGTGCTGATGCCGCCCTTGGCCATCGGGATGACCAGCTGGAACAGCATGCGGGTGGTCGAGGCGCCGTCCAGGGCCATCGCCTCGTACATCTCCTCGGAGATGTCCCGCAGCGTGCCGGTGAGGATGAGCACCGACACCGGCATCGCGAAGGCCGCCGTGGGCAGGATGATCGCGAGCAGGCTGTCGTAGAGGTTCAGTTTGGCGATCATCAGGTAGAGCGGGACCACGACCGCCTGCGCGGGGATGGCCACGCCGAGCAGGAACAGCCGGAAGGCCGCACCGGACCAGAAGGTGCGCGAGCGCACGGCCACGTAGGACAGCGGGACGCACAGCACCAGCACGACGGCCACGACTGCCGCGGCCACGACGACCGTGTTGAGCAGGAGGTGGCCGAAGCCGTTGTGCAGGACGGTGTTGTAGTTGTCGAAGGTGGGGTCGGTGGGCGGGATCAGGGCGTTCTTGCCCAGCGCCTTGTCCTGGTGGGTCAGCGAGGACGAGATCATCGCGTAGATCGGGACGATGACCACGACCAGCCACAGAGCCGAACTGATGCCGGCCACCGGGTTGGGGCGCCTGGTCCAGTGGCGGCGGCGCCCGGCGGGGCGGTCGGACGGGGGCCGGCCGCCGGTCCTCACCGCGCGCGGGCGGCGCGTCGTGTCGAGTGACATCACCTCACATCCCTTCCCTGGTGCTGCGCATGGTGCCGAAGCCGGACAGCCTGACCAGCACGAGCGACAGCGCGGTGGCGATCACGACGAGGAAGGACGCCACGGCGCTCGCGTAGCCGAAGTCGTAGCTCTTGAAGCCCGCCTCGTACATCAGGTAGGGCAGGATCGCGGTGTCCGTGCCCGGACCGCCCTGAGTGAGGATCAGCACGGTCTCGAAGTAGGTCAGCGACCCGACGATCATCAGCACGCTGGACGTGGTCGCCGTGTTGCGCAACTGGGGCAGGGTGATGGAGAAGAACTGGCGGTAGCGGCCGGCGCCGTCCATCGCGGCGGCCTGGTAGAGCACCTCGGGGATCTGCCGGGCGCCGCCCTGGTAGATGAGGGTGTGGAAGGGGATGAACTGCCAGCCGCCGACGAAGACGATCGCCAGGAAGGCGCCGGAGGTCGTGCCGAGCGTGTCCCCGTGGACGATGCCGAAGTTCGGGTCGAGCAGGGCGTAGAACAGCAGCGCGATCGCCGTCGAGGAGAGCAGGAACGGCACGAAGAAGACCGCGGACAGCACGGCCCGGTTGCGCTGGCGGCCTGCCGCCCAGACGCCCAGCAGCAGGGACACGAACGTCTGGAAGGCCCAGCTGACCACGGTCAGCAGGACGGTCACCGTCAGCGACTGGGTCAGGCGGGTGTCATGGATCAGTTTCTGCCAGTTGGCGAGGCCGACCGGCTCGGGGTCGCCCAGGCCGTTCCACTTGGTGAACGAGAGGTACAGCGCCAGCACCATCGGGGCGAGGGCGAAGAACGCGAAGAACAGGACGCCGGGCAGGACCCAGGCGGCGTGCGGACGGCCGGTCCGCGTGCCTTCCCGGGGCCTGCCCTTCGTCCGGGCGGGGACCGACGAACTCACTTCAGCCCCTTGAGCGCGGTCACGAACTGGGCCGGCGACGACTTGCCCACGAACAGCTTGTTGATCTCCGTCAGCATCGGCGTCTGCCAGCTCGGGTCGACCGCCTGGTCCCAGCTCAGGGTGAACGCGGGGGCCTGCTGCACGAGCTGGTACTGGTACTTCGCGAACTCCGGGTTGGGGGAGGAGTCGAGCATCTTCGCCGCGATGGTGGTGGTCGGCACGTCACCGTTGGCGATCAGGTCCTTGGTGTACGCCTCGGAGGCGCAGTCGCGCAGGAAGGCGATGGCCGCGTCCTTGTTGGAGACGCGGGCGTTGACGGACCAGTAGTTGTTGGGGTTGCCGACGACGTTGCGGATGTCGCCCGAACCGCCGTCGTACGTCGGGAAGGCGCACCAGCCCACGTCCTTCTTGGCGAAGTCCGGGAAGATGCCGAGCAGCGTGGAGAACTCCCAGGAGCCCATCAGGTGCATGGCCGCCTTGCCCTTGGCGAAGGCGGCGGAAGCCCCGTGGTTGTTGTACGACACCGAGCTGTAGCCCTTGCCGAAGGCGCCGTCGTCGATGAGTTCCCTGACCGCCTCGGCGGCCTTGAGGACGGCCGGGTCGCCCCAGGCGGAGGCGTCGCCGGCCGCGATCTTGGCGAAGACCTGGGGGCCGCCGATGCGGTCCACCAGGTATTCCAGCCACATCAGCTCGGGCCAGATGTCGGCGCCGCCGAGCGCGAACGGGGTGATCTTCGCCTTCCTCAGCTTGGCGTTGATGTCGAGCAGCTGGTCCCAGCTGGTGGGGGCCTGCAGGTCGTGCTCGGCGAACAGCGTCTTGTTGTAGAAGAGCACGACCGGCTGCGTGCCGCGCATCGGGATGCCGTAGGTCTTGCCCTTCAGCCCGCCCGCGGCCAGGACGGTGGGCAGGAAGCCGCCCTTGAGGACCGCGTCGGACTGGATGACGTCGGTGAGGTCGATCAGCTGGCCGGCCTCCTGGTAGGCCTTGATCGAGCCGCCGCCCCAGTTGAAGAAGATGCCGGGGGCGTTGGGCGAGCCCATGGCCGTGCGCAGCTTGGCCGGGTAGTCGGAGGCCGGGACCTTCTGCAGCCCGATCCTGCCCTTGGTCTTCTTGGCGGCCGCGGAGGAGTTGAACCGGCCGACCTGCTTGACCTGGATCTTCGCCGCGTCGTCGCCGTACACCAGCGCCGTGACGGTGCCGCCGTCACCGCCCGATCCGCTGCCGGAACCGCAGGCGGCGAGTCCGGCGGCCGTGACGACGGTGGCGCCGGCGCCGAGGAACCAGCGCCTGCTGTAGGACTCCATGTGACGGTACCTCTCACGAGAGTTGGCTCGGGCGGGACACGTCGCCCAGGACCCGAATGTTTCGGATACGCCTTCGAATGTTCCGGGAACGTAAGACGTGCGAGAGGCTTCGTCAAGGGGTCGCGCAGAGATACGATCGCGCCCATGAAACCGACGAAGCCCGCAGGAACGCGCACCGCCACCCTCGCTGAGATCGCCCGCGAGGCCGGGGTGTCAGCTCCGACTGTTTCGAAGGTGCTCAACGGGCGTGCCGATGTCGCACCGGGGACCCGCAGCCGGGTCGAGGACCTGCTGCGCGCCCACGGCTACCGGCGCCGCCGCGCCGAGGCGACCCGCTCGCCGCTGATCGACGTCGTCTTCCACGAGCTGGAGAGCGCGTGGGCGATGGAGGTCATCCGGGGCGTGGAGAACGTGGCGCGGGACGCGGGCCTGAGCGTGGTGCTCTCCGAGAGCGCCGGCCGGCTCGTTCCCGGCCGCAGCTGGGCCGACCAGGTCGCCGCCCGCCGCCCGCACGGCGTGGTCCTGGTGCTGTCCGGGCTCGACGAGTCCCAGCGGGCGCTGCTGACCAGCCGCTCCATCCCGTTCGTGGTGATGGACCCGGCCGGCGACCCGGGCACCGACGTGCCCTCGATCGGCGCGACCAACTGGCAGGGCGGCCTCGCCGCCACCCGGCACCTGGTCGAACTGGGCCACACCCGGATCGGCGCGATCAGCGGGCCGTCGCGGATGATGTGCAGCCGTGCCCGCGTGGACGGCTACCGCGCGGCGCTGGAGACGGCCGGGCTGCCGGTGGACGCGTCGCTGATCGTGGCCGGCGACTTCCACCACGAGGCCGGCTACCGCCTCGGGCTGAAGCTGCTGCGCCGCGCAGACCGCCCGACCGCCGTCTTCGCCGGCAACGACCTCCAGGCCCTCGGCCTCTACGAGGCGGCACGCGAACTGGGGCTGCGCATCCCGGAGGACCTGAGCGTGGTGGGCTTCGACGACCTGCCGGTCGCCCGCTGGGTGGGACCGCCGCTGACGACCGTGCGTCAGCCGCTGACCGAGATGGCCGAGGCGGCGACGAAGCTGGTGCTGGACCTGGGCCGCGAGGACGAGGCGCCGGTGGCGACCCGGGTGGAGCTGGCGACCAGCCTGGTGGTGCGCAGCAGCACGGCGCCGCCGGGGGAGTGAGGCGACCGGCCGGTCCTCCGGCGCCCGGACCGTCTTCGAAAGTTTCGAAGACCGGGTCGGACCAGGGGGCGGATCAGACCGTGGCGAGCTGTGCGGTGCCGCAGTGACGGCACTTGGCGGCGGCCTCGGGCAGGTCCTCCGACAGGCAGGCCGGGCAGGTCTTGACGGGTCCGTCCTCCTCGAAGACCGTCACGCCCCGGCGGGACTGGACGTGCTTGTACGGCACGACGATCAGGAAGTACACGACCGCCATGAATACGATGAAGTAGATCAGCGCCGAGAGGAACGCGCCGATGTCCAGATAGGTCGCGGTGTTGCCCGGCTTGCCGAGCTGCCAGCCGAGACCGGGCGACGCGCTGCCCTGCGCGCGGGCGATGACCGGGTTGATCACGTTGTCGGTGAACGCCTTGATCAGCGTGCTGAACGCCAGGGCGACGATCAGGCCGACCGCCACGACGATGACATCGCCGCGCATCAGGAAGTTCTTGAAGCCCCGCAGCATGACTCTCCTCGCCTCCGCTCGACACGACCAGTCTCGGGGCGGTGGGCGGCAGGTGCATGCGGGGCGCGTCCGGGCGGGGACTTCGGGCGACGGGTCTTCGGGCGGGGGCGCGTGCCCCCCGGGGGAGTGCCCAGGACGGGCTCCGCCGGGTACCTCACCCGGCCGGGTGACCGAGGAGCATGGCCGGGGCGCCGGCGACCCGGGTGAGGAAGACGGTCACCGCGGCGCGCCCGTACGGTTTGGGCAACACCTTGCGGCGCAGTTCCTCCGGCTCGACCGCCGAGCCCCGCTTCTTCACGGTCAGCACGCCCACCTCGCGCTCGCGCAGCAGCGCCTTGAGCTTCTTGACGTTGAACGGGAGCCGGTCGGTGATCTCGTAGGCGGTGGCGTACGGGGTGGGGCGCAGGGTGTCGGTGGTGACGTAGGCGATGGTCTCGTCGATCAGGCCGCCGTCGAGCGCGTCGGCGACGTCGGCGACCAGATGGGCGCGGACGACCGCGCCGTCGGGCTCGTACAGGTAGCGTCCCACGGGCCGTACTTCCGGGTCGGGCAGGCCGCGTCCGCGCAGACTGCGCGGGCCGGGCAGCAGCGTCGCCCGGACCAGGCCCGGCTCGGTGCCGAACCACAGCACCGCCTCCTTCACGTCCCCGCCGTCGGAGATCCACTCCGCCTCGGCCTGCGGCGGCACGGCCTCGTGCGGGATGCCGGGGGCGACCTTCAGCGCGGCGCGCGGCGCGCGGAGGGCGGCCTCGACGGCCCAGGACAGCGGCGGCGAGTAGGCCTCCGGATCGAAGATCCGGCCGCGCCCGCCCCGGCGCGCCGGGTCCACGAAGACCGCGTCGTACGGCGTGGTGTCCACCTCCGTGACGTCCGCCTCCCGCACCTCGATCAGGTCCGCGAGGCCCAGCGCCCGGGCGTTCGCACGGGCCACGGCGGCGGTGAGCGGGTCCCGGTCCACGGCGAGGACGCGGACCCCGGCGCGGGCCAGCGCGATCGCGTCGCCGCCGATCCCGCAGCACAGATCGGCGAGCGAGGTCACGCCCGCCTCCCTCAGCCGCGCCGCCCGGTACGCGGCCACGCTCGCCCGGGTGGACTGCTCGACGCCGTTGGGCGTGAAGAACATCCGCCGTGCGTCCGCCGCCCCGAACTTCGCCGCGGCCCGCTGCCGCAGCCGGGCCTGGCCGAGGGCCGCCGACACCAGTTCGGCGGGGTGCTCGCGGCGCAGCCGGGTGGCGACGGCGAGTTCGTCGGCGGGGTCGGTGCCGTGCACCTCGTCCAGGAGGGCCCGGCCCTCGTCGGTGAGCAGCGCGGCGAAGGCGTGGAGCGGGGCGGCGGCCTGTGGGTCGTTCACCGGGTCATTGTCGGGCAGCGGGGGAGGGGCGGGTGCGGTGGGGCGGGTGGACCGGCGGGCGCGAGGGCCTGTGAGGGGGGCGCGGACCGGCGTGACCACGGCCCTGGGCGACCGGGTCCCGGCCGCTCGTTGGGCCGGTCGGTGGAAGGTGGGGCGCCGGTCGCGGTGTCGGCGCGGCTTCCGGGGGGTGTGCTGGGAGGATCCGGCGCCATGAGACTAGTAGTACAAACTGATAAAAAGACCGCGTATCGACAGGTCGGTCACCGGGCCGGCCGCAGAGTCGGCGGACGGACCGGCCGGCGGACGGGCCGACGGATCGGCGCCCGCGCCGCACTCGCCGTCCTCGCCGTCTCCGCCCTCGCGGCAGGCTGCTCGCGGCCGGACGCCCCCGTACCGCCCGCCCAGGGCCAGCAGCGCCTCCAGGCGCCCCCCGCCCGCGCCCTCGACTCGTACGCCACCCGGCTGCGCGCCTCCACCGCCGCCCGCGCCGCCGCGGCCAAGCGCTGGGGTCTGCGCCAGGTGCCGCTCGTCCCGCCCGCACCGCCCGCCGTCAAGCCGACGATCACCGCACGCCCGGGCTTCGAGGTGGCCCACCAGGAGGACTGGGACCTGCCCCCGGTCTTCACCACCGTCCCCACCGAGGACAAGGTCGTCTTCCTCACCATCGACGACGGCGCCGACAAGGACCCCGCGTTCCTGCGGATGATGAGCGAGTTGAAGATCCCGTACACGGCGTTCCTCAGCGACTACCTGATCAAGGACGACTACGGCTACTTCCGCAGGATGCGCGACGCCGGGGTCACCCTCGACAACCACACCCTGCACCACCCGTACCTGCCGGGCCTGTCCTACGAGGACCAGCGGCACGAGATCTGCGACATGCAGGACATCATGCAGAAGCAGTTCGGCAGGCGCCCCACCGTCGTGCGCTTCCCCTACGGCAACTACAACCAGGACTCCCTGGTCGCCGCCAAGTCCTGCGGCGTCAAGTACGCGCCGATCTGGAACGAGGAGGTCTACGTCGACCACTGGGAGTTCCGCGAGGACGACCAGAGGGTGCGCCGCGGCGACATCGTCCTCACGCACTTCCGGGGCCGCAACGAGTGGAACGGCACGATGGTCGACGACATGCGGCGGTTCCTGAACTACGTGACCGCCCAGGGATTCGCGGTGGCCCGGCTGGAGGACTACCTGTGAGACCGCGGCGGCGCGGACGGCCGGGTACGGGACCTGGAGCCGGGCGGGGTACGGGACCTGGAGCCGGGCCGGAGACGGCGCCGCGCCCCGGACCCCCGACCCGCGCGGTGACCGCCGGCCGGCCGGCGGCGCGGCGCGCCCTCGCGCTCCCGCCTCTCGCGCTTCTGCTGCTCGCCGTGCTGCCGCTGCTCGCGGCCGGCTGCGCGTCCCCGGCCGACCAGGTCGGGCGGCCGGGGCGCGAGGCGGCGCGGCGGGTGCCGTCCGGGCGTCCGCCCGCCCCGCAGCCGTACCGCCGCTGGGGCCTCGACGCCCCGCTGCCCGCGCCGCCGCGCCCGCCGGCCCGCACCCTGGACCTCGCCACCCGCCCGCCCGCGCTGCCCGCGGTCGTGGACCACGTCGCCACCGCCGACCGGGTCGTCTTCCTCACCTACGACGACGAGGCCGAACGGGACCCGACGTTCGTCGACATGGTCGGCGAACTGCGGCTGCCGGTCAGCATGTTCCTCACCGACAGCGTCGTGGGACCCGGCTACGGGCACTTCGCGCGCCTGCTGTCGGTCGGCGCGGACCTGCAGAACCACACCCTGGACCACCCGGCGCTGCGCGGTCTGCCCTACGCCGGGCAGCGCGCCGAGATCTGCGGCCAGCGGGACAAGCTGCACGCCCGCTTCGGCGTCCGCCCCCGCCTCCTGAGACCGCCCTACGGCGCGTACGACTCCACGACGCTGCGCGCGGCCGCCGACTGCGGCGTCTCGGCCGTCGTCCTGTGGCGCGCGGCGCCGACCGGGACCGGCCTGCGCTTCACCCGGGGCGGGGCCGCGCTACGCCCCGGCGACATCCTCCTGGTCACCTCGGACGACGACGACCGGGGCGGCCCCGGCCTGCGCGAGCGCACGACCGCGCTGCTGCGCCGGATCGAGGGCGAGGGCCTGACGGTGGGGCGGTTGCAGGACTACCTGTGAGGCGTCGACCAGCCGGTCGGAGGGGGACGTGGCGGGGAAGCGGTCGCGGTCGTGCGTGTCGCGCCACGCGCCCAGCGCGGCGCTCGCGACGACCACGGCGAGCACGATTTGCGCCGCGCCGGTGAACCGGGCCCCGCCGCGCACCAACAGGACCCCGGCCGCCCCGGCCGCCAGCGCGAAGCCGCCGTACAGCAGCGCCGGGACGAGATCACCCGGCGGCGCCCCGGCGGGCCCGCCGCCCGGCGCCTCCACCCGGCCGAGCCCGCGCACGGCGAGCACGATGACGAGCAGCAGCCCGCCCGTCACGTCCGCCACCAGCACGAGCAGGAACACGAGCCCGCCGGTGATCGCGCCCGAAGGAGTGGAACGTGACCGCATGACCCTACGGTCGTACAAACGTGGACGCCGGGGAAGGGGGCGGAGCCGTTGCGTCCCCGGCCGGAGGCGGCAGCCCGCGGGGACTCGGCGCCTGGGCCGCACCGACAGCCCGTCCGGTGCCCGAGGGTCAGCCGGTCCCGGCCGGTACGGCGCGTTGGAGGGCGTGGACGCGCATGTCCAGCCCGTCCGGCGTTCGAGGACGAGGACTCTCGGGCCGACAGCGGAGGGCTGAGGACGGCATCCCGCTGGGGGCGGCCACTCAAGCGCACGGGCAAATTCGCACGCACGTACGACGAAACGTGCCCCCATCCCCGACGCGCCGCAGGCAATTGGCACTCCGCTTGACCGAGTGCTAACGACGGTCATAGTCTCAGGTCTGGCACTCCCCCCTGGAGAGTGCCAACAAAGCGACGGGCAGGTCCGGCACCCGCGACGACGGATCGACCTGGTCGCCACCTCAGACAGTTAACCCCGTGAGATCTCCGAAGGGGGAGGTCGGATCGTGACGACCGCCAGCTCCAAGGTTGCCATCAAGCCGCTCGAGGACCGCATCGTGGTCCAGCCGCTCGACGCCGAGCAGACCACGGCTTCGGGCCTGGTCATTCCGGACACCGCCAAGGAGAAGCCCCAGGAGGGCGTCGTCCTGGCCGTGGGCCCGGGCCGCTTCGAGGACGGCAACCGTCTTCCGCTCGACGTCAAGGTCGGCGACGTCGTGCTCTACAGCAAGTACGGCGGCACCGAGGTGAAGTACAACAGCGAGGAGTACCTCGTTCTCTCGGCCCGCGACGTGCTCGCGATCATCGAGAAGTAAGTCACCTCAGCGTTCATGCTGTGAGCTGCGCCCCTGGCCCCCGCGACCGTTAAGAAGCCGGGCGTCCGGGGCGCGGCGCTTTTCACCCGAGATTTCCGAGAGGGCTCCCGCTGCCATGGCGAAGATCCTGAAGTTCGACGAGGACGCCCGTCGCGCCCTCGAGCGCGGCGTCAACAAGCTTGCCGACACGGTGAAGGTGACGATCGGCCCCAAGGGCCGCAACGTCGTCATCGACAAGAAGTTCGGCGCCCCGACCATCACCAACGACGGCGTCACCATCGCCCGCGAGGTGGAGATCGAGGACCCGTACGAGAACCTCGGCGCGCAGCTGGTGAAGGAGGTGGCGACCAAGACCAACGACATCGCGGGCGACGGCACCACCACCGCCACCGTGCTCGCCCAGGCGCTGGTGCGCGAGGGCCTCAAGAACGTCGCCGCCGGTGCCTCCCCGGCGCTGCTGAAGAAGGGCATCGACGCCGCGGTCAAGGCCGTCTCCGACGACCTGCTCGCCTCGGCCCGCCCGATCGACGAGAAGTCCGACATCGCCGCCGTGGCCGCACTGTCCGCCCAGGACCAGCAGGTCGGCGAGCTGATCGCCGAGGCGATGGACAAGGTCGGCAAGGACGGTGTCATCACCGTCGAGGAGTCCAACACCTTCGGTCTGGAGCTGGACTTCACCGAGGGCATGGCCTTCGACAAGGGCTACCTGTCCCCGTACTTCGTCACCGACCAGGAGCGTATGGAGGCCGTCCTCGACGACCCGTACATCCTGATCCACCAGGGCAAGATCTCCTCCATCGCGGACCTGCTGCCGCTGCTGGAGAAGATCATCCAGGCGAACGCCTCGAAGCCGCTGCTGATCATCGCCGAGGACGTCGAGGGCGAGGCCCTGTCGACCCTGGTCGTCAACAAGATCCGCGGCACCTTCAACGCCACCGCCGTCAAGGCCCCCGGCTTCGGCGACCGCCGCAAGGCGATGCTCCAGGACATGGCGATCCTGACCGGCGCCACGGTCATCTCCGAGGAGGTCGGCCTCAAGCTCGACCAGGTCGGCCTGGACGTGCTCGGCTCCGCCCGCCGCGTCACCGTCACCAAGGACGACACCACGATCGTCGACGGCGCCGGTGAGAAGGCGGACGTCGAGGGCCGCATCGCCCAGATCAAGGCCGAGATCGAGAACACCGACTCCGACTGGGACCGCGAGAAGCTCCAGGAGCGCCTCGCGAAGCTGGCCGGCGGCGTGTGCGTGATCAAGGTCGGCGCCGCCACCGAGGTGGAGCTGAAGGAGAAGAAGCACCGTCTGGAGGACGCCATCTCCGCGACCCGCGCCGCGGTCGAGGAGGGCATCGTCTCCGGTGGCGGTTCCGCGCTGGTCCACGCCGTCAAGGTCCTCGAGGGCAACCTCGACAAGACCGGCGACGAGGCCACCGGTGTCTCGGTCGTGCGCCGCGCCGCCGTCGAGCCGCTGCGCTGGATCGCCGAGAACGCCGGCCTGGAGGGCTACGTCATCGTCTCCAAGGTGGCCGAGCTGGAGAAGGGCAGCGGCTACAACGCCGCCACCGGCGAGTACGGCGACCTGGTCAAGGCCGGCGTCATCGACCCGGTCAAGGTCACCCGCTCCGCCCTGGAGAACGCCGCCTCCATCGCCTCCCTCCTCCTGACGACCGAGACCCTGGTCGTCGAGAAGAAGGAAGAGGAAGAGCCGGCCGCCGCGGGCCACGGCCACGGCCACGCCCACTGAGGCGACACACCGCCCCGAGCGCCTGACCGACCAGCCGCTCGAGCGGAACAACCGGTGCCCGGCGCCCCTTCGGGGGCGCCGGGCACCGGCACGTCCGGGGCCGCCCGCCGCGGCGAGGCCTGTCAGACGAGATCCTTTCCCCACCTCCCGTGTTCCGCCCCCGGTGTCCCGGATGAGCGGGTGCAGGGCGCGCGGGCACCTTCGGCTCCACATCCCGCTGGCCGTGCTGTGGCTGATCGGGCTCACCGCCGGCTGGATCGTCTTCCAGCGCGGCTCCACCCCGCCGCTGCCGCGACGCCGCCGGCGGCCGAGGGCACGGCCGGGTACGGAGAAGGCCCCCGCCTTTCGAGGCGGGGGCCTTCGGTGAGCCGCGGTGGGGGCCGGCTCGGTCACTGCGGGCCGTACTTGCGGCCCGTGCGCGAGGTGACGCCGCCCAGCAGGCCCCGTGGCGCCAGCTTCACCACGCCCATCAGCGCCTTGTACCGCGGGTCGGGGATCGACACCGTACGGCCGCGGGCCAGATCCGCCAGGGCCGCCGCGACCAGCTTGTCCGCGTCCAGCCACATCCAGTTCGGGATGTTGTCCGTGCCCATCCCGGCCCGCTCGTGGAACTCGGTGCGCACGAAGCCCGGGCACAACGCCATCAGCCGCACGCCGCTGCCGGCCAGGTCGCGCGCCGCGCCCTGGGTGAACTGCACGACCCACGCCTTCGACGCGCCGTAGGTGCCGCGCGGCACGAACGCCGCCACCGAGGCGACGTTCACCACCCCGCCCCGGCCGCGCTCGCGCATCGCCTCGGTCGCCGCCGCCGTCAGCCGCAGCACCGCCTCGACGTGCACCTTGAGCATCCGCAGCTCGTCGGCCATCGGCACGTCCAGGAAGCGGCCCTTGTTGCCGAAGCCGGCGTTGTTGACCAGCAGGTCCACCGGGTTCCTGCGGTCGCCGAGCCGGGCCGCGACCGCCTCGACGCCCTCGTCCGTCGCCAGGTCGGCCGTCAGCACCTCCGCCTCGATGCCGTGCTTGTCGTGCAGCTCGGTCGCCTGCTCCGTCAGTCGTTCGGTGTCGCGCGCCACCAGGACGAGGTCGTGCCCGTCCGCCGCCAGCCGCCGCGCGAACGCGGCGCCGATGCCCGCGGTCGATCCCGTAATCAGAGCCGTTGTCATGGCGAAAGGTTAGTGGCCGGGGCCGCCCCCCTCCGATCTGCGCACAGGCTCTCCCGATCGGTGGAGGAGAGGTGTGGAAGGCGGCGCGCGGGAAGCGCGCGCCGTCGCGCACGTCCCGTCAGCCCGCGTACGCCTCGGCGTACTTGCGCGCCGTCGCCAGCGTCTCCGGATGCAGCGCCGGGCCCGCCGCGAGCAGCCGCGGCAGCAGCGACCGCTCGGTCGTCGTGGCCCGGAACTCCAGGGCCACCGTCACGTCGTGGTCCGGGCGGTGCACGATCTCCACCGGGTCGCCCGCGCGGATCTCACCCGGCTCCAGCACCCGCAGGTACGCGCCGGGCGCGCCGTTCAGCGTGAACCTCTTCACCCAGCCCTTCTCACCCAGATGGCCCTGGAAGGTCCGGCACGGGATGCGCCCGCTGGTGACCTCCAGGAGCACCGACGGACCGGCCGGCGAGCCGATCCGCCACCGCTCGCCGATCCGCGCCCCGGATATGTCCAGGCCGACCGTGGTGAGGTTCTCGCCGAACGAGCCGTTCGGCAGCGTCCGGCCCAGCTCGCGCTCCCAGAAGTCCAGGTCCTCGCGCGCCATCGCGTAGACGGCTTGGTCGTCGCCGCCGTGGTGCCGCATGTCGCACACCGTGTCCCCGGCAAGCCCGCTCGCGCCGACCCCCTTCGGTCCCGGTGCCGCCACCCGCACCGGTCCGTCGACCGGCCGCTTGTCGATCCCGGTCACACCCTGCGGATGGTCGGTGTACGGCACGGCCTCGGCACGGCCGACGTTGACGGAGAGAAGCTGCATCATGCCCGCACGGTAGGCGACCGGGGCCAAAGTGTCGACGCGGTATCGCGAGGATCACCCAAGGGAGCCTTATGCTCGAAGGGTGATCGAGGCTCGACATCTCCGCGTCCTGCGCGCCGTGGCCACCAGCGGCTCCTTCTCCGCGGCGGCGCGCGATCTCGGCTGCACGCAGCCCGCCGTCAGCCAGCAGATGAAGGCCCTGGAGGCCTCCGTCGGCACCCCGCTGCTCGTCCGCACCGGACGCGAGATGCGGCTCACCCAGGCCGGCGAGGCGCTCGTCCGGCACGCCAACGGCATCCTCGCCGGACTCACGGCCGCCGAGGAGGAGGTCGCCGCCATCGCGGGACTGCGCGCCGGCCGGGTCCGTCTCGTCTCCTTCCCCAGCGGCAGCTCCACCCTCGTGCCCACCGCGCTCGCCGCGCTGCGCGCCGCGCACCCCGGCACCCGGGTCTCCCTGGAGGAGGCCGAGCCGCCCCGCTCCGTCGAACTCCTGCGCGAGGGCGACTGCGACGTGGCCCTCGCCTTCCGCTACGAGGACGCCGCGGGCCGGGACGCCGCCGGCGCGGAGGAGTGGGCGGACCTGGTGGTCCGCCCCCTGCTGACCGACCGGCTCGTCGCGCTCGTGCCCCAACGGCACCGGCTGGCCCGCGCCGGCTCCGGCGCGGTCGCCATCGCCGAACTCGCCGCCGAACCGTGGATCGCCGGCTGCCCGCGCTGCCGGGGCCAGTTGGTGGAGGTGTGCGCGAGCGCGGGCTTCACGCCGCGTATCGACTTCGCCACCGACGACTACCCGGCGGTGGCCGGGCTGGTGGGCGCCGGCCTGGGCGTCGCCGTCCTGCCCGAACTCGCGATCGAGTCCGTACGGCCCCGGGGCGTCCACACCGTGCCCCTGGAACCCGCGGTGCGCCGCGAGATCGTCGCCCTCACCCTCCCCGACCTGTCCCACGTCCCGGCGGTGGCGGCGACGCTGGACGAACTGGTGCGGGCCGGGGCGCGGTGACGCGGCGCGCCGGGGGCCGCAAACGGTAGGGCACGCCTGCGCGTGCCCTTGGTGATCGTCTGAAGAAACGTTCCTTCAGGTGTTCGAGGCGGTGTCCCCGCTCGGCGACGAGGCCGTGACCAGACGGTTCCTCGCCCGCCCCATCAGCTCCTCGCGCTCGTCCTCGGTGAGGCCGCCCCACACTCCGTACGGTTCGCGCACCGCCAGGGCGTGTGCCGCGCACTCCGCACGGACCGGGCACCTCATGCAGACCTCCTTGGCCGAGTTCTCGCGGGCGCTGCGAGCCGCCCCGCGCTCACCCTCCGGATGGAAGAAGAGCGAGCTGTCCACCCCGCGGCAGGCAGCCAGCAGCTGCCAGTCCCACAGGTCCGCATTCGGTCCTGGAAGGCGGGAGAAATCTGCCATTGCGTGACCCCTTGTAGCCGTTCGGTGGCGGATACGGTGCCGACGACCGTACATCTCCGATCTAAGGAGATGAAAATATGACTCATTGCGAATCTAGCCCTAGACACCTGGAAACGGGAAGAAAAGGGGCTGAATGGGGCATAGCTTGTGATGAAAAGTTGAGAGGATGACGTTGTGTCTGCCCTGTGTCCGCTCCCTCACGTAGAGTGCCGAAAACGGCGTACGGCCCCGTAACTCTTTCGAGTGACCGTCGTTGAGAGTGCGGAGGCGGTTGAAAACACAAGTGCTCGGGCAGGCGTCCGAGACGGTCGACCGCACAGGTGACGATTTCGTACCAGCCTGGAGGCTCAAGGTGACGCGCATCAGCTGCGGAGGGCGGCCATGACATCCGTCCTCGTCTGCGACGACTCCCCGCTTGCCCGAGAGGCGCTCCGCCGCGCGGTCGCGACCGTGCCCGGCGTCGAGCGCGTGACGACGGCGGCCAACGGCGAGGAAGTCCTCCGCCGCTGGGGCGCCGACCGCTCGGACCTCATTCTGATGGACGTGCGCATGCCCGGACTGGGCGGCGTCGAGACGGTCCGGCGGCTGCTGTCCGCCGACCCCGGGGCGCGCATCATCATGCTCACGGTGGCCGAGGACCTCGACGGCGTGGCGCTCGCCGTAGCCGCCGGCGCTCGCGGCTACCTGCACAAGGACGCCTCCCGCGCGGAGCTGCGCGCCACGGTGACCCAGGCCCTCGCCGACCCCACCTGGCGGCTCGCGCCGCGTCGGCTGCGGTCCGCCGAGATGGGCGCCGCGCCGACGCTCACCGCGCGTGAGATCCAGGTGCTGGAGGGCATGAGCCACGGCCGCTCCAACGCGGAGATCGGCCGTGAGCTGTTCCTCTCCGAGGACACCGTCAAGACGCACGCCCGCCGGCTGTTCAAGAAGCTCGGCGCCTCGGACCGCGCGCACGCGGTGGCGCTCGGCTTCCGCTGGGGCCTGGTCCGCTAGGACGGCCGGTCAGGACCGGTCCGTCAGGCCCCGGACCGGGTCCCGAGCGGGCCCGGGTCCGTGCACCGGTCCGCTTCTCAGCCGTGGGGACAGACCGGTCGGTCGGCCGGCCCGCGTCCGGGGACCCGGCCGTACGGCGGGACACGACGGCGGCGCCGACGACGATGCGACGACGCGCCGCGGGGGGCGCGTGACGTGGCGACCGCGACGGGCGTGGCGGTCCGGCGGTCCGGAGCGGTGATCCGTGTCGCGCCCCGCGTGGGCCGTTCGCGGTGTTCCCGTCGGCTGAGGACCGCCCCGAGCCGCGTGCGCGAGCGGGTCCCGAGCATGGGGTCGGCCTCGGACGGCTGACCGCCGTACGGGTGGCCCTGCGGGGCGTTCCGCCGGGCCGGGGTCACGCCCGGTGGGCGGGCGCCCGCCGTCATGTCGCCGACCGTCGGGGAGGAACCGGGTGGTCCCGGGAACACAGGCCGCGGGGCGCGGGTCCGCGCCGGGCCGGGGCGGGACGTCGGACGGCGCCGCGTACCGCACCGCGGTCACCTGCGGCGACGTCGCCCGCCGACAGGCCGATGCTCGTTTCGGCGCTGATGCCGCATCCTTGAGGTGTGGAGTTCCTCGGGGACGAGTCGGTCGAGCGGAATGGGAGGGCGCAGGGGATGGGTTCCGGCGCACCCGCTCATAACGCTTCGGTGCACAACGATGACGGTGGTGCGACGGAGCGTTCGGCGCCAAGGCACCATGGACCGATGCGCGACGACGAGGCAGCAGTTGCCCAAGGGGCGATCGGCGCACTCGTGCACCGTGCCGTCGACGGCGACGAGCGTGCCACGCACGACCTGCTCGCCCGCGTCCATCCGCTCGCGCTGCGCTACTGCCGCACCCGGCTGTCCCGGCTGCCGGGCGACGCGCGCCACTTCGTGGAGGACCTGGCGCAGGAGGTCTGTGTCGCCGTCCTCCTCGCCCTGCCCCGCTACCGCGACACCGGCCGCCCCTTCGAGGCGTTCGTGTTCGCCATCGCCTCCCACAAGGTCGCCGACCTCCAGCGCGCGGCGATGCGCCACCCCGGCTCGACCGCCGTGCCCTCCGACGAGATGCCCGAACGCCCGGACGACTCCCTCGGCCCGGAAGAGCGGGCACTGCTCAGCAGTGACGCCGAGTGGGCCAAGAAGCTGCTGGCCAACCTCCCCGAGAACCAGCGCGAGCTGCTGCTGCTGCGCATCGCGGTGGGCTTGACCGCGGAGGAGACCGGGCAGATGTTGGGAATGTCACCGGGAGCGGTCCGGGTCGCCCAGCACCGCGCGCTGAGCCGCCTGCGGGCCCTCGCCGAGCAGTAGCCGTACGCCGGTTGAACCGGTGGCGCCCCGGTTCCGTACGAAGATACGAAGCCCCGGGCAGCGGTCCGTCGTGGAATCGTGGAATGAGACGCCTTCGCTTCCCGTTAGCATGGACATCCGCACCGATCAAGGCCATTTGGGGAAGGTGTCATGACTGCAAACGTCGACGGAGTGCCCGAGAAGTTCGCGACACTCGGGCTGACCTACGACGACGTGCTGCTGCTGCCGGGCGCATCCGAGGTGCTCCCCAACGCGGTCGACACCTCGTCCCGCATCTCCCGCAACGTCCGGGTCAACATCCCGCTGCTGTCGGCGGCGATGGACAAGGTGACCGAGTCCCGTATGGCGATCGCGATGGCCCGCCTCGGCGGCGTCGGCGTCCTGCACCGCAACCTGTCCATCGAGGACCAGGCCAACCAGGTCGACCTGGTCAAGCGCTCCGAGTCCGGCATGGTGGCCAACCCCATCACCATCCACCCGGAGGCCACGCTCGCCGAGGCCGACGCGCTGTGCGCGAAGTTCCGCATCAGCGGCACCCCGGTCACCGACCCGGCCGGCAGGCTGCTCGGCATCGTCACCAACCGCGACATGGCCTTCGAGACCGACCGATCGCGCCGCGTCAGCGAGGTCATGACGCCGATGCCGCTGGTCACCGGCACGGTCGGCATCTCCCGCGCGGACGCCATGGAGCTGCTGCGCCGCCACAAGATCGAGAAGCTTCCGCTGGTCGACGACGCGGGCATCCTGCGCGGTCTGATCACCGTCAAGGACTTCGTCAAGGCCGAGCAGTACCCGAACGCCGCGAAGGACGCCGAGGGCCGCCTGCTCGTCGGCGCCGCCGTCGGCGCGAGCCCCGAGGCGCTGGAGCGCGCCCAGGCCCTCGCCGAGGCCGGTGCGGACTTCCTGGTCGTGGACACCTCGCACGGCCACAACAGCAACGCGCTGAGCTGGATGGCGAAGATCAAGTCCAGCGTGTCCATCGACGTGATCGGCGGCAACGTCGCCACCCGTGACGGCGCGCAGGCCCTGATCGACGCCGGTGTCGACGGCATCAAGGTGGGTGTCGGCCCCGGTTCCATCTGCACCACCCGCGTGGTCGCCGGCATCGGCGTCCCGCAGGTCACCGCCATCTACGAGGCGGGCCTCGCCGCCCGTCCCGCCGGCATCCCGGTGATCGGCGACGGCGGTCTCCAGTACTCCGGCGACATCGGCAAGGCGCTCGCCGCCGGCGCCGACACCGTCATGCTCGGCTCGCTGCTGGCCGGCTGCGAGGAGTCCCCGGGCGAACTGCTGTTCATCAACGGCAAGCAGTTCAAGTCGTACCGCGGCATGGGCTCGCTGGGCGCCATGCAGTCCCGCGGCCAGGCGAAGTCGTACTCCAAGGACCGCTACTTCCAGGCCGAGGTCGCCTCCGACGACAAGCTCGTGCCCGAGGGCGTCGAGGGCCAGGTGCCCTACCGCGGCCCGCTGGCCAACGTGCTGCACCAGCTCGTCGGCGGTCTGCGCCAGACCATGGGCTACGTCGGCGCGGCCACCATCGAGGAGATGGAGTCCAAGGGCCGCTTCGTCCGCATCACCTCGGCGGGCCTCAAGGAGAGCCACCCGCACGACATCCAGATGACGGTCGAGGCGCCGAACTACAGCAGCAAGTAGGCGACGACAGGTCTCACAGGGCGGCTCCGGATCCTCCGGGGCCGCCCTCGCCATGGGCGTCGGCGATACTGGAAGACGCTGAAACGCATCAGGGAAAGGCCACAGACGTGACTGAGATCGAGATCGGGCGCGGCAAGCGCGGCCGCCGGGCGTACGCCTTCGACGACATCGCCGTCGTCCCCAGCCGCCGTACGCGGGACCCGAAGGAGGTCTCGATCGCCTGGCAGATCGACGCCTACCGCTTCGAGCTGCCCTTCCTGGCCGCCCCCATGGACTCGGTCGTCTCCCCGGCCACCGCCATCCGCATCGGCGAGCTGGGCGGCCTCGGCGTGCTCAACCTCGAAGGCCTGTGGACGCGCTACGAGGACCCGCAGCCGCTGCTGGACGAGATCACCGGGCTGCCCGCCGAGGCCGCCACCCGCCGCCTCCAGGAGATCTACTCCGCTCCCGTCAAGGAGGAGCTGATCGGGGCGCGGATCAAGGAGGTGCGCGACTCCGGCGTGGTCACCGCCGCCGCGCTGTCCCCGCAGCGCACCGCGCAGTTCTCCAAGGCCGTCGTGGACGCGGGCGTGGACATCTTCGTCATCCGCGGTACGACCGTGTCGGCCGAGCACGTCTCGGGCGCGGCGGAGCCGCTGAACCTGAAGCAGTTCATCTACGAGCTGGACGTCCCGGTGATCGTCGGCGGCTGCGCCACGTACACGGCGGCGCTGCACCTGATGCGCACCGGCGCGGCCGGCGTCCTGGTGGGCTTCGGCGGCGGCGCCGCGCACACCACGCGCAACGTGCTCGGCATCCAGGTCCCGATGGCGACGGCCGTCGCCGACGTGGCCGCCGCGCGCCGCGACTACATGGACGAGTCCGGCGGCCGGTACGTGCACGTGATCGCGGACGGCGGCGTCGGCTGGTCCGGCGACCTGCCCAAGGCGATCGCCTGCGGCGCGGACGCGGTGATGATGGGCTCCCCGCTGGCCCGTGCCACGGACGCGCCCGGCAAGGGCCACCACTGGGGCATGGAGGCGGTCAACGAGGAGCTGCCGCGCGGCAAGAAGGTCGACCTCGGCACGGTGGGCACCCTCGAGGAGGTCCTCACCGGCCCCTCGCACACCCCCGACGGTTCCATGAACCTCTTCGGCGCCCTGCGCCGGGCCATGGCCACCACGGGCTACAGCGAGCTGAAGGAGTTCCAGCGCGTCGAGGTGACGGTCGCCGACTCCCAGCACAAGCGGTGACCACCCACTCGGGCCACGCCAAGAGGCCCGGCTCCCGCGCTGCCGCGGGCGCCGGGCCTCTTGGCGTCCGCGCTGGTGAGGGGAGGGGACAGAGGAACCGCTGCGGCGGCCTCCGGCTCGCACACCATCGGCGAGACCGCTCCTCCTCCCTCGTCGGCGGTGGTCCGTCGCGCCCGTGCGCCCCCCTTCACAACCGGTGCGCCGCCCCCGTGGGCGCGGCGCCCCGGGTGTCCAGGAGGAGCTGGGCCTTGACCGAGAGGCCCTGGAGGTCGTACGTGCGGTGGTGCTGGAGCAGGATCGTGAGGTCCGCGTCCGCGACCGCCTCGTAGAGCGCGTCCGCGCGGGGCACCGGGCGGCCCTCGACCTCCCAGGCGGGCACGTGCGGGTCGTGGTAGCTGACCGAGGCGCCGAGACCGGTGAGGCGGACGGCGATCTCCTCGGCGGGGGTGCCCTCCAGGTCGGCGAGGTCGGGCTTGTAGGTGACGCCGAGGAGCAGCACCCGCGCGCCCCGGGCCGACTTGCCGTGCTCGTTGAGCAGGGTGGCGGCGCGCTGGACGACGTAGCGGGGCATGCGGCTGTTGACGCGCTGGGCGAGTTCCACCATGCGCAGGCCGCGTCCCGCGATGCCGGTGAGGTCCTGGGGGTGGCCGTGGCCGCCGACGCCGGGGCCGGGGCGGAACGCCTGGAAGCCGTACGGCTTGGTCTCCGCACAGCGCAGCACGTCCCACAGATCGACACCGAGGTCGTGGCAGAGCACCGCCATCTCGTTGACGAGAGCGATGTTGACGTGCCGGTAGTTGGTCTCCAGCAGCTGCACGGTCTCGGCCTCGCGCAGTCCGCGCGCGCGGACCACCTTGTCGGTGAGCCGGCTGTAGAAGGCGGCGGCCGACTCGGTGCAGGCGGGGGTGAGGCCGCCGATCACCTTGGGCGTGTTGGCCGGGGTGACGTCGCGGTTGCCGGGATCGACGCGGCTGGGTGAGTAGGCGAGGTGGAAGTCGCGGCCCGCGCGCAGCCCCGAGCCCTTCTCCAGCAGCGGGCACAGGACCTCCTCCGTGGTGCCCGGCAGTACTGGTGACTCCAGGATCACGGTGGTGTGCGGGCGCAGATGCCCCGCCAGGGCGCGGGCGGCGGCCTCCACCTGGGTCAGGTCGAGTCCGCCGCCCGCGCCGCGCGGCGTCGGCGCGCAGATCACCGCCGTGCGCACCCGGCCGAGTTCGGCCGGGTCGGTGGCCGGCCGGAAGCCCCCCGAGAGCATCCGGCGCAGCTCGGCCGCGCTGAGCGGGCCCGACTCGTCCCCGGTCCGGTAGCCGAGCGTGGTGATGCCGGCGGCGACGGCGGCCTGGGCCAGGGGCAGGCCGAGAGGACCGAGTCCGATGACGGCGAGATCTGCGGGCATGGCGTGGGCCGTCCTTCCCAATAACCGACGTGGTGCGAACCCGCAAGCCCGGTGGACAGGACGAGCGAGTGCAATGTCAGACTAGGAGTAAATATGACCGTTTTGCGGGATTGACCAGCGTGTTTCTCGGAGTGCCGGGCCGAGTTGTCCACAGGCGGGCGGCGACTGGTGGCTGAAGTCGGGCAAGGCGGTCAGAATTCTGGGCAGGGAGACTCGTGGGGGAGATGGGACGGGCTTCGCCCGAAGGGTGCGGCCGGCGCGACGGACACCGGGAGGCAGCAGTGAGGACAGCGACACTGGGGCCGGCGCAGCGCGCCGAGTCACTGGCGGGAATGGCCGAGCGTGAGCTGGACATCCTGGTCGTGGGCGGCGGCGTGGTCGGAGCGGGCACGGCCCTGGACGCGGTCACACGCGGCCTGAGCACCGGCATCGTGGAGGCGCGCGACTGGGCGTCGGGCACCTCCAGCCGCTCCAGCAAACTGATACACGGCGGGCTGCGCTATCTGGAGATGCTCGACTTCGCCCTCGTCCGCGAGGCACTGAAGGAGCGCGGCCTGCTGCTGGAGCGCATCGCCCCGCATCTGGTGCGGCCGGTGCCCTTCCTGTACCCGCTCAAGCACAAGGGCTGGGAGCGGGTGTACGCCGGTTCGGGCGTCGCGCTCTACGACGCCATGTCGATGGCCCGCGGCCACGGGCGGGGCCTGCCCCTGCACCGCCATCTGAGCCGCCGTCACGCCCTCCGCGTCGCTCCCTGTCTGAAGAAGGACGCCCTGGTGGGCGCGTTGCAGTACTACGACGCCCAGGTGGACGACGCCCGCTTCGTCGCCACCCTGGTGCGCACCGCGGTCTCCTACGGCGCGAAGGCCGCCAACCGCGCGCGGGTCACGGGCTTCCTGCGCGAGGGCGAGCGGGTGGTCGGCGCGCGCGTGCAGGACGTGGAGGGCGGCGGCGAGTACGAGATCCGTGCCAAGCAGGTCGTCAACGCCACCGGGGTGTGGACCGACGACACCCAGGCGATGGTGGGCGAGCGCGGCCAGTTCCACGTCCGCGCCTCCAAGGGCGTCCACCTCGTCGTGCCCAAGGACCGCATCAACTCCACCACCGGCCTGATCCTGCGCACCGAGAAGTCCGTCCTGTTCGTCATCCCCTGGGGCCGGCACTGGATCATCGGCACCACCGACACCGACTGGGACCTCGACAAGGCCCACCCGGCCGCCTCCAGCGCCGACATCGACTACCTGCTGGAGCGCGTGAACTCGGTGCTGGCGGTGCCGCTCGGCCGCGACGACGTCGAGGGCGTGTACGCGGGCCTGCGTCCCCTGCTGGCCGGCGAGTCCGACGCCACCAGCAAGCTCTCCCGCGAGCACACCGTCGCCCACCCCGCGCCCGGGCTCGTGGTGGTCGCCGGCGGCAAGTACACGACGTACCGGGTGATGGCGGAGGACGCCGTCGACGAGGCCGTGCACGGCCTGGACATGCGGGTCGCCGACTGCGTCACCGAGGACGTCCCGCTCTACGGCGCGGAGGGCTATCGCGCACTGTGGAACGCGCGGGCGCGGATCGCCGCCGACACCGGCATCCACGTGGTGCGCGTGGAGCACCTGCTCAACCGGTACGGATCGGCCGCGCCGGAGGTCCTCGCCCTCATCGCCGAGGACCCGGCCCTCGGCGCGCCCCTCCAGTTCGCCGACGACTACCTTCGCGCCGAGGTCGTCTACGCCGCCTCGCACGAGGGCGCCCGGCACCTGGACGACGTGCTGACCCGGCGTACGCGCATATCCATCGAGACCTTCGACCGGGGCACGCGCAGCGCCCGCGAGGCGGCGGAGCTGATGGCGCCGGTGCTCGGCTGGGACGCGGACCAGATCGAGCGCGAGGTCGAGCACTACGAGAAGCGGGTGGAGGCCGAACGCGAGTCGCAGCGCCAGCCCGACGACCTGACGGCGGACGCGGCCCGCCTGGGGGCGCCGGACATCGTGCCGCTGTAACCGGCCGCCCGCCGGCGCCGACCGCCGAAGGACTGCCACGCCCGGGCCGCCGGGCCGCGGTCGGCCCGCCGTCGGACGTGGCGCGGCGGGCGCCCGGTCGCCGTGCGACCGTGCCTCCCGGCCGCCCCCGCACGCCGCCGCCCGCTGCCGACCGGGACGGCCGTCGCCGTGCCGCCCCGGCCCGTCGGCGTCGGGGCCGTACCGTGTCGTTCCGGGCAGGGGCACGGTCGGTGGGACGGGGCGCAGAAGTGTTCGGCGCGCGTCGGATTCCGGGCGTCGCCACGGAGGTGGGACCCTTACGGGCGGAAGTGTCCGGCGGCGTCGGCACCCCGCGCTGACCTGTTGTCACGGCCCGTCATCCCGCCGTGCCGGGCGCGCCGTTCGGTGGCGGGACCGGGCGTCGCGAGGGACACCCTGGGCGTGGAGCACTTGTCGGGTGAGGGACAATGGAGCCTCTGTCAGGGCGGGTTGCATGAGGGGACGCATGTCGGAGGCGGAGCGGGCGGGGGCATCCCGTCAGGACACTCGTCAGGACAACAGCGAGCGTCTTCTCGCCGGGCGTTACCGGTTGGGGGACGTGCTCGGCCGGGGCGGCATGGGCACGGTGTGGCGGGCCGAGGACGAGACCCTGGGCCGGACGGTCGCGGTCAAGGAACTGCGGTTCCCGTCCAACATCGACGAGGACGAGAAACGGCGCCTGATCACGCGCACGCTGCGCGAGGCCAAGGCCATCGCGCGCATCCGCAACACCAGCGCGGTGACCGTCTTCGACGTGGTCGACGAGGACGACCGGCCGTGGATCGTGATGGAACTGATCGAGGGCAAGTCCCTGGCCGAGGTCATCCGCGAGGACGGCCTGCTGGAGCCGAGGCGCGCCGCCGAGGTCGGCCTCGCCGTCCTGGACGTGCTGCGCTCGGCGCACCGCCAGGGCATCCTGCACCGCGACGTGAAGCCGTCCAACGTGCTCATCGCCGAGGACGGCCGGGTCGTGCTCACCGACTTCGGTATCGCGCAGGTCGAGGGCGACCCGTCCATCACCTCGACCGGCATGCTCGTCGGCGCCCCCTCCTACATCTCCCCGGAGCGCGCCCGCGGTCACAAGCCCGGTCCCGCGGCCGACCTGTGGTCGCTCGGCGGCCTGATCTACGCCGCCGTCGAGGGCGCGCCGCCCTACGACAAGGGCTCGGCGATCGCCACACTGACCGCGGTGATGACCGAACCGCTGGAGGAGCCGAAGAACGCCGGCCCGCTGCGGGACGTCATCTACGGCCTGCTCAACAAGGACCCGGCCAAGCGCCTGGACGACGCGGCCGCCCGGGCGATGCTCAAGGCCGTCATCGCCGGGCCCGACGCGAAGACGGCGCCCGAGCCGCCCGCGGAGGCGACGAAGGTCGTCCCGCTGCCCCCGCAGCCGGACCGCCGCTCGGGCAAGGACGCCGCGAAGGACCGGCGTTCCGGTGCCGCGGCCGGTGCCGCCTTTGCCGCCGACGACGGCAAGCGGGGCGCGGAGGCGTCCGACCGGCTGCGCGGCGCGCTGCGCTCGGTGCGCAAGGCGGCGGGAGCGGCCGGTTCCGCGGCGGCGAGCCGTACCGAGCAGTCGTCCGGCGCGCAGACGCCCGGCACGCAGGCGTCCGGGGCGGCGGCTTCGGCGAGCGCCGCTGGTTCAGTCCCGGCGACGCCCGCCACGAGCGCGGCGGCCGGCGGCGCGAACGCCAAGGGCGGTGGCGCGCGGGGCGGCCGCAGCGGCTCCGGATGGCCCGTGATGCCGCCGCCGGACCTGGACCTGCCGCCCCGGCAGGCCCCGAGGGCGCCGCTCACCGACGTGGTGCCCCGGCGCGCGCTGGTGATCGTCGCGGTGCTCGTGGCGCTCGCCGTGATCGGCGTCGTGCTCGGCATCGCCCTCAGCGGCGGCGGGGACTCCAAGGACGACAAGAGCGGTGCGGCCGGCCGGTCGGCCGCCGCGACCGCGAGCACGGCCAAGGGCGCAGGGAACGGCGCCGAGGGCGCGGACGGCAAGCAGTCCGGCTCCGCGAAGGGCACGGACGGGGCGGCCGGTGCCGGTGCCGGGGCCGAGGCGACCGACGCGAGCCCCGACGGCGGCAAGAGCGACGACGCCTCAGGTTCCGGCTCCGGCTCGGACTCCGATCAGGCCGGTGACGCCGACGGCGTGGCGAGGACGTACAAGAGCCCGCACGGGTACTCCATCGGGCTGCCCGAGGGGTGGAAGTACGCCTACGCCGCCGACGCCGGGGACCGGTTCACCGGCCCCGACGGGCAGAAGCTGCTGGTCGCCTGGACGTCCACGCCCAAGAGCGACCCGGTGGCCGACTGGAAGAACCAGGAACGCTCCATGGTCCGGCCGCACTACAAGGCCATCCGGATCGAGAAGGTGGGCTACCGCGGCTGGAACGCGGCCGACTGGGAGTTCACCTACGTCGACGACGGCACCACGTACCGCAGTGTGGACCGCGGGTTCGTCACCGACCCCCACCACGGCTACGCCCTGATGTACACGGCCAAGGCCGACGACTGGGACGACGACCTGCGCCGGGACACCTGGCAGACGCTGACGAAGTCCTTCGAACCCGCCAAGTGAGGCACCGGGGTCCGGTTTCCGCCGGGCCCCGTCCGCGCTTTCGCCGCCACGAGATCCGGCATCCTCTCTTTGCGGGTTGCCTCCGGCACGTATCGTGAGTGGTTGCGGTCCGTGAGCAAGGGGAACTGGGCGGACAGCGAACGGATTTGACCGATGGTGCGGCCGGGGGAGGCAACGTGGACGACTACGCGGGCCGGGTTCTCGCCGACCGCTACCGCCTGCCGCTGCCCCCGTCCGACGAGTACGAACTCACCGAGACCCGGGCCTTCGACACCTACAGCGGGCAGGAAGTCCTGCTGCGGCAGGTGCCGTTGCCCGAGGTGGTCGAGGCGGAGGTGCTCGACGCGGACGGCCTGCCCGACGGCTTCACGCCCCGGGACGGCGGTGCCCCGCGGTCCTCGCGCACCGGGTACCCGGCGCGTACGGGGGGAGGGGCGGCGTCCGCGCGCGGGGCCGGTTCGGCCACCCGGCGGCCCGCCGACCCGGCGGTGCGGCGGGCGGTGGAGGCGGCGCAGGCCGCGGCCCGCATCCCCGACCATCCCCGGCTCGACCAGGTCTTCGACGTGTTCGCCGAGGGCGGTTCGCTGTGGATCGCCAGCGAGCTGGTGGCCGCGCGGCCGCTGGCGGCCCTGCTGGCGGAGCAGCCGCTGACGCCGTACCGGGCGGCCGAGGTCGCCTCCGACATACTCATGGCGCTGCGCGTGCTGCACGGCCACGGCTGGGTGCACCGCAACATCACCGCCCGCACGGTCCTCGTCTGCGACGACGGCCGGGTGATGCTGACCGGGCTGGCCGTCGGCGCGGCGGAGGAGGCCCTGTGCGGCTACGACCCGGTCCCGCCGCAGGACGACGAGGACACGAGCGTCGAGGACCGCGGCGGTGCGGGCGCGGGCCAGGCGGGCGCGCCGGGCGTGTACGGTCCCGGCGGGGGCCGGGCCGGGAGGGCCGTGAGCCCCGGAGGCCACGGCGGCCCCGGGCCGGGCGCGGGCCACGGCGGCGGCGCGGGCGGTGCCGGAGGTTCCGGTGCGCCGCGGGGCGGCCCGGCCGGGCCCCCGGTGGACCCCGAGGCGGCGCGCCGCGCGGCGATAGAGGCGCGGGCCGCCGGTGCGCTGCCCCCGGCCGCCGAGGGCTCGGCGCAGGGCGCGGGCGAGCTGGTGCGGCGCACTCCGGAGACCGGCGGGGACATCCGGGCGGCGCGCGCCGGCGCGATCGCCGCGTACCGCGCGGGCGCGCGGGCGGCGGCGCGGGTGCAGGAGGCGCAGCAGGGCGCGCGGACCGCGCTGCCCGGCGCGCGGCCGCCCGCCGAGGACGAGAACCGCGGCACCGCACCGCCGGGCCGGATAGCCGACCCGTACGGCGTCCGCGCCGCCCTCTGGAACGGCGCGGCGGCGCCGCCCGGTGCCGGCGACCCGTCCTCGCCCGGCGAGGAGGACCGGCAGGGGCAGGCGCAGGGCCCGGGCCAGGGGCGTACGGCGCTCCCCGCAGCCACGTCCGAGGACGTCCGCGACGCCCGTGACCCCTGGGGCGCCCGCGATGCCCGGACGGGCCGGGGGCTCCCGCCCGCCCGCGTTCCGGCCCCCGGCGAGAGCCTCGCCCCGGGCCACAGCCCCACCCCGGGCGGCCGCCCCGCCGCCGGTCCGCCGGGCCCCGGCGGCTCCGCCGCCACCCCCCCGCCCGCCCGCTGGGACGACCCGGCCGGGCCCGCGGCCGCGCGGCGCGGGCCCGCGACCGCGCTGGCCGCCGAGCGGGCGCGGCAGGCGCGGATGACCGTGGTCGGGCCGGTGACCGAGCGCTGGGCGCCCGAGCAGGCCGGGCCGGTGCACGAGAACTGGCAGCTGGCCGCGCCGATCGGCCCCGCCACCGACCTGTGGGCGCTGGGCGCGCTGCTGTTCCGGGCCGTGCAGGGGCACGCGCCCTACCCGGAGGACTCGACCGCCGAGCTGGTGCAGCTGGTGTGCTCCGAGCCGCCCGCGTTCGCCGAGGAGTGCGGCGCGCTGCGCCCGGTCGTCGAGTCGCTGCTGCGTCAGGACCCCACCGAGCGGCTGGACTTCGAGGAGCTGGGCGGCTGGCTGCGCTCGCTGGTGCGCTCCGCGCCCGAACCGGAGGCCGGTGCCCACGTGGTGGCCGCGCCGCCCGCAGACCCGGCCCGGCTGCCGGTCATACGCCGCCGCGGCGAGCTGGTGCGCAGGCGGCGCGCCGGGCTGCCCGCCCACCACGGACGGCACAAGCGCGCCCGCGGGCAGGGCGGTTCGCCGCGCAGCCTCGGCCGTCTGCTGCTCCTGCTGGTACTGCTCCTGCTGGCCGGCGCGATCGCGTACGCGATGCTGTTCATGCCGAAGGCGAACGACACGGACCGCGGCGGCGCGCCCACCGGGGACCGTGCGGGGACCACCGGTGAGGCGAGCCCGGCGCCGTCCGGGGACGGCACGGGCCACGCGTCCGCGCCGACCCCGACGGGAGGCGCCACGGGCTCGGCCGGTTCGACCGAGCCGCAGACCACCGGTTCCGGCGCCGCCGACGGGTTCGCCGTGCGCAAGGACGCCGCCGGATTCCAGGTCGCCGTCCCCGACGGCTGGACCCGCACCCCGAAGAACGGCCAGGGCCAGGTGACGTACGCCAAGGGCGACTTCGAGCTGATCGTGGTGCCCGGCCGCGACAGCGCCGCCGAGTTCGGCAGCGACCCGATGGCGTACCAGCGGGAACGGGAGGGCGAGTTGCAGGCCTACCGCGCCTCCAGCTGGGCCACCTCCTCCGGGCTGCGGACCATCCAGGTGGGCGGGAAGAGTATGGCCGAGGGGCAGTTCACCTGGAACGGCGCGGGCGGGCGTGAGCTGTTCGTGCGCAACGTCGCCATCCTCCTCGACGGCCGCTATCACGTCCTCCAGGTGCGCGGCCCCGAGACGCAGCGCGACAAGGTGGACAAGGTGTACGAACAGGCGTCGGCCAGCTACCGGTACACCGGCTGACGCCACGGCAGGTCCGCCGGTTTGCCGCAACTGCCGGAAGCGACAACTGTCACAGTGCTGTTCCCGTGGCACCCCGCCGGTTCCCTGCCGGAGGGCCAATCCTTAGTCTGGCCCTGACAAGAACATTGCGGGGAAACGTGAATCAGATGCAGGGCCAGCTCCTCGCGGGCCGCTACCGGCTCGCCGACTCCATCGGCCGGGGCGGCATGGGGCGGGTGTGGCGTGCGCATGACGAGGTGCTGAGCCGCACCGTCGCGATAAAGGAGCTGACCGCCGCGCTCTACGTCTCCGAGAGCGACCAGGCCGTCCTCCTCGCGCGCACCAGGGCGGAGGCGCGCGCGGCCGCCCGGATCAACCACTCCGCCGTCGTCACCGTGCACGACGTGCTCGAACACGACGGCCGCCCGTGGATCGTGATGGAGCTGGTCGAGGGCCGTTCGCTGGCGGACGCCGTCAAGGAGCAGGGCCGGGTGGAGCCGACCGAGGCCGCCCGCATCGGCCTGTGGGTGCTGCGCGCGCTGCGCGCCGCGCACACCGCCGGGGTGCTGCACCGCGACGTCAAGCCCGGAAACGTGCTGCTCGGCCGGGACGGCCGGGTCCTGCTCACCGACTTCGGCATCGCGCAGATCGAGGGCGACACCACCATCACCCGCACCGGGGAGGTCGTCGGCTCGGTCGACTACCTGGCCCCCGAGCGGGTCCGCGGCCACGACCCGGGCCCGGCCTCCGACCTGTGGGCGCTCGGCGCGACGCTGTACACGGCGGTGGAGGGCCTGTCGCCGTTCCGCCGGACCTCGCCGCTGACCACCATGCAGGCGGTCGTCGACGAGGAGCCTCGTGAGACCGAGTACGCCGGCCCGCTCGCCCCGGTCATCACCGCGCTGCTGCGCAAGGACCCCGCCCACCGCCCGGACGTGTTCGTGGCCGAGCAGCTGCTCGCGGAGGCCGCCGAGGGACGCACGCCCCGGGACGCGCAGATGTACGTGCCGACGCAGACGGTCGGCGGCCACGGCCTGCCGGCCCCGCAGTCCCTGAACGGGAACACGCCCGGCCACGCCCAGGGTCCGGCCGGTTACGGCGCCACTCAGGTCCAGGGCACGCCGCCGCACCCGCCGGCCACCGTGCCGACGGCCGTGGGCGCCGCCCACCCCGCGCCGGCGCCCACGCGCCGCCGGCGGCTGCGCAACCTGGCCCTCGTGGTGGTCCTCGCCGTGCTCGTCGGCGGCGGCACCGCGCTCACGCTGCGCACCTGGGAGGCGGGCCGGGACGACGGCTCCACGGGAACCCATCGCTCCGGGGCGGCCACGCCCGATCCCACCCGCACCAAGAGGACCGAGCCGGGCGCCCTCCCGGCCGGCTGGGTGCGCAAGAAGGACCCGTACGGCTTCAGCATCGCCGTGCCCGGGGCGAACTGGCAGCGGGTGGTGTCCGATCCCGCTCTGCACCAGGTCGACTACACGCCCGACGGCGGCCGGCACTTCATCCGCGTCGCCATCGACGACTCGCCGGACTTCCCGAGCGCGCACGACCACCAGCTGGACCTGGCCGTGCAGTTGCAGCGGCTGGTCGACTACCGGCAGGTCACCCTGGAGGAGAACACCTTCCGCGACCGGCCGGGCTCCCGCTGGGAGTACACCTGGACCGCGCTGGCCAAGGACACCGACTTCCCGGGGCCCAGGCACGCCGTCGAGGAGACGTATTTCTCGCGCGAGGGCGTCGAGTACGCGATCTACATGTCCTCGCCGGCCGCGACCTGGCCGACCACGGAGAAGCAGTTCAGGACGGTGCTGCAGAGCTGGCGGCCCGACGCCGGCTGACCGGAAGGCGTCGTTCTTCCTTGGCCGATCGCCGCCCCGGATCACGACCGGCCGATGCGGCATGATGGGGCTCATGGTGACCGAGGGGGACGACTTCCGTGTGATCGCGGGCCGTTACCGCCTGGAGGCCCGGATCGGGCGCGGGGGCATGGGCGTCGTGTGGCGGGCCACCGACCAGCTGCTCGCCCGTCAGGTCGCGGTCAAGGAACTCCCGTTCGACGAGACGCTGTCCGTCGAGGAGGCCCGGCAACAGCGCGACCGCACACTGCGGGAGGCCCGTGCCGTCGCGCAGTTGCGGCACCCGCACGTCATCGTCGTCCACGACATAGTGGAACAGGACGAACGCCCCTACATCGTCATGGAGTTGATCGACGGCGGCTCGCTGGCCGACCGGATCGCCACGCACGGCCCGGTCACCGCCGACGAGGCCGCCCGGATCGGCGTCGCCCTGCTCAGCGCGCTGGCGACGGCGCACGCGGCCGGGGTACTGCACCGCGACATCAAACCGGCGAACGTGCTGCTGGAGGCCGGCACCGGGCGGGCCGTCCTCACCGACTTCGGCATCGCGCAGGTGGCGGGCGCGACCACACTCACCGAGACCGGCTCCTTCGTCGGCTCCCCCGAGTACACCGCGCCCGAACGGATGTCCGGTTCCGGTACGGGCCCGCAGTCCGACCTGTGGTCGCTGGGCGCGCTGCTGTGCACGGCGCTGAGCGGCGAGTCCCCGTTCCGCCGGGACTCGCTGGGCGGCATCCTGCACGCGGTGGTCATGGACGAGATCCGGCCGCCCGCGCAGGCCGGACCGCTGCTGCCCGTCGTGCGCGGGCTGCTGGAACGCGATCCGCAGCGGCGGCTGACCGCGGCCGAGGCGGAGGGCATGCTCCGCGGCTACCTCGAGTCGGGCCGCACGCCGCAGCAGCCGCAACCGGCCCGCAACACCCCCTTCGCGTCGTACTCGCCGACGCAGCGCAACGTGCCTCAGCCGGCCGGGGCGCCGTCCGCGTCCGGCGCCCCGGAGCCCGTGCCGCCGGCCCGGTCGGGCGCGCGAGGCGCCCCCGCGCCCCGGTTCACCCGGCGGATGCTGGTCACCGCGCTGATCGCGGCCGCGCTGGCCGGGGCGGGCGCGTCCGCGGGGGCGCTGCTGATGAGCGGGGGCGGCGACGGCGGCGGCGCACCGGCGAGTTCGCCGCCGCAGACCTCCCCGAGCCCGTCCGCGAGCCCGTCGGGCGGCTCGGCGAGCACCGAGTCCCGCACGCGCTCACCGGTCTCCTCACCGCGCTCGCCGTCGCCCGCGACGCCCGCCGGTCCGGCCGCCGCCACCCGGTCCGTCCCGGCCGCGCCCCCGGCGCCCTCCGGGTACCGCCTGGTGCGCGATCCGGCGGGCTTCACGCTGGCCGTGCCGGCCGGCTTCACGCGCTCGCCGCAGGGGGTGCGGATCTTCTACCTGTCGCCGGGGGAGACCTTCCGCGTCGGCGTCAAGGTGACGGCGGCGGAGCCGGGCGGCCCGCTCGCCGTGATGCGCCGCGCGGACGCCGCGGGGCCCGTCACCAACCCCGGCTACCACGACGGCCGGGTCACCGCCGCCACGCACACCGGACACCCGGCCGCCCTGTGGGAGTTCACCTGGGACGGCTACAGCGCGGCGGAGGGCGCGCGGCACACCTACGACCTGTGCTGGGACCAGGACGGGCAGCTGTACGACGTGTGGGTGTCGGCACCGGTCGGCAAGGTGCGGGAGGCGAAGGAGCACTTCGACGTGGCGGTGGACACGTTCACCGCGGGGTGAGGCGAACCGGCCCGGCGCGTGCGGTCCTCGGTCGCGGGCGACGTCGGCGCGCGGCGCGGCGGGACGCGGCCGGGAGGGTCGTGGGCGAGCGGGGCGTGGCAGGGCGGGGGCGCGGACGGGCGCGGGCCCGTCCGGCGCGCCGTACGTCACGGGTCTGTGACCGCCTGGCCCGCGCGGTGGAGCGTGCGGCGGTGGTCGCGACAGGGATGGACCATGAACGACAGAGGGGGAAGCGCCACGAGGCCGACCAGCCGACGAGTTTCGTACCCCAACCGCCGAGTCCGCAGCCGCGCGTGCCCCGCCCGCAGAACCCGTACGCCGCGCCCGTCCCGCCGCGGGCCCCCGCCGGGGCCGACAGGCAGGCGGCGCCCGCCCCCCGGTCCCGATCACGGCGACTTCACCGCGCGTGGCCGCGAGGTGGCGAAGACGAGGGCCTGGAGGTGGACAAGCCCTGAGGCGGTCGCGCGTCGCGCGGGGGCCGTCGGCCGGCAGCCGGTGCGGGCGCCGGCCGGCCGCCCCCCCGGAGCGGGTGCACCGGGGCCGCCCCGGCCGCAAAAACCGTACCGCCGTACGAACGTGGCCGCCGGTCGGGGAGAAGACCGTGACATGACGGTTGCGGGTGCGGAACGGGTCGAAGGACCGCTGATCAGCGGGTTTGTTGCCAGTGATCACTGGCGCCGTGTGGGCGGCCCGTGAAACCCCGTTACCGACGGGTACACAAACCTCCGCGCACGTCATACCCTGCGCTTCATGACGGACGCGCAGGCCCCGGCCAAGACCGGCACGAACCCCCTGGCCCCCGCCCCGGCGGGCGCCCGAACCGCCGCCGACGTGGTGACCCCCGAACTGGTCGCCCAGCTGACCAAGGGCGTCGTCGGCTCCGGCCGCACCGCCAACCACACGCCGCTCACCGGTGACAAGCTCGCCGACCTGCCCGCGTCCACCCCCGAGGACGTGGCCCTCGCCTTCGAGCGCGCCCGCGCCGCCCAGGGCGCCTGGGAGCGCACCCCGGTACGGCAGCGCGCCGCCGTCCTGCTCCGCTTCCACGACCTGGTCATCGACCGTCAGGCCGAGGTTCTCGACCTCATCCAGCTGGAGACCGGCAAGGCCCGTCTGCACGCCCACGAGGAGGTGCAGGCCGTAGCCATCGCCGCCCGGCACTACGGCCGCAGGGCCGCCTCGTACCTGAAGGCCAAGCGGCACGCCGGCGCGATGCCCACCCTGACCCGGGTCACCGAACTGCGCCACCCGCGCGGCGTCGTCGGCCAGATCGCCCCCTGGAACTACCCGCTGGAACTGTCCGTCGGCGACGCGCTGCCCGCCTTCGTCGCGGGCAACGCCGTGGTGATGAAGCCCGACACCGAGACCTGTCTGACCGCGCTGTGGGCCCGCGACCTGCTCATCGAGGCCGGACTGCCCGCCGAGGTCTTCCAGGTCGTCATCGGCGACGGCCCGGTCGTCGGCCCGGAGATCGTCAAGCACGCCGACTACGTCTCCTTCACCGGCTCCACCCGCACCGGCCGCGAGGTCGCCCAGGGCGCCGCCGCGCGGCTCGTCGGGGTCTCCCTCGAACTCGGCGGCAAGAACGCCATGCTGGTGCTGGAGGACGCCGACCTGGACAAGGCGGCGGCGGGCGCGGTCCGTGCCTGCTTCTCCTCCGCCGGCCAGCTGTGCATCTCCATCGAGCGGCTGTACGTCCACGAGGCGGTCGCCGACGCCTTCCTCGAACGCTTCGCCGCCCGGACCAGGGCGATGCGCCTCGGCACGGCCCTCGCCTACGGCGCCGACATGGGCTCCCTGGTCGGCGAACGCCAGCTGGAGACCGTCACCCGGCACGTCGAGGAGGCCGTCGCCAAAGGTGCCACGGTGGTGGCCGGCGGCGTCGCCCGCCCCGACGTCGGCCCGTTCTTCTTCGAGCCGACCATCCTCGAAGGCGTCGAGGCCCCCATGTCCGTGTGCACGGAGGAGACCTTCGGCCCGGTCGTCTCCGTCTACCGCTTCAGCAGCGAGGACGAGGCCGTCGAGCGCGCCAACTCCACGCCGTACGGTCTGAACTCGTCCGTCTGGACGCGCGACGCCCGCCGCGGCCGGGAGATCGCAGCCCGGCTGCGCACCGGCACCGTCAACCTCAACGAGGGCTACGCGCCCGCCTACGGCAGCGTGCAGGCGCCGATGGGCGGCATGAAGGACTCCGGCCTCGGCCGCCGGCACGGCTCCGAGGGCATCCTCAAGTACACCGAGGCCCAGACCATCGCCCACCAGCGGCTGCTGCCCATGGCCCCCTCGCTCGGCATGGACGACGAGAAGTACGCGGCGTTCATGAGCCGGAGCCTGAAGGTGATGAAGGCGTTCCGCTTCCGCTAGATCCCGGCCGCAGCGCCGCGGTTCTCAACGAGGAGAGCACGTGTCACAGGAGAAGTCCGCCCAGACGCGGGACGAGGACGAGCAGGAGACCGGGACGGTCGCGGAGGGGCGGGAGCCCGGGACCGCCGGGGAGGAACAGGGCTACGACTACGACGTGATCGTCGTCGGCTCCGGGTTCGGCGGCTCGGTCACCGCCCTCCGCCTGACCGAGAAGGGCTACCGGGTCGGCGTCCTGGAGGCCGGCCGCCGCTTCACCCGCGAGAGCCTGCCGAAGAACTCCTGGGACCTGAAGAACTACCTGTGGGCCCCCAGGCTCGGCATGTACGGCATCCAGCGCATCCACCTGCTCGGCAACGTCATGGTGCTGGCCGGCGCGGGCGTCGGCGGCGGCTCCCTCAACTACGCCAACACCCTCTACGTACCGCCGAAGGCCTTCTTCGAGGACCCGCAGTGGCGGCACATCACCGACTGGCAGGACGAGCTGGCCCCGTACTACGACCAGGCCAAGCGGATGCTCGGCGTACGGCTCAACCCGACGATGACGCCGTCCGACGTGCACCTGAAGGCGGCGGCGCAGCGCATGGGCGTCGGCGACACCTTCCACATGGCCCCGGTCGGCGTCTTCTTCGGCGACGGCGAGGACGCCGACGGCACGGCGAAGGCCGAGCCGGGCCAGCGCGTCGCCGACCCCTACTTCGGGGGCGTGGGACCGGACCGCAAGGCCTGCGTCGAGTGCGGCGAATGCATGACGGGTTGCCGGCACGGCGCGAAGAACACGCTGAACGAGAACTACCTCCACCTCGCCGAGAAGGCGGGCGCGGTGGTGCACCCCATGACCACCGTCGTGTCCGTCACCGACGACTCGCGCGGCGGCTACGCCGTCGCCACGCTGCCGACCGACAACCGCAAGAAGGGCGCCGGCCGCCTCTTCACCGCCCGCAAGGTCGTCCTCGCCGCCGGCACCTACGGCACCCAGACGCTGCTGCACCGCATGAAGGAGAACCGGCAGCTGCCCTACCTCTCGCCCCGCCTCGGCGAGCTGACCCGCACCAACTCCGAGGCGCTGGTGGGCGCGCAGACCGACGACCGCCGCTACCGCAAGGTCACCGGGCAGCCCAAGGCCGACTTCACGCGCGGCGTCGCCATCACCTCCTCCGTCCACCCCGACGACAACACCCACATCGAGCCGGTCCGCTACGGCAAAGGATCCAACTCGATGGGCGGCCTGTCGATCCTCCAAGTCCCCTTCGCGGAGGGCCGGTCGAGGGTCGGGGCCTGGCTGGGGAACGCCGCGCGGCATCCGCTGCTCGTGCTGCGCTCGCTGTCCAACCGCAAGTGGTCGGAGCGCACGATCATCGGCCTGGTGATGCAGTCCCTGGACAACTCCCTGACGACGTACCTGAAGCCGGACGGCGTCGGCAAGGGCCTGCTGACCGCCCGTCAGGGACACGGCTCACCCAACCCCAAGCAGATCAGGGCCGCCACCGAGGGCGCCACCGCGCTGGCCGCCGAGATCAACGGCTTCGCCGGCTCCAACGTGGGCGAGCTGATGGGCACTCCGCTCACCGCGCACTTCCTCGGCGGCTGCCCGATCGGCGACTCGCCCGGGACCGGCGTCATCGACCCCTACCACCGGCTGTGGGGCCACCCGGGCATCTCGGTGGTGGACGGCGCGGCGGTCTCGGCGAACCTCGGGGTGAACCCGTCCCTGACCATCACCGCGCAGGCCGAGCGGGCGATGTCGTACTGGCCCAACAAGGGCGAGGCCGACCCGCGTCCGGCGCAGGGCGCGGCGTACGAGCGGCTGAAGCCGGTCGAGCCGCGGAACCCGGCGGTCCCGGCGGACGCGTTCGGTGCGCTGCGGCTGCCGTTCCTCGGGATGCCGACGGTGCCGGCGAAGAAGTAGCGCCGCGAGCAGGGGCGGTGCGGCCGAACGCTGCGGGCTGCGGTCGTGCCGCTGAGGTGGTGGAGGAAAGACGAGAAGGACCTGCGCCCCCCTCCTGGTGCAGGTCCTTCTCGTCCCGGCGGGCCCGGCGCCGTCACGGCACCGGACCCCGTGGCCTACGGCCCGCGGCGCCTACGCCTGCGCGCCGGCCCCGGCCTTGCGGCGGCGGACGGTGAACAGCGCACCCGCGCCGACGACGACCGCGACGCCGCCGACCAGACCGATGGTGGGCAGCATGGAGCTGGAGCCGGTCTCGGCGAGCGTGCCGGTCGGCGGGATCTCCTTGGCGCCGCCCTGCGGCTCCTTGCCGCCGGCGGGCTTGTCGGCGTCACCGGGCTTCGGCTTGGCGTCACCCGGGTTGTCGTTCGGCGTGCCCTGCTTGAGGACGGTGAACTCGTAGTAGTCGAACGCGCTGTGGACGCAGTTCTTGTCCTGGTCGACGTAGCCGCCCAGTCCCACGGTGTAGCCGGCGCCCGCGGGGGCCTTGGCGGTGATGTTGACGCGCATCCGGATGTCGACCGTCTGCTTCGGGCCCAGCTCGGTCTCGCCGAAGTACATCCCGTCGCCGATCTCGTCGGCCAGGGACTCCCAGGCCTTGGTCTCGGGGTTGAAGTACTCGAGCTGCGCGTAGTTGCTCAGCCACTGCGACTCGTCGTCGCTCAGCGAGTCGTTGTCGACGAGCGCGAGCCACTGCACCTGGCCGAGGGCCCGGTCGCCGTGGTTGGCGGCGGTGAGCTTGAACGGGTGCCAGCCGCTGCCCGCGACGATCTTCCCCGGCAGACCGGAGACCGAGATCGTCAGCTGGGAGTCGGGGTCGACGTCGGCGTCGGTGCAGGGCGTCGGCTCGGCGGTGGGCTCCGCGGACTGGGAGGCCTGCGGGGAGGAGCTGCTCGGCGCCGGGGCGGAGGCGGAGGCGGACTCCGACGTGCCGGTGCTCGCGCTGCTGGAGGGGGGCGTCGAGGCGGGGGTGCTCTCGGGGGCCGACTGCGACTCCGACGAGGACGGGGCCGGGGACGTCGAGGTGTCGTCGGAGGCCGACTCGGTGGCGGTGGCCGTGACGGTGCTCGGTGAGGAGGGCTGGTCGTCGGACGCGAACGCGGCCGGAGCCGACAGGAGTGCCAGGGGTGCTATGACAGCCGTCGCGGCCGTGGCGGCCATGGCGCGGCGAAGCTTCATGAAGACCTCGGAGAGTCTGGCGTACGGCGCCTTGGGCGCAGCACGAGCGCTGAGGGAGGCCTCCGCGGTGGGGCCGCGGGTGTGGCTCTCGGTTCAGGTGGTGTGACCTGGTGCGAGGGCGGATGGTTGTGCTCGTCCTCACCGAATTCTCATGTGGCTTGTGTCACATGGGGTGGTTGGAGAGTGCGTGGCCTGGGGGCCGGCGACCGGCTGCGTCTCAGGACGGGCGGTGGCTCTGAGGGGCGGGCGAGTGCCTTTCGGGACGTGGGCCGTCTGCGAGGGCGGGGGGCTGCTTCTGAGGGGCGGGCGGATGCCTCTGAGGGGTAAGCGGGCTGCGATGTCCGCGCGTGGTGTTCACGGTCGGCCCCGGGCGTCCCCGGGGCCGACCGTGACCTGGGTGACCGGGCTGCTGTCCCCTGCCGTCCGGTCACTGTCCCCGCGGCGAGGTCCCACGGCGCACGGCACGATCCGTGCGCCTCATCGCCGCGGGGCGCCATACGGGGCTCCCGCACTCGGCGGCGCCCCCTGGCTGGCGTGGACATCCGGAGCAACGAGGCGCGGCGGCCCGCGGTCACGCGCCGTACGGGTGAGGATCGCGCGAGGGCCTCAGATCCTGCCCCGGCACAGCTCCAGCAGGGTCATCGCCAGGGCGGTGCCGGGCTTGCCGAGCGCGTCCCTGTAGTGGCCGAGGATCTCCATCTCGCGGGAGAGGTTCACGCGCCGGCCGCCGGAGCCGATCCGGGCCTCCTGGACGACGGCCGAGACGGCCATCCGTTCCTGCACCAGCCCGATGATCCGATCATCGAGGGCGTCGATGCGCTCGCGGGCGCCGGAGATCACGCTCGCGGCCTCGTCGGTACGGGCACCGGTGCGGTCCGCGGGGGAGGAGGCGGGGGCGGTGACGGCAGTGGTGACGGCGCCGACGGCGGCAGCGGTGGGAGTGGCGGCGGTGGTGGTGGTCATGTGGGGCTCCTCACGGGTGGGTGCGGGACCCCGGATCGGCGAGGACCGGGAGAAACGCCAGGCGCCCCGGGCCTTGTCGGCCCGGGGCGCCTGGGAAGTCGCTCGTCAGTGGCTCAAGCAACACGACCATGGCAGCCGGCGGGCCGGGTGCCATAGGTAAAGAGGAAGGTCGTGGACTGCGTGAGCATGGCACCAGTATGCCTCCGTGACGGCCGGTGTCCAAGCCGGTTCGGATGGTGGGACGGCGCCCGGGACCGCGGCCGCCGCCCGCGTTCGGGACGTCGCCCGTGGCCACCCCGTTAGAATCGGTGTACACAGCCCCCGCCCAACCGCCGGAAGGCACCCCGTGTCATCAGCGACCCCCGCTGCCGCCGCCCCCGACACCGTCCTGGTCGTCGACTTCGGCGCGCAGTACGCCCAGCTCATCGCCCGTCGCGTCCGCGAGGCCCGGGTCTACAGCGAGATCGTGCCGAGCACCATGCCGGTCAAGGACATGCTCGCCAGGAACCCGGCGGCGATCATCCTCTCCGGCGGCCCCTCGTCGGTCTACGAAGAGGGCGCCCCCCGTCTGGACCGCGAGCTCTTCGAGGCCGGCGTCCCCGTCTTCGGCATGTGCTACGGCTTCCAGCTCATGGCGCAGACCCTCGGCGGCACCGTGGACAACACCGGCGCCCGCGAGTACGGCCGTACCGACCTCGCCGTCTCCAAGCCCTCCTCGACCCTCTTCGAGGGCACCCCGGCCGAGCAGGCCGTGTGGATGTCGCACGGCGACGCCTGCTCCGCCGCGCCCGAGGGCTTCACCGTCACGGCCTCCACGGACGTCGTCCCGGTCGCCGCCTTCGAGAACGACGAGAAGAAGCTCTACGGCGTCCAGTACCACCCCGAGGTCATGCACTCCACGCACGGTCAGCAGGTGCTGGAGCACTTCCTGTACCGCGGCGCGGGCCTCAAGCCCGACTGGACCACGGGCAACGTCATCGAGGAGCAGGTCGCCGCCATCCGCGAGCTCGTCGGTGACAAGCGGGCCATCTGCGGGCTGTCCGGCGGCGTGGACTCCGCGGTCGCCGCGGCCCTCGTCCAGAAGGCCATCGGCTCCCAGCTGACCTGCGTCTACGTCGACCACGGCCTGATGCGCAAGGGCGAGACCGAACAGGTCGAGAAGGACTTCGTCGCCGCGACCGGCGTGCAGCTGAAGGTCGTCGACGCGGAGAAGCGCTTCCTCGACGCGCTCAAGGGCGTCTCGGACCCCGAGGAGAAGCGGAAGATCATCGGCCGCGAGTTCATCCGGGTCTTCGAGCAGGCCCAGGCCGAGATCATCGCGGACGAGGGTCCGGCGGTCGAGTTCCTGGTCCAGGGCACGCTGTACCCGGACGTGGTCGAGTCCGGCGGCGGCACCGGCACCGCCAACATCAAGTCCCACCACAACGTCGGCGGCCTGCCCGAGGACCTCGAGTTCAAGCTGATCGAGCCGCTGCGCAAGCTGTTCAAGGACGAGGTCCGCATGGTCGGCCAGGAACTCGGCCTGCCGGAGGAGATCGTCCAGCGCCAGCCCTTCCCGGGCCCCGGCCTCGGCATCCGAATCGTCGGCGAGGTCACCAAGGAGCGCCTGGACCTGCTGCGCGAGGCCGACGCCATCGCCCGCGAGGAACTGACGGCGGCCGGTCTGGACCGCGACATCTGGCAGTGCCCGGTCGTGCTGCTCGCGGACGTCCGCTCCGTCGGCGTCCAGGGCGACGGCCGCACCTACGGTCACCCGATCGTGCTGCGCCCGGTCTCCTCCGAGGACGCGATGACCGCCGACTGGTCGCGCCTGCCCTACGACGTCCTGGCCAAGATCTCCACGCGGATCACCAACGAGGTGCGGGACGTCAACCGCGTCGTCCTCGACGTCACCTCGAAGCCGCCGGGCACCATCGAGTGGGAGTAGCCACCACGGGCCCGCGGGGCACGTGAGCGAAAGAGGTGGAACAACCGTTCCACCTCTTTCGCATATCGGCCCACCGCCCGAGCATCCCGCGGGGCGGGGCGCGACCGCTGGGCCGGGCGAGAACCATGACTTAAGGAACCATGACCCAGGCGCGCGTCGGCCGGGCCGGGCGCGTGCACCGGGCCAGCCGCATCCGCGGGGCGGGACGCGGGCCTCGGATCGCAGCGTCCGCCGGGCCGCCGGGCGGATGCGGCTGGCCCGGGCAGGCACCTCGGCCGGGATGGGCGGGGCGGTCGGGGCAGGCTTCCCCGGCCGGATCGGCGCGGCGGTCAGGGCGGGGTCGGGGCACGCTTGCCCGGTCGCATCGGCGCAACGCCGAGCCAGGTGGCTCGGACGGGGCGACGGGCCGCGGGCGGTGACGGCGGCGGCTGCCCCGGCGGAGCCGTCCGAGCGCCGCCGGAAGCAGCACCCACTGCCCGTCCCCCGCCGCGCGGAGCGCCCTGCGCCGCATCTTCACAACCCGGCGCTGTCATCCCGTCCCGACCGCCGGTACCTTCCGCCCGTACGCCGAACCGCGCCGGAGGACCCATGCACGGCCCCACTCCGCCCCCACCCCTGCCGACCGACAAGCTGCGGTTCGCCATGCCGCCGCGCCACGACTCGGTCGAGGACGAACGCCGGCACCGCAAGGAGCGCCTCGCCGCCGCCCTGCGCATCTTCGGACGACGCGGTTTCGAGGACGGCGTCTCCGGCCACATCACCGCCCGCGACCCCGAGTTCAGCGACTGCTTCTGGGTCAACCCCTTCGGCATGCCCTTCCAGCACGTCACCGTGGCCGACCTCGTGCTCGCCAACCAGGACGGACAGGTCGTCGAGGGGCGCTACCACGTCAACCAGGCCGCGTTCACCGTGCACGCCCAGGTCCACGCCGCCCGCCCGGACGTCGTCGCCGTCGCCCACTGCCACTCGGTGCACGGCCGCGCACTGGCCGCCCTGGGGGAACTCCTGGACCCCATCACCCAGGAGAGCTGCGCCTTCTACCAGGACCACGCCGTCTACGACGCCTACACCGGCGTCACCGTCGACGCCGAGGAAGGCCGCCGCATCGCGGCCGTGCTCGGCTCCGGCAAGGCGCTGGTCCTGCGCAACCACGGCCTGCTCACCGTCGGCGACTCGGTGGACGCCGCCGCCTGGTGGTTCCTGTCCATGGAACGCTCCGCCCAGGTGCAGCTCACCGCCCGGGCCGCCGGCCGTCCCGTCCTCATCGACCACAAGGCGGCGGTCGCGACCCGGGAACAGCTCGGCGGCGACCTGGTGGCCTGGATCAACTACCAGCCCCTCTGGCAGGACATCACCCGCAGCGAGCCCGACCTGCTGAGCCGCACACCCACCCCCTGAACCGGCCGATCGTCCGGACGCGGGCCCCGGTGCCACCTTCCCGCCGCCGGTCAACCCGATGGCCGGAGCTTCACCCGCACTGATCAGACAGAGCAGCCGGGGGCGCCCGAGGTAGGGCACAATTCGCAGACGGCGTAGGCGTGTTGGCCGCAGGTCTCTGCGGGGTTCCGGGGAAGGCGGGCGTCGGGCGTGGCGGTGCAGGAAGCGAGAGACGGCGCGGGGGCGGCTGCCCACTCGGGCGGCTGCACGTGCGGGGACTGCCCGCACGGAGCGCGTACGGGGCACCGGCGGGCCGTTGCCGAATTCCTCTTGAAAAGGGACGAGTTCGCCGCCGGCCAGGGACTCCCGGCCGCCGTCGCCCACTCGGTGTCGGCCTCCCGCCAGTGGGTCTCGGAGGAACTGACCCAGTCCGCGGAACTCGTCGCCGCCCGCGGCCGTGCCGAGGGTGATGCCTGGCTGGCGCGACTGTGGGGCTGGACGGTGTGCACCGTGTGGGCGGCCGTGGTGCTCCTCCTCCTCGCCCAGGCGCTGACGGCGATCGGCGCCGGCTGGAGCGCCGCCCGCACGGCTGGTCTGCTCGCGGCCGTGGTGGTCGCCGGCACGCTCACGGCCGCCTCGTGGTTCCACCGGGCGCGCGGCGGCGCGCTGGCCCCGGTCATCGGCGAGGACAACCGCCTGTCCACCTCGCGCGCCGTCGCCGTGGCATGGGTGCTGTTCGTCGGGTACGCCGTACTCGTCCTGGCCGGCCGCCTGGCGGTCGCTTCCGAGCACACGGAACGCGACGCGCTGCTCTCCGGGCTGGATCTGGCCCGGGGTGCCGGTGTGGTCACCGTGCTCGCCGTGGTGTGCGGCATCGCCGTGCTGGTGCGGCGGGTGGTCGGCCTGCGGGTGCTGGGCCAACGCCTCCAGAAGGTGCCGGCGTACCGTCCCCGCGCCGCCGACCTCCTCACCGACGACGCGGGCCGTGGCGCCTTCGCGGACATCCAGTACGTCGTCATCAGCGCTGTCTCCCTTCTGTTCGCCGCGGTACGGCTGGCCCGGCGGCCCGATCAACTGCCCGACCTGCCCTGGGGGCTGGCGGTGGTGATGCTGGTGTCCGCCCTGACCTACCTGGCCGGCAAGTACGCCGAGGGCGGCCGACCCGTCATCCTCTCCGTGGTCCGCGCCCGGGAGGCCGGCGACCTCGACGCCCCCATCCGCACCGGCGACGACATCGAGGTCCGCGGGGCCGGGTTCGTCCCGCCCGGTGCGCAGGGAGCCGACCGGCTGTCGCGGATGGTGGTCCGCATCGGCGCGGTCAACGTCCACGTCCCCCTCGTCCCCGTCACCGGCGGCTTCAGCAACCCCACGGACACGGCCCTCACCGTCCCCGTCCCCGCCGACGTCGAACCGGGCCGCGTCGAGGTGCAACTGGTCACCGCGGCGGGAGTGGAGACCAACCGCTACAGCATCGACGTGACGGAGTGAGACCGCCGCGGTGCGGCCGCGAACGGAGAGGGCGCCGACCGTACTCCTCGGACGGGACGGACGCAGAGGTCCCGGACCAGGGGGCCGAGCGCAGGACCGAAATCATACGTAAGCCGGAAAATCGGCCCAACGTGATTGAGTGATTCCTTTCTTACATACGTATGGTCCGTTGAGAGGTAAACGGCATTGCGGTGAGAGGCGGCTGGCAGCGATGACTCACGGCGTTCGGATGGACACGCACACCTCCTACGGTGACCGGCGCGGTGACTGGCGGGACACCGCCGCGCGCTACGCCCTCCTTCCCCTCCGTGTCTTCCTGGGCGTCACCTTCATCTATGCCGGCCTGGACAAACTCACCGACAGCGCCTTCCTGAAGGCTTCCGGCGCCGGATCGATCGGCGACACGATGCGCGCGGTACGCGACTCCTCCGCCATCCCCGCCCTGGTGGACCTGTCCCTGAAGTCCCCGGTCGGCTTCGGCACCACCATGGCCCTCGGAGAACTGGCCGTCGGCATCGGCGTACTGGTCGGCCTGCTGGGCCGCCTGGCCGCACTCGGCGGCGCGCTGATCTCCCTCAGCCTGTGGCTCACGGTCAGCTGGTCCTCCACCCCCTACTACTACGGCAACGACCTCGCCTATCTGATGGCCTGGCTCCCGCTCGTCCTCGCCGGCACCCCCCTGTTCTCCGTGGACGCGGCCCTGCGCGCCCGCCGCCAGAGCTCCCGCAGCTACCACTGACCGCGCTTCCGGCAGCCCCACACCTGCCGGTGACCGCTTCCGGCAGCCCCGCATCTCCGGTGCCCGCTCACGGGCGCCTCCGGGAGCGCCCGCCCTGCAACTGACAGCCTCCGGGGAGACCTTGCGCCTACAGCTCCCGGACTTACCGGTGACCGCTTCCGGGACTCCCGCGCCTTCTCCAGGCTCGCGCGGCCTTGATGTCCCGGCCTGGTCTCCGACCGCACGCGTCCCCGCCCGGGACCGCACCGGCACCCGCTGCTCAGTCCATCCGGTCCACCCCCACGTCGGCCAGTCCCGGCCGGCGGCGCCCCGCCCGGTTCCTTCGTACCGCCCGGTTCAGCAGTGCCGCCAAGCCCGCGAGACACAGTCCGCCCAGGACCAGCGGGACGGCCGCGAACCAGGGGATGCGCCAGAGCCCGTGAGCGGCGCCCGCGTACACGACGCCCGCCGCGATGAGGATCACCCCGGCCACCAGTTTCCCCGGCTGGAATTCATGACGCAGCACGGCTCACCTCTGCCTGTCCCATGCCGACCCGCAGGTCGAGTTCGAGTGTTCCGGCACCCTTGCCACCCGATGCCGGAGGCAGCGTCACCTGCTGGTGCCTGCCCGGAGTCACATCCACGTCCTGAGAGCTCTCGCCCGGCAACCGGACATCGCCCAGGCCCACGTCGATGGTCGCCCGCACGGTCACGTCCCGGGGGACGATCACCCGCAGCCGGCCCGCACCGACTTCCGCCCGAGCCGTCACCGTCCGGCCCTCGCCGATGTCTATTCGGGTCAGGTCGAGGGTGCCCTCACCGGTGCCGAGGTCGTACTCACGCTGCACCTCCGCCGTCGTGGCCGGCCGCCAGGTCGTGTGCGTCCACTGGGTGCTGATGTTCTTGGGGAGCGCCGCCGACGCCGTGAGCAGGGCCGCCGTGATGATCGCCAGCAGGATCGACCCCGCGCCCGTCCTTCCCAGGAAGGCGCTGACCGCTATGCCCAGCCCGAAGACGGCGAGCGCGCAGCCCAGACCGGCCTGCAGACTGGTGCCGAGTGCATGGTCGTCCCAGGTCAGTCTGGTTCCCACGCCGCCGGCGGCCAAGGCCAGCAGGAAGATCCAGCCGCCGATCCAGCGCGGTCCGCGGGGGCGGCGCGGCGGCTCGGCGCCGCTTGTGCGCGGCGTGTGTACGGCCTCGCTCGCACGGGTCCCGAGACTGATGTTGACGGCGGCCGCGATGTCCCGGTCGCGGGAGTCCTGGGGCCCCCACAGATAGCCGGTGCCGCCGACATGGGTGCCGTCCTTGACGATCGGTTCGCGCCACCACGAGGGGTAGGAGGCGGGGAACGGCGGCGCCTGCGCCTCTGGTGGGGCGTCGGCGGCGGCCTGGGCGGCCAGCGGATCGGGGTCGGGGGCGCCCCGGTGCCGCGACCAGTACCCGGCTCCCGCCAGGAGGAGGGAGAGGACGACGGCGAAGGTGAGCACGCTGCCGTTCTTCAGCATCGACAGGAACACCCCGCAGCCCACCAGCGCGAACAGCACGCCGGCCAGCGCCTGGCCGTCCACCCGGCCGGTGAGGAGCTTGCGCACCTCGTTCTCGTCCTCGTCGTCGAACGGGAGGAGGAGCCAGGCGAAGCCGTAGAAGATGAGGCCTATTCCACCCGTCGCGGCGAGCACGGCCAGCGTGATCCGGAAGATCACCGGGTCCATGTCGCACTGCCTTCCGAGTCCCGCGCAGACACCGGCGATCATCTTGTGCCGCTTGCTCCGCCGGAACTGCAACGGCTCCCGCCCGCCCTCCGATCCTCCGGCCGCCGCGGAGCCCGCGTCGCGTCCCGCGCCCGGTCCCGCACCGGCGGCCCCCGCCGGCCCCGACCCGGACTGCCCGGCCGGGCCCGGGCGCTGCCCGTCGGCCGTGTCCGCCGGGCCGGCCGTCCCCGTCGTCCCCGTCGTCCCCGTCACGCTCGTCTCTCCGGTCCGGTGCGGGTGGTCGCTCGCACCCGGCTGTCCGCTTGATTCCCGCGCCTGCGCGCCCGGGGGTCCGGGCGGCCGCGGTTCCTCACCCGCACCCGTACCGGGCGCGGCGGCCCGCGGCCCGGCGCCCGGCATCGGGCGGGGACCGGAGCCGGGTCCCCGGCCCGACGCGGCATGCTGGTGATTCGTCATGCGTCCATGGTGACGGGCACACCGCCGTGGCGGGAGTCGGGACGACCCTGGCCGAACCCTGATTCGCCCCTGAGCCCCGCCGGGGATGCGTTCGACGGCCGTCCGGGCACGGCCGGCACCGCGTCGTCGCCGGGGCCGAGGGAAGATCAGGGGAGTCTCGGGGACCGACCCTGATGTCCCCGCCGCGACGGCATGTGACCATCAATGGCATGCCGGAAGCCGCAGCACTGCCCCTCGACGACCCGTGGCCGCCGCGCAAGCTCTACCGCAGCAGCGACGGACGCTGGCTCGGCGGAGTGGCGCGGGGCCTCGCCGGGCATCTCGGGCTGCCCGTGGTCTGGGTGCGGCTCGTCTTCGCCGGCCTGTTCATGGCCGACGGCCTCGGCGCGCTGCTGTACGCGGCCTTCTGGTTCTTCGTGCCCCTCGGCGTCGGCGGCGTCGCGGGCCAGAAACCGCCCTCGCTCGTCACCACCGAGACCTCACCCGACGGCCGCCGCAGGATAGTCGCCCGCAAACCCGACCGGGGACAGATACTCGCGCTGCTCCTCATGGTCGTCGTGGCGACGGTCTTCGTCGGCAGCGTGGACCTGGGCGGCGCGGCCAAGGCGTATCTCGTGCCGGCCGTCCTCGTCGCCGCGGGCGTGGCCCTGGTCTGGCGCCAGGCGGACAACGCCCGCCGGGCCCGCTGGGCCGAGGTGGGCCGCCACCGCCGGACGCTCACGCTGCTGCGCGCCGGAGCGGGCGTCCTGCTGGTCACGGCAGGCGTCACCGCGATCTTCGTCCTGCAGGGCTCGGCCGCCCACCTCGGCTCGGTCCTCCAGGCGGCGCTCGCGGTCCTCGTCGGCATCACGCTCCTCGTCGGCCCGTACCTCGTGCGGATGACGCAGGACCTCTCCGAGGAGCGGCTGATGCGCATCCGCGCCCAGGAGCGGGCGGAGGTCGCGGCCCACGTGCACGACTCGGTGCTGCACACGCTCACGCTGATCCAGCGCAATGCGGAGAACGCGGGGGAGGTGCGCCGCCTCGCCCGCGCACAGGAGCGCGACCTGCGTGCCTGGCTCTACAAACCGGAGGGCAACGGCAAGGACGAGGCCGACGAACCGGCCACGCTCGCCGAGGCGGTCAAGCGCAACGCCGCCGAGGTCGAGGACAAGCACGGCGTCCCCATAGAGGTGGTCGTGGTCGGCGACTGCCCGCTCGACGAAAGGATCGGCGCCCAGATGCAAGCCGCGCGGGAAGCCATGGTGAACGCCGCCAAGTACGGTGGCGAGGGCGGCGCCGTACAGGTCTACGCCGAGGTGGAGGGGAAGAAGGTCTTCGTGTCCGTCCGGGACCGCGGCCCCGGCTTCGACCTCGACGCGATACCCGCCGACCGCATGGGCGTCAGAGAATCGATCAGCGGCCGCATGGAGCGCAACGGGGGCACGGCCCGGCTGCGCGCGGTGCCGGACGGCGGCACGGAGGTCGAGCTGGAGATGGAGAGGGCGGAGAACACGTGATGAGCGACCCGACCGAGACGAACGGCACGGCGGGAGCGGAGGCGGCGGAGGGCGCCGGCGGGGTGGGCGGACGCCGTGTGCGCGTGGTCCTCGTCGACGACCACCGGATGTTCCGCACGGGCGTCCAGGCCGAGATCGGCCGGACCGAGGAGACCGGGGTGGAGGTCGTCGGCGAGGCGGCGGACGTCGACCAGGCGGTCAGCGTCATCACCGCGGCCCGCCCCGAGGTCGTCCTGCTCGATGTGCACCTGCCCGGCGGCGGCGGGGTCGAGGTGCTGCGCCGCTGTGCCGCGCTGATGGCCGACAGCGAGAGGCCGGTCCGCTTCCTCGCCCTGTCCGTCTCGGACGCGGCGGAGGACGTGATCGGAGTCATCCGCGGCGGGGCGCGCGGATACGTGACGAAGACGATCACCGGGGCCGACCTCGTCGACTCCGTCTTCCGCGTCCAGGAGGGCGATGCGGTGTTCTCACCGCGGCTGGCCGGCTTCGTGCTCGACGCCTTCGCCTCGACCGACGCGCCGCCGGTGGACGAGGACCTCGACCGTCTCACCCAGCGCGAGCGCGAGGTCCTCCGGCTGATCGCCCGCGGCTACGCCTACAAGGAGATCGCCAAGCAGCTCTTCATCTCGGTGAAGACGGTGGAGTCCCATGTCTCGGCGGTGCTGCGCAAGCTCCAACTGTCCAACCGGCACGAGCTGACCCGCTGGGCCACGGCCCGCCGGCTGGTGTGAGCGGCCGCGCCAACGGACCAGACCACCGCCCGGCCACTCGCCGCAGCCGAGGCGTCCCCCGCCCGCCCTTCGCAGTGCTGCTCGGGACTTCTCGGCCCCGGCTGAGGCTGCCCGCATCACGCCACCCGGGCCGCCCCCGCGAAAGGCATCTGGTCGATCGGGGCCAGACGGACGGGGGCCGAGGGGTTCGGCGCGTGGATCATGCGGCCGTCGCCGACGTAGATGCCGACATGACTGATCCCGGAGTAGAAGAACACCAGGTCACCGGGGAGCAGCTCGGCGCGTGAGACGCGGCGGCCGGCGTTGATCTGGGCGTAGGTCGTGCGGGGCAGCGAGACGCCGGCGGCGCGGTAGGCGGCCAGGGCCAGGCCCGAGCAGTCGAAGGCGTGGGGACCGGTCGCGCCCCAGACGTAGGGGCTGCCGAGCTTCTGGTAGGCGTAGGCGACGGCGGCGGCCGCCCGGGAGGTGGGCGCCGCGACCGCGTCCGGGCGGCCGAGCGGGCGTGCGGACGGGGCGGCGGGCATGCGGGAGGCGGCGGAGGCGTTCGGGTCCTGGCCGGTCGCCTCGGCGCGTTGGTGCGGGGTGAGCCGGGTCAGCAGGCGCCGGGCCGCGTCCAGCTTGGTGGTGATCGTCTTCTTGTGCCGCCGCAGCTCCGCCTGCCGCGACTTCAGGGAGGTCAGTTCGACGCGGGCGGCACCGCGCAGCCGTTCGATCTTCCTGCGCTGGCTGCGAACTCCGGCGACGGCGGCCACCTGCCGGGCGCCGGCCCGTTCCGCGAACTCGGCGCTCTCCAGATAGTGCCGGGGGTCGTCGGCGAGCATGAGCCTCACGGTGGGATCGACCCCGCCCTCCCGGTACTGGGCGGCGGCGATCGATCCCAGGGTCTCCCGCGCCGCGTTCAGCTTCGCCTGGGTGCGGGCCGCCTCGTCGCCGAGTGTCCGCAACCGCCGCTCGGCCGCGTCCGCCTTCTCCTTCGCGCCGTCGTACTTCTGGATGGCGGTCTCCGCCTCCCGGTACAGCTGATCCACCCTGGCCCTGACCTGCCTCGGAGCCGGCTGTGGCGCGGCCTGTCCGACGCCGTCGAAGCAGGTGGCCGTCGCCGCGCCCGCCAGGGCGAGCGTGACGGCGGTACGCGCTGTGCCGCCACTGAGCGGGCGTTGCCGGGGCCTGCGGTGCGCTGCCACGAGGAGCTTCACGTTCCCTTCGTCCGGCCGCGGATGCGGGGGTACGGGGTCCGGCGACGGCGCGAACGGGGGAGCATGCCGCCGCCGGACCATTCGGCGGAGGTGCCCGGCCGCCGCCCCTGACCCGGGCGGCGCTGGGATGGCCGGTCACCTGGGTGAGGACGCTAGGACCGACCATGTCGGGCGGGTGGCTCCATGTACGGAACTGGCGCGAGCAGAGCGGATGGTGACCGTATGTGTCCGCTGGGCACCCCCAGAGGCGGTCGCTTCACGTGGAGTGATGACCGAAGCGGAGGTTCCGCAGCGAACAGGAGTAACAGGGTGCTATGGGGCGTACGTGCACCGCCGTACCGGGGACACCCCGCACGTCCGCGGACGGATGCGCGGGGACGGGCCGGTGCCGGAGGGCCGAAGGCGTGAGATTAGGCTCCGGCCTCATGGACGTACTCATCCATCTCTTCGTCGGCCTGCACATCATCGGAATCGCCGCGCTGCTCGGCGGTTTCCTCACCCAGATGAAGGCGGTGGGCCAGGGCACGGCCCGGTTCGTGCCGGGCATGCTGCACGGCGCGCTCACCATGCTGGTCACCGGCGTCGTCCTGGTCGGCCTCAACCAGGCTCAGGACTACCCCCTCGACAACATCAAGATCGGCGTGAAGCTGGCGCTGCTGATCGTCATCCTGGGCCTCGTCTACGTCAAGCGCGACGACGAGAAGGTGGACAAGGGCATGTTCGGCGTCGTCGGCCTGCTGACCGTGGCGAACATCTTCATCGCGGTGCTGTGGACCTGACCGTCGCCTCCGGGGCCGTGCGGGTCAGCGTGCGGTCCTGAGGCCGGCGCGCGCTTCCGCGACCGCCCCGCGCCGACCGCGAGCCAGGCCCCCGCGCCGACCGCGGGCCAGGCCGCCACGACCCAGAGCAGCACCTGGCCGAGCACGTCCAGCTCCGGGATGCGCAGGGAGACGGCGATGGACAGCGTGGCCGCCGCCGTCGTCCCCAGCGAGGAGACGGCCGTGATCGCGATCCTCAGGAGCCGCGCGCGCCGTGCGGGCGGGGCGCGCGCGGGCGCACCCGAATTGCGTCAAGGCGACCCGTACCGGGTGTGCGCCGCCTTCGCGCCCGGTTGCGCCGGTGCCGCCCTGTGCGCCCGCCCAGCTCGGGCGCGCTCTTCCCGCCCTCCCCGTCAGGCCGGTCGCACCACGTGGTGGACGGCCGGGGCGCCGTCGTGGTGGATCGGGTCCTCGCGGACGTACGCGCCCGGCCCCGGGGCGTGGATCATCATGCCGTGACCCGCGTAGACACCGACGTGGCCGACCTCACGGAGGGAGTCGTGAGGGTCGTGGAAGAAGACGAGGTCACCCGGGAGCGCTTCGGCCAGCGGGACGGTCGTGCCCGCGTCGGACTGGTCGCGTGTGGAGCGGGGCAGGGCGACCCCGGCGGCCTTCCACGCGGCCTGGGTGAGCCCCGAGCAGTCGTAGGAGCCGGGACCCGACGCGCCCCACACATACGGCTTGCCGATCTGCGCGCGGGCGAAGGCGAGGGCCTTGAGGGCCTTGGTGACGGACGGGGAACCGACCCGCCGGACGGACCCGTCTGCGGCGGTCGGCACGGCCGGGACGACTGGCGCGGACGGCACGGCGGGGACGGGGGCGGCCGTGGCGGGTGCGCCGGTGGCCGTTCCCGCAGCCACCAGCAGCGTGCGTGCCGCGGCGAGCTTGCGCTGGACTGCGGCTTTGGCCGCCCTGATGTCGTACTGCTGTGCGGCTGACGCCGTGGTCGACGCCCCGGCCGACGCCATGACCGAGGCCCCGGCCGAGGCTCGATGACGACCAGAACCCTCGGTACCGGGACCAGCCGTCCCGGGAACGACGGCGTCCACCGGCGCGTTCCGCCCCGCCGACGGGTTCTGGCCGGCGGCCGCGGGCCGCTGCGCGGTGCGCCCGGCGGCCCGGACCCGTTGCCGCGCGGTCAGCCGGCTCATCAGCTGCGCCCGGTCGAAGTAGCCGCTCGGGGCCTCCGCGAGCAGCAGGGCGGCGGCGTCCGGCCCCGAGGCCGCGGGGCGGTACGGCGCCGCGGTGAACGCCCCCAGCATCTCGCGCGCCTTGGTCAGCATGTCGGTGCGCTTGGCGGTGCCGTCGCGGAGCGCACCGCCCCGGCCGCGCTGCCGGACGCCTCTCTCGCCGGCCCGGACCCCGGCTCCTGCGCCACCGGGCCCCTCCTCGGCCCCGCCGTACCGACTTCCGGCGCCACCGCGCCCGTCCTCGTCGCGCCCGTTCCCGGACCCGCCGTTTCGGCCCTCGGACTCCTCACGGCCGTCGGCCGCGGCATCGGCCCGCCGGTACAGCTCGTCGAGCTTCCTCTCGACCTCTTCGGGGCTCGGCCTCCCGCCCGGGGACAGGACGTCCGAGGGCTCGGCGCTGTGGGGGAGCAGGGCCACGGAGGCCGGAGCCGGACCGGCCGGAACCGGGACGGGAGCCGGTGCGGGAGCGGACGGACCGGTCGCGTGCGTGACCGGGGGGTGGAGCTTGCGGTGCGACGCCAAGGGGGGCGACTCCTTCCATCCTCCGCCTGCCGGGTGGGCTGTCGGTTCGGGCGGGCGTTCCGGAAGGGAGCGCCTCGCTGTCCCGCTCACGGAAGAAGCTCGTGGCGAGCTTGTGCTCGTGGAAGAAGGCGGGCCGATTCCCCTCCGGGGCGCGGGTCCCGGGTCCGGCGCGCATGGCGGTGCGGCCGGATTCGGCGGAGGCCGCGCGGCCCGGCGCCGTTCGCCGGTGGGGTCGTGCGGCCCGTCGGAACGGTAACCAACCCGTGAGGCTCCTGTGAAGGTCGATGCGTGATATGCCCGATACGTATTCGTGACCTGGCCGAACCGTGTCGTCGCCGTGGCGGACCGGCTGCGTGGGGTGACCGCCTGGTCCGGTCCCATGGCCCTCATGGGGCGGCCTGGTCCGGTCCGGCCGGCCGCGTGCGGGGGCCGGGTTGTGGCCGTGTCGCGGCCGGCCGGTCCGGTCCCGGCGGCTCCGTCCGGCGGCCGGCGGACCGATTCGATGTGGTCCGTGAGGGCGATCGGACGATCCGGCCCCGGGTTGTCAGTGGGGAGCCCTAGACTCGTAGAGCGATGAGCAGCCTCTTTGACGACAGCTTCCTGGCGGACCTCCAGGCCCCGCGGGCCCACGGGGAGGAACCACCGCCGCCGCCCGAGGACGATCACGCTCCGGAGTCCGTTCCGGACGATCTGTTCGGCGGGAAGTTCGACGTGCCGCCGGACCCGCAGTCCTACCTCCCGGATCCCCGCGACTCCGACGGGTACGGGCGCGACGCCTACTACCGCGACGGCGCCCCCCGGCCGGTCATCGACTCGGCCGCGCTCCTGGAGGGGCTGAACGACAACCAGCGCGCCGCCGTCGTCCACGCCGGCTCTCCACTGCTCATCGTGGCCGGCGCGGGCTCCGGCAAGACCCGCGTCCTGACGCACCGGATCGCCTACCTGCTGGCTGAGCGGGGTGTGCACCCCGGGCAGATCCTGGCGATCACCTTCACCAACAAGGCCGCCGGCGAGATGAAGGAGCGCGTCGAGCAGCTGGTCGGCCCGCGGGCCCACGCGATGTGGGTGATGACCTTCCACAGCGCGTGCGTGCGCATCCTGCGCCGCGAGAGCAAGCGGCTCGGCTTCACGTCGTCCTTCTCGATCTACGACGCCGCCGACTCCAAGCGTCTGATGGCCCTGGTCTGCCGCGATCTGGACCTCGACCCCAAGCGCTACCCGCCGAAGTCCTTCAGCGCCAAGATCAGCAACCTGAAGAACGAGCTGATCGACGAGGAGGACTTCGCCGCCCAGGCCACCGACGGCTTCGAGAAGACCATCGCCCAGGCCTACGCCCTCTACCAGTCGCGGCTGCGCGAGGCCAACGCCCTCGACTTCGACGACCTGATCATGACGACGGTCAACCTGCTGCGCGCCTTCCCGGACGTCGCCGAGCACTACCGCCGCCGCTTCCGGCACGTCCTGGTCGACGAGTACCAGGACACCAACCACGCGCAGTACGCCCTCGTCCGGGAACTCGTCGGCACCGCCGAGCACCCCGTGGACGTGCCGCCGAGCGAGGCCGACGTGCCGCCGGCCGAGCTGTGCGTGGTGGGCGACGCCGACCAGTCGATCTACGCCTTCCGCGGCGCGACCATCCGCAACATCCTCCAGTTCGAGGAGGACTACCCGGACGCGACGACGATCCTGCTGGAGCAGAACTACCGCTCAACGCAGACCATCCTGTCCGCCGCCAACGCGGTCATCGAGCGCAACGAGTCGCGCCGCCCGAAGAACCTGTGGACCAACGCCGGCGCCGGCGCCCGCATCACCGGGTACGTCGCCGACACCGAGCACGACGAGGCGCAGTTCGTCGCCGACGAGATAGACCGGCTCACCGACGCGGGCGAGGCCAAGGCCGGAGACGTCGCCGTCTTCTACCGCACCAACGCCCAGTCCCGTGTCTTCGAGGAGATCTTCATCCGCGTCGGCCTGCCCTACAAGGTCGTCGGCGGCGTCCGCTTCTACGAGCGCAAGGAGGTCCGGGACGTCCTCGCCTACCTGCGGGTACTGGCCAACCCCGAGGACTCCGTCCCGCTGCGCCGCATCCTCAACGTGCCCAAGCGCGGCATCGGCGAGCGCGCCGAGGCGATGGTCGACGCCCTCGCCCAGCGCGAGAAGATCAGCTTCCCGCAGGCGCTGCGCCGCGTGGACGAGGCGTACGGCATGGCCGCGCGGTCGACCAACGCCGTCAAGCGGTTCAACACGCTGATGGAGGAGCTGCGCACGATCGTGGAGTCGGGCGCCGGTCCGGCCACGATCCTGGAAGCCGTCCTCGAACGCACGGGCTACCTCGCCGAGTTGCAGTCCTCCACCGACCCGCAGGACGAGACCCGCATCGAGAACCTCCAGGAACTCGCCGCCGTCGCGCTGGAGTTCGAGCAGGAGCGCGGGGAGGGCGAGCCGGTCGCGCTGTCGGAGTTCCTGGAGCAGGTCGCCCTGGTCGCCGACTCCGACCAGATCCCCGACGAGGAGGACGGCGACGGCGTCATCACGTTGATGACCCTGCACACCGCCAAGGGCCTGGAGTTCCCGGTGGTCTTCCTCACCGGCATGGAGGACGGCGTCTTCCCGCACATGCGCGCCCTCGGCCAGGTCAAGGAGCTGGAGGAGGAGCGCCGGCTCGCCTACGTCGGCATCACGCGCGCCCGGGAGCGGCTGTATCTGACCCGCTCGGCGATGCGCAGCGCGTGGGGACAGCCGTCGTACAACCCGCCCTCCCGGTTCCTGGAGGAGATCCCGCAGACGCACGTCGACTGGAAGCGGACGGGCGGCTCGGTGGCGGCGCCCTCCGGCCCGGCGTCCGGGGTGGCGGCCTCGCTGTCGTCGTCCCGCTCCCGCTCGTCGGCGTCCGGCGCCTCCGGGTTCGCCACCCGCCGCACCGCGGACAAGCCGGTGGTGTCCCTCGCCGTCGGCGACCGGGTCACGCACGACCAGTTCGGTCTCGGCACGGTGGTCGCGGTCAAGGGCACCGGCGGCAACGCGGAGGCGACGATCGACTTCGGCGACGCCAAGCCCAAGCGGCTGCTGCTGCGGTACGCGCCGGTGGAGAAGCTGTAGCCCCAGTGGGCGCGGAAAGACGTGAGCCCCCGCGCGGCGGGGGCTCACGCTTGCCCGGAGCCCGAGCCCGAGCCCGAGCCGGTAGCGGGGGCCGGATCAGGTCGGGTCGAGACCGTGGCTGCGCAGCCACGGCAGCGGGTCTATCGGCGACCCGCCCGCGGGCCGCACCTCGAAGTGGAGATGCGGGCCCGTGGAGTTGCCGGAGTTGCCCGAGTACGCGATGGGCTCTCCGGCTTTGACGCTCGTACCGGAGGGAACCCGGTAGCTGGAGAGGTGGCAGTACCAGGTCTCCGTGCCGTCCTTCGCGGTGAGGATCAGCATGTTGCCGTAGGCGCTGTTCCACTGCGTGCGGACCGTGCCGTCGGTCGCGGCCATGACCGTGGTGCCGTAGGCGACGGGGAAGTCGATGCCGGTGTGCACGGACATCCAGTTCACGCCGGCCTGGCCGAAGTAGGCGCTCAGCCCGCGTTGCAGGACCGGCAGCATGAACTTGGGGCGCAACCGCTCCTTGCGGGCCGCCTCCTCCGCCGCCTTCTTCTGCTCGGCGACCTGCTGGGCCTTGAGGTCGATGCGCTCCTGCGTACGGCTGGCGCGGTCGGCGAAGTCGTCGGCCCCGGCGGACAGGCTCTGCAGTTGGGTGTCCAGTTTGTTGTTGGCGGTGGCCGGCTGGACGGGGTGCGCGTCGGGGGCGGACGCCGAGGTCTCCTTGGCGTCGTCGGTGAAGGTGCCCACGGAAGCGGCGGCCGCGCCGGCCACCCCCAGGACGCAGACCGAGGGCACCGCCACCGTGAGCAGCGCCGAACGCTTGGCCGGCTGGCGGCGACGCGAACGGCCCCCCGCGCGCGGGGCCGGGACATGGGCGATCTCCTCCTGGTCCTCCAGGAGGGCGACGGCGGGCAGTTCGCCGGTGGCGTCCTGCTCCGGCGCCGCCGGAACGGTGCCGTCGGCGCCCGTGTCGTCGTACGACTGCCGGGGCTCGGGGAGCAGGCCGGTCGCGGTGGTCTCCCCGTCGGCCGTGCCGCCGGTGTTCCACTGGGTGGCGTCGTAGGCGCCGGTGTCGAAAGACTGTGCCCCGAGGAGCTGGGCATCGAAGGTCTGGGTGTCGAACGCCTGGGCCTCGAACGTCTGGGTGTCGGTGCCCTGGGCGTTCCAGTCCCACTGCCGGGCCGCCTCGGCGGCGGCGTCCTGCGGGTCGTTCTGGAGCCAGGCGCTCGCGTCCCACTGTCCGCTGGTGTCGGCGGGCGCGGACTGCTGCGGCACGAACGGCACCTGCTGGTAGCCGGTGGCCCACGCGGTCGTGTCGTAGGCGCCGGTGTCGTAGGCGGCGTGGTGCTGGGCCGCGTACGCGTCGCAGTTCAGGCTCTGCTGGCTGCCCGTGGACCACTGCGTGGTGTCGTAGGTGCCGGTCACCTGGGCGTTCTCGCCGGTGAGGCCGTCGTGGCCGGGGACGGCGGAGTAGTCGGCGGTGTGGTACGTGCCGGTGTGGAATCCGGTGGCGCCGTACTCGCCGTACGTGGTGTCGTACGAGGTGAAGTCGCCGTACGCGGCTTCCTGTCCGCCGTACGACGCATAGGGCGCCGAGGCGTCTTCGGAGGCCGGTGCCGGGGGGGTAGCGGTCCCCGACGGGTGACGGTCGTTCACCAACTTCTCTTTCGCCTCGACAACAGGGGCTGCCAGAGCAGTGCGGCGACTGTACCCGGCGGTACGCGGGCGCGACAATCTTCGGCCGGTTTCCCGTACGCGGGAAACGGGCAATCGGCTGTGTTTCGGCGGACGGCGGACACGCCCTTGACGTTGTGTTCGAGACGAAGTTCGACCCTGATGGGTCAACCTCACGCGACGGTCAGGCCTCCGGCCCGGCTCGCGGTCGGGTCTCCCGGCCGCACGGTGTCCAGGGCCTGGCGGATTCCGCTCGCCACGGCCGGATGCACCGGCAGGGCGAGATGACCGATGCCGCTCACCCGCACGTTCTCCGCCTTCAGGTCGGGGTGGTCCACACAGGCCGACTCCAGCGGGTCCATCAGATGGTCGAGGTCGCTCCAGAAACTGACGAAGTACGTACGGCAGCCCGGTGCGGGACGCGACAGCTCCTCGATCAGCTCCGAGCCGGGGCGCATCTGGCGCACGATCGGATGGGCGTTGGCCAACGGCGCCACCCGGGTGCCGGCGTGCGGGGTGCCGAGCGTGACCAGGGTGCGCACCCGCAGGTCACCGCCGAGCCGCTGTACGTAGTACCGCGCGATCAGGCCACCCAGGCTGTGCCCGACCACATCGACCCGCTTGCTGCCGGTGCGCTCGCAGATCTCCTCGATGTGCCGGCCGAGCAGTTCGGCCGCGGTGCGGATGTCACAGGTCAGCGGCGAGTAGTTGAGGGACTCCACGCGCTGCCGGCCGTGCTGGGCGAGGCTGCGGCGCAACAGCACGAACACCGAGCGGTTGTCGATGAACCCGTGCAGCAGCACCACCGGCGGCTTGGCCTCCACCGGCAGCCGGGCGGCGCCGCCCGGCCCGTCCGTCGTGCCGGGCGCGGGCAGCGGGCACGCCGGGCCGCGGCGCTCCTGGACGATCCCGGAGGGATACAGGAGGACGTGTCCCGCGAGGATCGCCAGTTCCAGGGCGGTCGCCTTCAGCAGACCCAGCGAGACTCCCGCGATCCTGCTCGGGAACAGACGCTGACAGAGCGGAAGGATGGGGTCTGCGACGCTGGTGACCTTCATGGCCGACCTCCTGTCGGCGCACGGGAGGACGGCCCTGTCCCCCGTGCGTCCCTGTGGGCGGTCGCGGCGGCCGCGGCCGGCGGGGCGGGGGCGCGGAACGTGGGGCGGCTCGTGTGTCCTGCGTGCCCTCGCCGGTGTGCTGCACCGCCACGGCGCGCCGATCGCGGCGCCGCGCTGTGACGACCTCGCTGCGGCTTCCGTGAAGCTTGTTCCCGCACCGGCTTCCGTGCCACGGTGCTGTCCGGGCCGTGGCCCGCGGCGACGGGGATCGGTGCGGGGCGTGAAAGCCCCCCTTGCTCCAGGAGTCCGAGCCCGGAGGAGTGTCCCACCGTGTGATTTGCCCCTCCCCGCGCACCCCGAAACTGCGGGTTGCGGGATGCTGGAGATAACGTTCGTTCACTTCCCCGGACGATGTGGTGCGGGGCGGCCGCCCCACGGCGGGCGGTTGTAGTCGCTTCATGGAGGCAGTGATGGGTGTGGCAGCCGGTCCGATCCGCGTGGTGGTGGCCAAGCCGGGGCTCGACGGCCACGATCGCGGGGCCAAGGTGATCGCGCGGGCGCTGCGCGACGCCGGCATGGAGGTCATCTACACGGGGCTCCACCAGACCCCGGAGCAGATCGTGGACACGGCGATCCAGGAGGACGCCGACGCGATCGGCCTGTCCATCCTCTCCGGCGCGCACAACACTCTCTTCGCCGCGGTCATCGACCTGCTCAAGGAGCGCGAGGCGGAGGACATCGTCGTCTTCGGCGGCGGCATCATCCCGGAGGACGACATCGCGCCGCTGAAGGAGAAGGGCGTCGCCGAGATCTTCACTCCGGGCGCGACCACCCAGTCGATCGTCGACTGGGTCCGCGAGAACGTCCGCCAGCCGGCGGAGGCGTAGCCCTCGCGGGCGCGGCGCGAGGCTGTGCACCGGGGCGTGCGGGGCGGGTGCGACCGGCCCGGCCGGCGGCTGAGGGCGAGGCCGTTCAGGCCGAAGGAGGGTCTGGGCGGCCCGGGGGCGCGGCCCCCGCAGACGCCCGCCGTCCTCCGCCGCACCGCTCAGCCACCGAGGGCACCGAGTTCCTCGGTCATCGCGGCGCGCAGCCGCAAAGTCGTCACCAGTCGCTGGAACGCCTCCGCCCAGTACCCGCCGGCCCCGGGCGAGGCGTCCCGCGCCTCGTCCGGCACCGCCAGCAGCCCGTCGAGCCGACTCGCCTCCGCGGGGTCCAGACACCGCTCGGCCAGTCCCATCACTCCACTGAAACTCCATGGGTAACTCCCTGCGTCCCGCGCGATGTTGAGCGCGTCGACCACCGCCCGGCCGAGTGGCGCGGCCCACGGCACCGCACACACGCCGAGCAGCTGAAACGCTTCGGACAGACCGTGCGCCGAGATGAACCCGGCCACCCAGTCGGCCCGTTCGGCGGCGCCCAGCGTGCCGAGCAGCCGGGCGCGCTCGGCCAGCGACACCGCGCCCGGCCCGCCGGCCTCGGGCGCCGCGGGCGCTCCGAGCAGCGCCCGTGCCCAGCGTGCGTCCCGCTGCCGCACCGCGGCCCGGCACCAGGCGGCGTGCAGCTCGCCCTGCCAGCCGTCGGCGACCGGCAGGGCCACGATCTCTTCGGGGGTGCGCCCGCCCAGGCGTGCGGGCCAGGTGCCGAGCGGGGCCGCCTCCAGCAGCTGGCCCAGCCACCACGACCGCTCGCCCCGCCCGGAGGGCGCCTTGGACACGACGCCGTCGCGCTCCATGGCCGCGTCGCACTCGTGCGGGGTCTCGACGGCGATGGTCGGCGCGTCGAGGGTGTGATCGACGGCCACGCACGCCGTGGCCCGGTCCGCCATCCGCGCGGCCAGCGCCGAGCCGGGCAGCGCCGACAGCAGTTCGGCGGCTGTCGCCCGCACGTTGCGGCTGCGGTCCCCGAGGGCCTGCTCCAGGAACGGCTCGTCCTCCGGCGCCAGGCCGGCGCGCAGCGAGTCGAGGAACATCAGACGGTCCTCGGCCCGCTCGGTGGCCCAGGTGCCGGCCAGCAGGTCCCGCGCCGCCGCGGGGTCGCGCTCGCGGAGCGCCGCCAGCAGCGCCACCCGTTCCGCGAACAGGCCCTCCTCCCACAGTTCGCGTATCCGTTCCGCCTCGCGGGGGCCGGGCAGGGCGGTTCCGCCGCCGGTGGCCGCGCGCAGGGCGAACCGCCAGTCGGGGTTGAGCCGGGCCAGCCACAGGGCGCGGGGACCCGCCAAGGTCAGCGCGGCCGGCCGCAGATCGGTGCGCCCGCGGGCCGCGTCCAGCAGGGCGGGCAGAGCCTGCGGGGGCGCCGCGTAGCCGCGCGCGTTGGCGGCGGCGAGCCACTGGGGCAGCAGCTCCATCAGGTCGGGCGCGGTGCCCCTGCGTCCGCCGCCCGCCGTGCCGTGCCGGTCGGCCAGCAGCATGGTCAGCCTGTGGGCCGCCGCCGGAGGCAGCTGCGGCCGCGGGTCCTCGGGCGCCGGCTGCGGCCGCTCGGCCGCGGGTGCGGCCCGCAGCCCGGCCCGCCGCCGTACGGTCTGCACGGCCGCCGCGTCCAGCAGCGCCGCCGGGGCCTGCCGTCCCGCGGGCATGCCCGGGGGCGTACGGCGGTCCGTTCCGAGCAGTGCGGTGGTGACCAGCTCCTCCCAGGCACCCGCTGCGGGCGCTTCCACCGGGGCGGAGTTCCTGATCATGAGCTTCCCTTCGGTTGCCGGGTGCCTGCGGGGGGTCGGAGGGTCACTCGCGCCGGGTTTCCCGTGGTGTGGAACAAATGCGTGAAACCGGTGAGAAACAAGGGTGAAACGTGATGCGGATCGGTGACGTCCGGGGTGTTGTGCGCCTTTCGGGTGAGGCTTTCCCGCCGTGCGCCGCAACCCTCCGCCACATCCCGCCATGTCACTCCAATGACGGACACGAAAGCCTCGTGACCAGCGAAAATATCGCTGAGGGTGTTGGGTTCATAGACACAGAGTGACCATTTCGCCGGCGTTCCCCCGCCAGGCCGTCAAGGGCGTGAAGCCGCGGTGGCCGCACTCGCCGAACACCATGACGGGCGCGCCCCCCGACAGTGCCACCAGCCGCCACAGCCCCGGCCGGGCGCCGACCGCCGCGGTGAGCGGCAGCGCGGAGTCGGAGCCGGCGTCGGCCAGCTGCCAGGAGTCGCCGTCCGGCACCGGTATCACCTCCCGCAGCGTCACCGGGACGGACTCCAGCCACGGGTCGTCCCGCAGTGCCTCGCCGTAGCGTGCGGCCGCCCGCGCGGGCGTCACGCCGGGCGGCCGCACGCCGGTCGGCGCGGGCGGCGCGAACCGCTCCCCGAGAGCCGCGCGCGGCTGTCCGGCGCCCGGATACGCGGCGACCTCCGCGTCCAGGGCCAGCCCCACCGGCAGCGCCAGCTCGGGGGCGCGGCCGGCCGCGCCGTAGGAGATCAGCAGCGCCGTACGCCCGCTGTCCGCGCCGTGCAGCCAGATCCGGCGCGTGGTCAGCTTCGCGTCCGCCGTGTCGTACTGGGAGAGGACGAGCCAGCGGTCGCGCAGCGGCGGGCCGTCCGCCGCGCCGGGCAGGCCCACCCGGGAGCGCACCGTCGCCGCCAGTGCCTCCGGCAGCCGCTCACGGCGCAACCAGCCCTGGTCCAGCAGATGCAGCAGCGCGCACTCCTCCAGCAGCCGCACCGGCCAGCCCGGCCCGGAGGACGGTATCGCCCCCAGATCCCGCACCCGGGCCGCCAGACCCGGGGCCTGCGCGTCGACCATGCGGGCCGCCGTCTCCTCCCACAGCGCATACCCCGCCTGCTCGGCCGCGACCAGACCGCCGCGCAGCAGATCGGCCAGGCGCTGCTCCAGCTCCGTCGCCCCCGCCGTGATCCGCTCCGCCCGGCGCTCGGCCCGGCGGCGCGCCGCCTCCGGGCCGGCGGTGCCGGACGAGCTGCCCGCCGCGGCGGCCGGCCGCGCGTCCGCCCGCTGCCGCCGGCCGGCCAGCCATGGCTCCGCCCAGTCCGGCGCCTCCTGCCCCGCCGGGACCGCGGCCTCGTCGCCCGCCCACAGCAACAGCAGCCCGAGCGCGTGCTTGCACGGGAACTTGCGGCTGGGACAACTGCACTTGTACGCCGCCCCCGCCGCGTCCCCGAGGTCCACGACCGTCTGGTACGGCTTCTTGCCGCTGCCCTTGCACAGACCCCACACCGCCCCCTCGGCCGAGCTGCCCGCCGCCGACCACGGCCCGGCCGTGGCGAGTTTGCTTCCCGCTTTGCGTGACGCGTCGTCAGGCGCCAGTGTCAGCACCTGGTCCGCGGTCCAGCGCACCCCCTGCTGTGTCATGCCGTCGAAGGTAGATCCCCCCACTGACAATCGGCCGGGCGAGCGCGTATGCGCAGGTCAGCTCACATTGTCAGTGCCGTGGTGCACGGTGGTCACCAGATCCGAACCGGCCGAGCTGGAGGGGGCCTCAGCCATGTCTGTGTCCGTGGAACCGACACCCGTCGAACCGAGCCAGAACCACTCCGCGCCCGCGAACGCTGGCGGCGCGGGCAGCGGCGGGAGCGCGCCGGGCGCCGAGACGGCGCAGGCGTTGCGGCCGCACGCCGAGCAGGCATTCGCCGCCGAACTCGCCGCGCTCGCCGCGCAGGACGACCGCCCGCGCCCGGCCCGCTGGAAGCTGTCGCCGTGGGCCGTGGCCACCTACCTCCTCGGCGGCGCCCTGCCCGACGGCACGGTGATCACGCCCAAGTACGTCGGCCCGCGCCGCATCGTCGAGGTCGCCGTCACCACCCTGGCCACCGACCGCGCCCTGCTCCTGCTCGGCGTGCCCGGCACGGCGAAGACCTGGGTGTCCGAGCACCTGGCCGCCGCGGTCAGCGGCGACTCGACGCTGCTGGTCCAGGGCACGGCGGGCACGCCCGAGGAGGCCATCCGCTACGGCTGGAACTACGCGCGGCTGCTGGCCCACGGCCCCAGCCGCGACGCCCTCGTGCCGAGCCCGGTCATGCGGGCCATGGCGCAGGGCATGACCGCCCGCGTCGAGGAACTGACCCGCATCCCGGCCGACGTGCAGGACACGCTCATCACGATCCTGTCGGAGAAGACCCTGCCGATACCGGAACTGGGCGAGGAGGTGCAGGCGGTCCGCGGCTTCAACCTGATCGCCACGGCCAACGACCGCGACCGCGGGGTGAACGACCTGTCCAGCGCGCTGCGCCGCCGGTTCAACACGGTGGTGCTGCCGCTGCCGGAGACCCCCGAGGCCGAGGTCGACATCGTCTCGCGCCGCGTCGACCAGATCGGCCGCTCCCTGGACCTGCCGGCCGCACCGGACGGTATCGACGAGATCCGCCGGGTGGTGACCGTCTTCCGCGAACTGCGCGACGGCGTCACCGCCGACGGCCGGACGAAGCTGAAGTCGCCCAGCGGCACGCTCTCGACCGCCGAGGCGATCTCGGTCGTCACCAACGGCCTGGCGCTGGCCGCCCACTTCGGCGACGGCGTGCTGCGGGCCGGCGACGTCGCCGCGGGCATCCTCGGCGCGGTCGTCCGCGACCCGGCGGCCGACCGGGCCGCCTGGCAGGAGTACCTGGAGACGGTGGTCCGCGAACGGGACGGCTGGAAGGACTTCTACCGGGCCTGCCGGGAGGTGAGCGCGTGAGGGACGACGAGTCTGCGCGGGGGAGCGCGGCGGGCCGGGAGCGGGCGCCGGGCGGTGCGGTGCGGAACCGGGCCGAGGACGAGCCCAGCTGGACGGGCGGCCGGGGCGGGCGGCGCGCGCGGTCGGGGCGAGGGGGACGGTGTGCGCGAGGGGGACGGTGTGGCGGGGAATGAGGGAACCGAGGCGACGGAGGGCCGGTGGCCCGGCGCGGGGCCGCTGCTCCTAGGGGTGCGGCACCACGGGCCGGGCTCGGCCCGGGCGGTGCGGGCCGCGCTGGAGGCGGCGCGGCCGCGGGCGGTCCTGATCGAGGGGCCCCCCGAGGCGGACGCGCTGGTCCCGCTCGCCCTGGACGAGGGCATGCGGCCGCCGGTCGCGCTGCTCGCCCACGCGGTGGACGAGCCGGGCCGGTCCGCCTTCTGGCCGCTGGCCGCGTTCTCCCCGGAGTGGGTCGCCCTGCGCTGGGCCCTGGAACACGACGTCCCGGCCCGCTTCATCGACCTGCCGGCCACCCACACGCTGGCCTGGCAACGGGACGACGAGAACGCGTCGGCACACGCCGGCGAACCGGAGTCCGGGCTCGGCCCAGGTGAGGGCCGTCCCGGGATCGGGGACTCCCCGGAGGAGGGGGCCGGCAAGTCCCCGGAACGCGGGCGGACGCCCGCCCGCGCCGGAGCGCCCGCCGGTTCGCAGGCGCCCGGCGGGCCGTCGGGGGCGCCCCACGACTCGGACGGACCCGGCGGTCCCGGGACGCCCGGTGGTTCGGGTGCGCGCCCCGGCTCCGCGGTGCGGGTCGATCCGCTCGCCGTGCTCGCCGACACCGCCGGTCACGACGATCCGGAGCGCTGGTGGGAGGACGTCGTCGAGCACCGGGGGAGCGGAGCGGCGGACCCGTTCGCACCCTTCCTCGCGCTGGAGGAGGCGATGGACGCGCTGCGGGAGGCGTACGGGAGCGGCGGCCACGGACGGGACCTCGTACGGGAGGCCCACATGCGGCTCAAGGTGCGCGCCGCGCAGCGCGAGTTCGGGGACGGCGTCGCCGTGGTCTGCGGCGCCTGGCACGTGCCCGCGCTGCGACGGAAGGCCACCGTCGCCGCCGACCGCGCCCTGCTGAAGGGCCTGCCCAAGATCAGGGCGGACCTGACGTGGGTGCCCTGGACGCACCGCCGGCTGTCCCGGGCCAGCGGCTACGGCGCGGGCATCGACTCGCCCGGCTGGTACGCACACCTGTTCGCCGCGCCGGACCGGCCGGTCGAGCGGTGGCTGACCAAGGTGGCCGGACTGCTGCGCGAGGAGGACCGGATCGTGTCGTCCGCGCACGTCATCGAGGCGGTGCGGCTGGCCGAGACGCTCGCCGCGATGCGCGGCCGTCCGCTGCCCGGGCTGAGCGAGACCACGGACGCCGTGCGCGCGGTGATGTGCGACGGCTCGGACGTGCCGCAGGCACTGGTGCACGACCGGCTGGTGGTCGGCGACGTCCTCGGCGAGGTGCCGGGCACGGCGCCCGCCGTGCCGCTCCAGCGCGACCTCGCCCGCCTCCAGCGCCGCCTGCGCCTCAAACCGGAGGCGCTGGAGCGGGAGCTGGAACTCGACCTGCGCAAGGAGACCGACGCCGAGCGCAGCCGGCTGCTGCACCGGCTGCGGCTGCTGGGCGTCGACTGGGGCGAACCGGCCGCCTCGCGCAGCGGCACGGGCACGTTCCGTGAGACCTGGCGGCTGCGCTGGGAACCGGAACTGTCGGTACGGGTCGCCGAGGCCGGAGTATGGGGGACGACCGTCCTCGCCGCCGCGACCGCCAGGGCGGAATCCGACGCCGTCGGCGCGCAAGCCCTCGCCGAGATCACCGCTCTCGCCGAGCGCTGCCTGCTCGCCGGACTCACCGATGCCCTGCCCGTGGTGATGAGGGCGCTCGCCGACCGGGCGGCGCTCGACGCGGACGTCGGCCATCTCGCGCAGGCGCTGCCGGCGCTGGTGCGCTCCCTGCGCTACGGCGACGTGCGCGGCACCGAGACCGGAGCGCTGGCGGGGGTCACCGCGGGCCTCGCCGAACGGATCTTCGTCGGCCTGCCGGCGGCCTGCGCCGCCCTGGACGCGGACGCGGCCGAGGAGATGCGCCGCCATGTGGACGCGGTGCACACGGCGGTGGGCCTGCTGGGCGACACCCTCACGGTCCGCCACAGCGACCTGCGACCCCGCTGGCACACCGTGCTGCGGACCCTCGCCGAGCGGGACACGGCGCCCGGCGTGATCCGGGGGCGCGCGGTGCGGCTCCTGCTCGACGACGGGGCGACGGAGCAGGAGCGGGCGGCGCGGCTGATGGGGCTCGCACTGTCGCCGGGAACACCGCCATCGGACGCGGCGGCGTGGATCGAGGGTTTCGTCGGCGGGGGCGGCGGCGGAATGCTGCTCGTGCACGACGACCGGCTGCTCGCTCTCCTCGACGCCTGGCTGACCGGAGTACCCGCCGAGGCGTTCACGGACGTGCTGCCGCTGCTGCGGCGGACCTTCTCGGCGTACGAGCCGGGGGTGCGCAGAACGCTCGGCGAGCTGGTCCGGCGCGGTCCCGGGCAGGGCGGTGGCGCGGCCGGGGCGCCGACGGCGGGCGCGCCCGGCTTCGGCCCCGGCCTGGACGAGGAGCGGGCGGACGCGGTGGTGCCGGTGATACGGCTGCTGCTGGGCCTGGACGAGGCGGCGGTGACCGCGACCCGGACCACGACGAACGGCGGTGCGGAGGCGAACGGCATCGCCGCCGGTACGGCGGACACCGGCGCCGGAGCGCGGGGCGCAGAGGTCGGGGGAACGGTCCGCGACGGACGTGCGGGGGCGGCGGCATGACGGCGGGAGAAGGAGGCGGCACGGCTGCGGGGAGGCGCACGTCATGACGGCGAGGAGGGGAAACGGCATGGGCGCGGTCGAGGGACACGGCGTGAGCGCGAGGGAGGGAGACGCCGTGACGGACGCGGCACCCGAGTCCGCTCAGGAGCGATTGCGGCGGTGGCGGCTCGTACTCGGCGGCGGCGAGGGCGCCGACGGCACCGATTGCACGCTCTCGGGCCGGGACGCGGCCATGGACGGGGCGCTCACCGCGCTCTACGGCAAGGGCGACGGCGGCAGACCGAGCGGCGGGAACCGATCGGCGGGCCTCGGGGCGTCCGCGCCGTCGGTGGCGCGCTGGCTCGGGGACATACGGACGTACTTCCCCTCCTCCGTCGTGCAGGTCATGCAGCGCGACGCCATCGACCGGCTCGGGCTGGCGACGCTGCTGCTGGAACCGGAGATGCTGGAGGCGGTGCAGGCGGACGTCCACCTGGTCGGCACGCTGCTCTCGCTGAACAAGGCGATGCCCGAGACGACGAAGGAGACGGCGCGGGCGGTGGTGCGCAAGGTGGTCGAGGACCTGGAGCAGCGGCTCGCCACCCGCACCCGTGCCACCCTCACCGGTGCCCTCGACCGCAGCGCGCGCGTCAGCCGGCCCCGCCACCACGACATCGACTGGAACCGCACGATCGCGGCCAACCTGAAGCACTACCTGCCCGAGTACCGCACAGTCGTGCCGGAACGGCTCATCGGCTACGGACGGGCGTCCCGCTCGGTGAAGAAGGAGGTGGTCCTCTGCATCGACCAGTCCGGGTCGATGGCGGCGTCGGTGGTGTACGCGTCGGTGTTCGGCGCGGTGCTCGCGTCGATGCGGTCGATCAGCACCCGGCTGGTGGTGTTCGACACGGCGGTCGTCGATCTCACCGACCAGCTGGACGACCCGGTCGACGTGCTCTTCGGCACCCAGCTCGGCGGCGGCACGGACATCAACCGGGCGCTGGCGTACTGCCAGGCGCAGATCACCCGGCCGGCGGACACGGTGGTCGTGCTGATCAGCGACCTGTACGAGGGCGGGATACGCGACGAGATGCTGAAGCGGGTGGCGGCGATGAAGGCGTCAGGAGTGCAGTTCGTGGCCCTGCTCGCGCTCTCCGACGAGGGCGCCCCCGCCTACGACCGGGAGCACGCCGCCGCGCTCGCCGCCCTCGGGGCGCCGGCGTTCGCCTGCACCCCCGACCTGTTCCCGGAGGTGATGGCGGCGGCGATCGAGAAGCGCCCCCTGCCGGTGCCGGCCACCGTGTGACGGCTCGTGCCCGGCCACCACATGCGTACGGCCGAGCCGGGGACGTTCACCGTACGACCGGCCCCCGGCCCACCGGCTTCACGCGGCGTACGGCCGCGGGGGACCTGCGAGTCTGCGGGGCTGTGCGGGCCACTGGGCACGGCTGGCCGGAAGTCGTCGGTTCGTCCGGACGCCCGCCCGGAACCCTGCGACAGGGCCGCGCTGGTCCCCATTGGGATGGGGACCAGCGGGTCCGGGCCCTCCGGGCCGTGCACGGGGTCCTCACCGGGGCGACCCCAGCCCGGTGAGGCCCTGCGGATCCGGCCACATCCGGCACGCCGTGCCAGGAGCGGCGGCATCATGTGACAGGTATCACCGCGTGGGTGTGACCCCGGATTTAGGGCGCCCCCGTGAGCGGCGATAACCTGCGAGATGGACATGCCGCGCGCTCGGACACCGTGTGCGCCCCCCTAGTGACAAGCGGACGTCACGTTGCCCTTCGCGGCACGCCCACGCATCCAACGAACCGCGAGATCACTGATAGGGACGGAAGCGCGTGGACCTGTTCGAGTACCAGGCGAGGGACCTCTTCGCCAAGCACGATGTACCGGTGCTGGCCGGTGAAGTCATCGACACGCCTGAGGCGGCGCGCGAGATCACCGAGCGACTGGGCGGCAAGTCCGTCATCAAGGCGCAGGTGAAGGTCGGTGGTCGCGGCAAGGCCGGTGGCGTGAAGCTCGCCGCCACCCCGGACGAGGCCGTCGCCCGTTCGACGGACATCCTCGGCATGGACATCAAGGGCCACACGGTCCACAAGGTGATGATCGCCGAGACGGCCCCCGAGATCGTCGAGGAGTACTACGTCTCCTTCCTCCTCGACCGTGCCAACCGCACCTTCCTGTCCATCGCCTCCGTCGAGGGCGGCATGGAGATCGAGGAGGTGGCGGCCACCCGCCCGGAGGCCGTCGCCAAGACGCCGATCGACGCGATCGACGGTGTGACCCCCGAGAAGGCCCGCGAGATCGTCGCGGCCGCCAAGTTCCCGGCCGAGGTCGCCGACAAGGTCGCCGACGTCCTGGTCAAGCTGTGGGACACCTTCATCAAGGAGGACGCCCTCCTGGTCGAGGTCAACCCGCTGGCCAAGGTCGCCTCCGGTGAGGTCATCGCCCTCGACGGCAAGGTCTCCCTGGACGACAACGCCGAGTTCCGTCACCCCGACTTCGAGGAACTCCACGACAAGGCCGCCGCCAACCCGCTCGAGGCGGCTGCCAAGGAGAAGAACCTCAACTACGTCAAGCTCGACGGCGAGGTCGGCATCATCGGCAACGGCGCCGGCCTGGTCATGTCGACCCTGGACGTCGTCGCGTACGCCGGTGAGAAGCACGGTGACGTCAAGCCCGCCAACTTCCTGGACATCGGCGGTGGCGCCTCCGCCCAGGTGATGGCGAACGGCCTGGAGATCATCCTCGGCGACCCGGACGTCAAGTCGGTGTTCGTCAACGTGTTCGGTGGCATCACCGCCTGCGACGAGGTCGCCAACGGCATCGTCCAGGCGCTGAAGCTCCTCGAGGACCGCGGCGAGAAGGTCGAGAAGCCGCTCGTCGTCCGCCTCGACGGCAACAACGCCGAGCTGGGCCGCAAGATCCTCACCGACGCCAACCACCCGCTGGTCCAGCGCGTCGACACCATGGACGGCGCGGCCGACAAGGCCGCCGAGCTGGCCCACGCCGCCAAGTAAGCACTCAGGACGAGGACACCAACACACCATGGCTATCTGGCTCAACAAGGACAGCAAGGTCATCGTCCAGGGCATGACCGGTGCGACGGGCATGAAGCACACCAAGCTCATGCTCGGCGACGGCACCAACGTCGTGGGCGGCGTGAACCCGCGCAAGGCGGGGCAGACCGTGGACTTCGACGGCACCGAGGTACCTGTCTTCGGTACCGTCAAGGAGGCCATCGAGAAGACCGGCGCCGACGTCTCCGTCATCTTCGTGCCGGAGAAGTTCACCAAGGACGCGGTCGTCGAGGCCATCGACGCCGAGATCCCGCTGGCCGTCGTGATCACCGAGGGCATCGCCGTGCACGACACGGCCGCCTTCTGGGCGTACGCCGGCAAGAAGGGCAACAAGACCCGCATCATCGGCCCGAACTGCCCCGGCATCATCACCCCGGGCCAGTCCAACGTCGGCATCATCCCGGGCGACATCACGAAGCCGGGCCGCATCGGCCTGGTCTCGAAGTCCGGCACGCTGACGTACCAGATGATGTACGAGCTGCGTGACATCGGCTTCTCGACCGCCGTCGGCATCGGTGGCGACCCGATCATCGGCACCACGCACATCGACGCGCTCGCCGCGTTCCAGGCCGACCCCGACACCGACCTGATCGTCATGATCGGCGAGATCGGCGGCGACGCCGAGGAGCGGGCCGCGGCCTTCATCAAGGAGAACGTGACCAAGCCGGTCGTCGGCTACGTCGCGGGCTTCACCGCGCCCGAGGGCAAGACGATGGGCCACGCCGGCGCCATCGTCTCCGGTTCCTCCGGCACGGCCCAGGCCAAGAAGGAGGCCCTGGAGGCCGCGGGCGTCAAGGTCGGCAAGACCCCGACCGAGACGGCCAAGCTCGCCCGCGAGATCCTCGCCGGCTGAACCGTCCGGGCGGTTCGGCCGCCCGACGTGTGACATCGACGGGCCCGTTCCCGGCCGCGCCGGCCGGGAACGGGCCCGTCGGCTCGTACGGAGACGGCACGCACGCGGCGCACACGGGGCGCGCCCCGAAAGGGCTAGCGGATCTCGGGCACCAGACGCTCCGGTCCGCCCGCCGCCTCGGCCTTGAGCCGCGCGCGCTGCTTGAGCGTGTCCGGGGACAAGGGACCGGCCGCCGCCTCCACCGGCAGGCCCCGCACCGGATGACCGGGGGAGACCGGCGCCAGGTAGTGCGTCGGGGCGGTACGGAGCGTGAGCGCCGTCGCGCCGATGATGGTGACGGTGAACGCGATGGCGGACCGGGTCCAGAAACGGGTGCTGCGTTCCTCGGCGGTCCGCACGGCCGCCGGCCCGGCGACCGAGGCGGCCACCGACGCGACCGCGGCCCCGGCGACCGGCCTCCCGGCCGCCCCGGCGCCGCGCCCGCCGCTTCTTGCGGCCCCGGCGACCCCGGCGACCCCGGCCACCCCGGAGGCTCCCTGAGCAGGGGCGCCCGCCGGCGGGGCGGAACCGCCCGCGCCCGTCCCCGACACGGTCCTGCCCGTCGCGGCAGCGTTCCCCGCCGCCAGGGTCGCCGCCGAGCCGAGGCGGACCAGGCGGCGGTGGAGTTCCGTCGGGTCGGCCAGTTCGGGGAGGTGAGCGGCGACGGCCTCGCGGGCGTGCATCAAACGGTTGGCCGTCGCCGGGGTGCTCGCCTCCGTCTCGGCCGCCGTCTCCGGCAGATCGAGGCCGACGCCGTCGTACAGCACCAGCGTGCGGCGGTACGACGGCGGGAGCCGCAGCAGCGTGTCCTGAAGGGCGCGGTCGGCGGGGTCCGGCGGCGCGTCGGGCAGGCGGTCGCGCCCCCGCAGCCGGTGCCAGGGGGACAGCGCGCACTCGTACGTCGCCGCCCGCACCCAGCCCGCCGGGTCCCGGTCGTGGGCCACCTCGGGCCAGCGCTGCCAGGCCTGCCGGAAGGCGGCCTCCACGGCGCCGCGCGCCCGCTCGTGACGCCCGGTCAGGAGATAGGCCTGGCGGACGAGGGCGGGGGCGCAGAAGGCGTAAAGCGCGTCGAAGGCCTGAGCGGGCGTCAGCTCGGTCCCGGCCGTTCCGGCCTTCACCCCCTCCGGCCCTTCCGGCCGGTCGCGGGTGTCGGTGGTCGTCGTCCCGGAGGACTGAGTGCGTGTCAGGGCGGGTGCCGCGCAGGGCATACGGTCCTCAACGGGCTGCGGCAGCGGGTTCGCATGACGATCCGTCACAGTGCGTCCCTCCGTGTGAATAGGCACATAAACGTATATTGCGCGACACATCGGGGGTTCGCCTGTTGCGCCGGGAATGCGTGTGACGTTGGCAGCATGGCGGCGTGATCCAGACGACCCCACACCGCCCGCCCCTGGCCCAGCTGCGCATCCGCGTGCGGGACCGTTCGCCCGGTCTCGGCGCCGGCTTCCTCGGCGGCGTGGTGGCGGCGGGCCTCGGGCTCGGCTCGTCCGCCGTGCTCGTCATCGTGCTGTGGATCAGCTCGCCGTACCCCGACAGCGGGCCCGGCGGCGCGCTGCACGTCGCCGCCGCGCTGTGGCTGCTCGCGCACGGCGCCGAACTGCTCCGCCCCGGCACCCTCACCGGCGCGCCCACCCCCATCGGGGTGGCACCGCTGCTGCTGCTCGTGCTGCCCGTGCTGCTGCTGCACCGGGCGGCGCGGGACGCCACCGACACCACCGACGGCGGACCGCTGCTGCCTCAGCACACCGCCTGGGCGGGCGTCGTCATCGGCTACCTCTCCGTCGCCGTCGCGGCCGCGGTGTACGCGGCCGGCGGCCCCCTGCACCCCTCGTGGCCGTGGACCGTCCTGTGGGTGCCGCTGGTGGCGGTGGCGGCGGCGGGCAGTGGTGTCTGGGCGGCGTACGGCTGTCCGCGCGTCCCGGTGGAACGGGCGCTGGACGCTCTGTCGCTCTCGCCGGGAGTACGGCGGCTCCTGCTCGGGCCGGGACCACGGGCCCGCCTCGGCGCCTCCGCGCGGGCGGCGGGCGCCGGAGTGGTGGTGTTCGTCGGGGGCGGCGCCCTGGTGCTCGGAGTCTCGCTGGTCGCGCACGCCGGCGCGGCCCAAGGGGCGTTCCTGAAACTGACGGAGGGCTGGTCGGGACGGTTCGCCGTCCTGCTGCTCTGCCTGGCGCTGCTGCCGAACGCGGTGTTGTGGGCGGCGGCCTACACCCTCGGTCCCGGCTTCGCGCTCGGCTCCAGCCAGGTCGGCCCGCTCTCCTCCGCCCCGCTGCCGTCGCTGCCGCCGTTCCCGCTGCTCGCGGCGGTCCCCGACACGGGACCCGGCACCCCGCTGAACTGGGCCGCCACGGCGGTGCCGGCCGCGGCCGGACTGACGATCGGCTGGTTCCTCGCGGGCGCGGCGGTACGGGAGACCCGCGACCCGGGTGCGAACGGCGGCCTGCGAGCCTGGTCGTGGCGGCGGACCGCGGGCGGGGCCGCGCTGGCCTGCCTGGTGTGCGCGATCGCGCTCGGCCTGCTCGCGGAACTGGCGGGCGGCCCGCTGGGAAACGCCGCCCTCGCCGATTTCGGACCGGTCGGCTGGCAGGTGACCGGGGCCGCCCTGCTGTGGACCGCGACGGCGGCCGTGCCGACGGCGGTGCTGGTACGGGCCTGGCGCTGCCGGGGGCACCGTGCGCAGACGGACGGGCACACCCCGTGGCGGATCACGAATCCCCGCACGGGCGGCGAAGCACGGGCGGCTCAGCCGGCCCACACGGCGGACGCCGAGCGCCGTCGCGTGGCCGACGACCACTACGACGCGACCCTGGAGCCGTACGACGTGCTCCCGCTGGACCCGCCGTCGCCCGCCGGCACCGACCACGGCTCCCACGGGCTGCCCGCCCCGGCCGCCCTCGGCCGGCCGGCGCAGCCGAGCCCCGCGACTCCGCCGAAGCACCTGGAGCCGACCGAGAAGACGGCGAAGCCGGAGAAGGCGGTGACGCCGGACGGGACGGCGACGCCGGGAAAGAAGCAGGAGAAGAAGACGGCGGGACCGGACCGGGCAGCGAAGCCCGAGCAGGCACCGCCCCCCGCGGACCGGACCGAGCCGCCCCTCCCCGCCGGGCAGCACACGTCAACCCTGGCGAAAGAGCCCCCCGAGTCACCGGCCGCGCCGACCCCCGCCGCACCCACCCCGGGCACGACCACGCCCCCTACGACCGCAAACCCCGCACCCCCCGGAACGCCCCCCGAGTGACCCCCGGCCCCGCACCACGCTCACCGCGCCCCGCGAGGGGGAGCGCCGGCCTCAGCCGTCGACCCCCAGCACCCCCCGCAGCTCCCGCGGCAGATGCTGGTCGCACGACTGCTTCGCCTCGTTGGTCAGCGCGTCGTTCACGCACGAGTAGTAGTCGCTGTAGACGAACTGCGCGGCGAAGCCGGTGGCGACCAGGACGAGGGCCAGCGAGGCCGTGACCAGGCCACTGACCGCGGCCGTGATCTGCGGGCGGCCCTCGGGCGCCTGGGCGGCGTCCGGTCCGGGCCGGCGCGGCTTGGCGCGCAGCGAGCTGATGCCCCAGTACAGGGCGAGCGCGCCGAGCAGCAGGGCGACGTAGGGCCAGCTGAAGAGAGCGAAGAAGAAGGCCCACATCCCGCACAGCAGAGCGAACCGCGCACGGCGCTGGGCGGGGTCGGTCGGGTCCCAGCGCATACCGGGACCCGGTCCGCCGCCCGGCTTCTCGGACCCACCGCCGGGCCGCTGCGGGCGCTCCCCGAAACCGCCGGGGGAGCGGCCCGGCTGACGGTCGCTCCACTGGCTGCCCCACGGCGAGCCACCGTCACCGGAGCCGGGACCGCCGGGCCTGTCACCGGAACCCTGCCCCTCTCCGTGACCCTGCCCCTGCCCCTCTCCGTGACCCTGCCCCTGTCCCGACGGGTGCCGGGGCTGCCAGGGACGGTCGGGTGTGCCCTCGGCGGGCGGCGCGAACGGGTTGTCCTCCTCGGCGGGACCCTTCCGCCCGCCGCCCTCGCCACCGGAGGGCGCATCCGGCGGCGAGGTGGGACGCTCCCTCAGCAGCACGGCGCCGCGCTCCCCTCCCCGCGTCGGCTGCGGCAGGAGCGTGAGGAGTCGCGGGCTGCGGTCCGGCATCAAGAGAGCGTCTTCCCCTTGGTAGTCACGTGGTAGTCACGACTGGCCCGGACAGTCGGGTGTCCGGCCCGGTATCCGTTGAACGCACGGTGCGCCAAGTGCGTTCCCCGCGCGTCCCCGTACCAGCTCTCCCCAGACGCTACCTTCCGGCCACGCCCCCGTCCCACGGGGGCCTTCCGGTGTGCCGGTATCGTTGCTGACGGTCGGCCGCTTCGTAGGCTTCCCCGTATCCGGGGGCGCGAAGCATTCGTACGACCGTACAAACAGCTCCCCCGAGAAAGGGCCCCACCGTGGCCGCCAAGCCCGTGGCCAAGCGCCTCGTCGTGCTGGTCTCCGGATCCGGCACCAATCTGCAGGCGCTCCTCGACGCGATCGCCGAGACAGGAGCCGAGGCCTACGGCGCCGAGATCGTCGCCGTGGGCGCCGACCGCGAGGGCATCGAGGGGCTGGCACGCGCGGAGCGCGCCGGGCTGCCGACCTTCGTGCGGAAGGTCAAGGACTACGGCACCCGCGAGGAGTGGGACGCGGCGCTCGCCGAGGCCGTCGCCGCCCATGAACCGGACCTCGTCGTCTCCGCCGGGTTCATGAAGATCGTGGGCAAGGAGTTCCTCGCACGGTTCGGCGGGCGGTTCGTGAACACGCACCCCGCGCTGCTGCCCAGTTTTCCCGGGGCCCACGGCGTCCGCGACGCGCTCGCGTACGGCGCCAAGGTCACCGGCTGCACCGTCCACTTCGTCGACGACGGGGTCGACACCGGCCCGATCATCGCCCAGGGCGTGGTCGAGATCCGGGACGAGGACGACGAGAGTGCGCTGCACGAGCGCATCAAGGAAGTCGAGCGAAGGCTGCTCGTCGAGGTCGTGAGCCGGCTCGCCCGCCACGGCTACCGCATCGAGGGACGAAAGGTAGTAATCCTGTGACCGCCGAGAGCAACAAGCGGCCCATCCGGCGCGCGCTGGTCAGCGTCTACGACAAGACCGGTCTGGAGGAGCTGGCGCGCGGGCTGCACGAGGCCGGCGTCGAACTCGTCTCCACCGGCTCCACCGCCGCGAGGATCGCCACGGCCGGTGTGCCCGTCACCAAGGTCGAGGAGCTGACCGGCTTCCCTGAGTGCCTGGACGGCCGGGTCAAGACCCTGCACCCCAAGGTCCACGCGGGCATCCTCGCCGACCTGCGCCTGGAGGACCACCGGCGGCAGCTGGCCGAGCTGGGCGTCGAGCCGTTCGACCTGGTCGTCGTCAACCTTTACCCCTTCCGCGAGACGGTCGCCTCCGGCGCCTCGGCCGACGAATGCGTCGAGCAGATCGACATCGGCGGCCCCTCCATGGTGCGCGCCGCCGCCAAGAACCACCCCTCGGTCGCGGTCGTCACCAGCCCCGAGCGCTACGCCGACGTCCTCTCCGCCGTGCAGGACGGCGGCTTCGACCTCGCCACCCGCAAGCGGCTGGCCGCCGAGGCGTTCCAGCACACGGCGTCGTACGACATCGCGGTGGCCGGCTGGTTCGCCTCCTCCTACGCGCCCGTCGACGACTCCGCGTTCCCCGACTTCCTGGGCGCGACCCTGGAGCGCAAGAGCACCCTGCGCTACGGCGAGAACCCGCACCAGCCCGCGGCGCTCTACGTCGACGGCACCGGCGCCGGCCTCGCCGAGGCCGAGCAGCTGCACGGCAAGGAGATGTCGTACAACAACTACACGGACACGGACGCCGCGCGCCGTGCCGCCTACGACCACGACGAGCCGTGCGTGGCGATCATCAAGCACGCCAACCCGTGCGGCATCGCCGTCGGCGCGGATGTCGCCGAGGCGCACCGCAAGGCGCACGCCTGCGACCCGGTCTCCGCCTACGGCGGCGTCATCGCCGTGAACCGTCCGGTCAGCAAGGAGATGGCCGAGCAGGTCGCCGACGTCTTCACCGAGGTCATCGTCGCCCCGGACTACGAGGAGGGGGCCCTCGAAGCCCTCACCAAGAAGAAGAACATCCGAGTGCTGAAGGCTCCGGCGGCGCCCTCCCGCCCCACCGAGGTCAAGCCGATCGACGGCGGCGCGCTGCTTCAGGTCACCGACCGGCTCCAGGCCGACGGCGACGACCCGGCCAACTGGACCCTCGCCACCGGTGAGGCGCTGTCCGCCGACGAGCTGGCCGAACTCGCCTTCGCCTGGAAGGCCTGCCGGGCCGTGAAGTCCAACGCCATCCTGCTCGCCAAGGACGGCGCCTCGGTGGGCGTCGGCATGGGCCAGGTCAACCGCGTCGACTCCTGCAAGCTCGCCGTCGAGCGGGCAGGCGAGGAGCGGGCGCGCGGCTCCTACGCCGCCTCCGACGCGTTCTTCCCCTTCCCGGACGGCCCCGAGATCCTCATCGCGGCCGGTGTGAAGGCGATCGTCCAGCCGGGCGGCTCGATCCGCGACGAGCTGGTCGTGGAGGCCGCGCAGAAGGCGGGCGTGACGATGTACTTCACCGGCACGCGTCACTTCTTCCACTGAGCACCGCTTCGGCGAGCGGTCGGGTACCGCTCCCGCAGCTGAGGCACTGAGCACTGCGTCGGGGCGCGGCATCACGAGCGACAGCGTGACGCCGCGCCCTTCGTCGTGAGCCGCCCCATCCCCCGTGCTGCGCGGACCGGCCCGCCTCTCGCCCCGCCCCCTTGGCCAAATCCTTACGCTCGCTCACCGCCGGGACCGTACTCGCACGTACTGTGAGCGGCCCATCCGATGATCAAGCGCAGTGAGGACCCGGCCGCTCATGACCTCTCACCCGGCCGGTGCCCGATGGTGCACGCCCGTCTGGGCGGTGCCCGTGCTGTGGACGGTCGTCCTCGGCATGTGGGGGCTCACCCGGCAGCACAGCGTGTGGCGGGACGAGGCCGCGACCTGGCTGGTGGCGCAACGGCCGACCGGCCAGTTGTGGCACACGCTCCAGCACGTGGACGCCGTGCACGGCCTCTACTACCTGTGGATGCACGCCGTCTTCACCTGCTTCGGCCCCGGCATCGTCACCCTGCGGCTGCCCTCCGTCCTTGCGATGGCCGGAGCGGCAGCCTGCGTCGCGGTCGTCGGCCGCCGGCTGGCAGGGCCACGGGCCGGACTGGTGGGCGGGCTGGCGCTGCCGTTGCTCCCGGCAGTGCAGTTCCAGCTCCAGGACGGCCGCTCGTACGCACTGGTCGCGGCCGGTGCCGGACTCTCCACGCTGCTGCTGGTCACGCTGCTCCAGGGACGCGGCGGGACGGGGCGGTGGGCCGCGTACGGCGGTCTGGTCCTCGTGACGGGTCTGCTGCACTGGCTCTCCCTTCTGATCCTTCCCGCGCACGCGGTGACTCTTCTGTGGACCCGTGCCGGGCGCGGGGCGTGGGCGCGGTGGGCCGGGGCGTCAGCGGGCGCGGTGGCCGGGGTGCTGCCGCTGATCCTCTACAGCCGCGGTCAGGCTCGGCAGGTGGCCTGGATACCTCCGCTGACCTGGCACATGGCGATCGCTCCTGCGGTGCTGTTGATGGTGGGCGGCCTCGCGGCACTGGCGGCCCGCCCTCCGGCGGGGCGGTTGTCGGCGGCGGCCGTCGGGCTGCCGCTGCTGGCGGTCCCACAACTCGGCCTGCTGGGCCTCTCCTTCATCCAGCCGGTTTTCCTGGACCGGTACATCGTGTTCAGCCAGCTGGGCCTGGCTCTGCTGATCGGCGCCGTCCTCGACGCGGTGGCTCGGGCGGCGGCTCCCCGGTTGCCCCGGGCGTCCGCTTGGCTGGTCCCCGTGGTGGTCGTCGTGGCGGTGACCGCGCTGCTGCCGCAGTCACTGGCCACCCGGTCGCCGGCCAGCAGGGTGGACGATGTGCTGGCGGTGGCGGACCGGGTGCGCGCACTGCACCGGGACGGGGACGCGCTGCTCTTCGTCCCCGCGTTCCGGCGGGACACCGCGCTGGTCTCCCCCCATGACTTCACCGGCCTGCGAGACATCGCGCTGACATGCCCACCTGCGGAGTCCGGAACGCTGGGCGGCGAGGAGGCGGATCCGGCCACGATCCGTAGCCTCGCCCTGAGCGAGCGGCGCATCCTGCTGGTGACGGACGCGCACCTCCCCGAGGGGCCGTCCTCGCTTGCACGGGATCAGGCCAAACTGGCAGTGCTGCGCGAGCACTTCAGGCCCGTCGCGGACGAACAGGTCCGCGGCCGGCGTGTGACGGTTTACGAACACCGCTGACCCACGAACCCCGAGGCCATCTGACCGGGATCTCGATGGGCGACCCCCGTGGCCGCCCACGACTTCGACAAGCGGTCGTCGCCCCGACAACCGGCCGTCCGTGGCCCTGGGGCGGTGGTCTCCGGCCCTCCCCCAGGAGGGGCCGGAGACCACCGCCGTTCAGCGGGTCGGGATCAGCAGGGGCGCAGGGACCAGATCGGGTCCCAGGTGGCCGTGCCTGCCTGGTAGGCCGTGGACGTCCAGCGGACGCTGCCGTCCCTGTTGTAGAACTTCGCCACCGTGCCCGGCGTCTGGTTGTTGGTGAACGGGCCGTCGCCGGTCCAGTTGTTCACCGTCCACGTCTGGCACTTGTAGAAGTCGAACTTCGTGCCCTTCACGACCATGCACAGGTGCCCGTAGGCACAGGAGAGGTCCTTCAGGGCGGCCTTGCCGTGGGGCGCGGCGGTGACGGTCAGGCCCTCGTAGCGCACCGCGTCGGCGGACGCGTGCAGGACCTTCGGGTGGCCGGCCAGGACTTGCTCGGCCTGTTGCTGGAGGCCGGTCACCCGGGTGCCGGCCGGGTCGGCGGCGGATGCCGCGACCGTGGTGCCGGCGAGCAGTGCGGTCGTCGCGATGAGCATCGCGGCGGGCTTCTTCACGTTCACAGGTTCCCCCATGTGACGAAGGTGGTCTGTCCGCCGAAGCGGATTGCTACCACCGTGCCGCCGGCCGCGCTGCGCCGGTACCTCGGAACTCTCAGGGTCACGTGCGGCCTCCTGGCGTGTACTCCTTGAGGTAGTGCGCGACGCGGGCGCAGTAGTCGCGGTACTTCGGGGGGACTCCGCCCGCGGTGTTCACCTTGTGGAACGAGGTCCGGTAGGCGGCGGCGACCAGGACCCGCCGGTCACCGGGAAGGGAGGGGTCCAGGTTCGGAGCGATGAAGCAGAGATAGCGGCCCATGGCCGGGATGGACACGGCGGCGGAGAAAGGGGGCTTGGGGATCGTGGCGGCCGGCTCACCGTCCGCGCGGATCCAGTAGCGCAGCACCCGCGGGGTCCAGCGGGCGATGCCGTACTCGTCCTTGGCCGGGTCGGACAGTGCGGGGTCGAAGTCGCTCTCCGCCTTCAGCATGGCCGCGATCAGAGCCGGCGTCACCTCCGGCTGGGGGCAGTCGTGCGCCGCGTTGACGATGAGAGGCCGGTAGGAAGGGGGGACGCCACGGTCCGTGCGGAGTTCGGCGGCGCCGTAGGTGCCCGGGGCCGCGGCCCCGGGCAGTGCCGTGGAGACCTGGCTGCCGACGGGCGCGTGGACGAAAGTGCCGATGCCGAAGCCCAGTGCGGCGACGGCGGCCGCGGTGACTGTGCCGCCCAGCAGCAACCGGGTGCGGCGCCCGTGTTCGGCCGCGTACCGGCGCAGTCGCCGGAGCAGCCGGAAGCGCGGGGCGGGGCAGGCCGTGCCCGCCACTGCCGTCACCCGCCGCAGCAGGGACTCCGTGCCGATCCGGTCGGCGTGCGTACGGGTCAGACAGGAGCAGACGACCTCCCGCCAGCCGGGTGGGAGGCCGGAGGACAGGCGCAGTTCGTCCGCACCGCGGGCATAGGCCGCCGCCGCGTCACGGCGGGCCGTCGGGGTCCCGCCGGGGAGAGGGAAGGAGCCGGTAAGGGTGAGATGAGCGAGGACGCCGAAGGCCCACACGTCGGCGGAGGGACGCACCTGGAGGCCCCGCACGCCGACCTCCGACCACAGCAGTTCGGGCGGGGTGTAGTCGGGGGTGGAGAAAGCGGGGGAGTAGGCGTGGGTGCCCTCCAGCTCGGCGGCCGTGTTGAAGTCGGCCAGGCGTGCTGAACCGTCGCGCATCAGCAGCACGTTGGCCGGTTTGAGGTCGCCGTGCACCCAGCCTGCCCGGTGCAGTTGGGCCAGGCCCTCGCAGATCTGCGCCAGCAGTGCCGGGCCGACGGCGGGGCGGGGCTCGGCGGCGAGCAGGGCGGCCAGCGAGCCCTCCGCCTTCTCCAGGACGAGCACGGTAGCGCCGTCCAGGTCGGGGCAGGTCGGGTCGTCCACAGTCAGCGTCTCGTACATCCGGATCAGCCGAGGGCGACTGAGCCGGCGGTGCAAGGTGACTTCGCGTTCGACCAGTTCACGCAGGTGGGTGAGGCGGCGCGGGGTGCCGGTGCCGGTGGGGAGGAACTTCAGGGCGGCGACGTCCGGGAGCGCCGGACCCGACGCGGACCGAGAGGACGCCCTGCCGCGCTTGGCCCTCGGAGGCGCCGTGCCGCCTGCGGCGTGCCGGGCTGCCACGCCGTCCGTGGCCGCCGAGGGCGTCGGGCTGCCCGCCGCCTCCGCGGGGACGGGGCTGCCTGCGGCCCCTGGGGGCACCTTGCCGCCTGCGGCCGGTAGGGCTGCCACGCCGTCCGTGGCCGCCGAGGGGGCTTGGCCACCGGCGGACGCTGCAAGCGCTGCGGTGCCTCCGGCGCCTGGGCGAACTGCGGTATCTGCGGCTCCCGTGGGCGCCCTGCCGCTCGTGGCTGGTAAGGCGGGTGTGCGGTCCGTGGCATTCGACCGTGCCCTGCCGCTTGCCGCCCGTGTGCGTGCTGGGGTGTCTGCGGTCTCCGGCAGCATCCCTCCGCCTGCGGCGTCCGGCGTGGCCCTTCCGCCCGCGGCCCCCGGGGGCGCCGCGTCGCCCGAGGGCGCCTGGCTGCCTGTGGCTGCTGAGGGGGGCGTGCCGGTTGTGGGGCACGAAGCGGCACGGCTGTCCACGCACTCCGGGGACGCCGGATGACCTGTACGGCCAGGCGCCGGGGGGCCCGTGGGGGGTGGGGGGTCGTCGATGCGGCGGGCCTCGTAGACGCTGCCGAAGGCGCCTGTGGCGAGGGGGCGGCGTACCTCCCAGACGCCGACCCGGTAGCCGCGCGGGACCACGACGGCGTACGTCTCGGTCACCGGGTCGCCTCGGGGCGGGCCGCTCCGTCGGCTCCGTCGCCGAGCGGGACCGTTGCGCTCCGGGGGGCCGACAGGACCGTGAGGTCGGCCTCCCTCACCAGGTCGAAGCGGAGGGCCAGGGAGACCAGTGTCTCCTTCTTGCCGTTGAGGCGGGGGCCCGTGTCGGCGGTGTCGGGGCCTGGTTTGAGCCGGAGCTTCACGGCCAGGTAGTCGATGTTCCACTGGACCGAGGCGCGGGAGGCGGCGGGCCAGACGGGACGCAGCCGGTCGACCACCTGGTCGACGGTGGGCAGCGGTGCGTGCGGGTCGCCGCGCAGTCGGGGTTCGCACAGCGCGGCGAGGACCGCGAAGTAGCGTTTGGCGCGGTCCACGGAGAAGGCGGGCGCGGTGGGTTCGCCGTCCGGGCCGTCCGCACCCTCCAGATAGTCGTGCCGGGGCGCCCACACCTCGATCGGCAGCAGGTCCCCGGCCGCCGGCAGCACGATCCGGGAGAACTCGAACGGGATCGGCGCGTCCAGCCGGCCCGGCCCCACCTTGATGTGCTCGCCGGCGCCCTCCGGGTTCTCCACGACGTAGGTCTGGTGGGTGGAGAGGTTGCTCAGTATCCAGAAGGCGCCGTGCGCGGTGATGCGGCCGGCCCGGCGGGACACCCCGTCGTGCCGGATCACCAGGTCGTTGCCCCCGGCGGAGCGCCCGAAAGTGAGGCGGTCGCCGGGTGCCAGCCGGATCTGGGCGCTGTTTCGTTCGTCCTCCGTGGTCGGCGGAGGTACCACGATGATGCTGTACAAGGTGCGTCTCCCCGTGCCTGTACGGCTACGGGCTCCAGATTAGGGCGACGCGCAGGGGCCGTGTCCCGCCTGTGGACAAGCGGGGCACGGCCCTGTGGACGAACGGCGCGAAGTGCGCGGTGGGACTCGGCGGTGGTTCCCACGCTCAGTAGCGCGGGCGGTTGAACCAGGCGGAGGCCGAGCCGTTCACCATGGACGCGAGGATGATGCCGGCGATGGCGAGCGAGATGATGCCACCGAAGGTGCCCGAGCCGCCGCCGCCCCGGACGAGGTTGCTGAGACCGCCGAGGATCATCAGCGAGGAGTACACGATCGTGGTGACGCGGATGCCCGTGCCGCCCGTCTTGAGCTTGACTCCCAGGAAGATCGACAGGGCGCCGAAGGCCAGCAGGACGATCGCGATGGCGATGATGAGCCCGGTGGCGGCCTTGGTGTCGTCGCCGGAGCCGAAGGCGCTGGAGGTGTCCTGCGCCGCGCCCGCCAGGATGCCGACGATGAGGCCGAAGAGCAGCTGGAGACCGGCCAGGATGAACAGCAGCACCCGGGCGGTCTTCATCAGGCCGGGCATCTCCTGGGGACCGGCGCCGTAGCCGTAGGGCTGGCCGACCGGCGGGGCCTGCGGGTACCCGTAGCCGGGAGCCTGGCCCGGCTGGGGCGCGCCGTACCCCGGCTGCTGCGGCGGGTAGCCGGGCTGGCCCTGGGGCGGGCCGTACGGGTTGTTCGGATCGCCGTAACTCATGGCGGGGTTTCCTCCGTTGATCAAGTGCGGGGACGACGCGCGGCACCGTACGGAGGAGAGATCTACAGAGATTGCGGCCCGTCCCCCCGATGAGCTGCCCGCGGCACTGTTGTGTTCATCGTTCTTGACCGACTGCTTACTTGTCCAGCCGCATTCCGTAGGTGATGCGATGTGTTGTGCAAGCGCAACATCGCTGATCACGGAGGTCACCTACGGGCCGCGTAGCGGCCCAACGGCCCCGCACGGGCCGCGGGCGGGACACGTGGCGGGAACGGGGGCGGCGGCGGGGGCGCGCCGCCGAGCGGCCCCCCGGATTGGAACCGGCACAGGTTCATCCGCGAGGATGGGACCATGACCGCCCAGATTCTCGATGGCAAGGCCACCGCAGCCGCGATCAAGTCCGATCTGACCGCCCGCGTGGCGGCGCTGAAGGAGAAGGGCGTCACGCCCGGCCTCGGCACGATCCTGGTCGGTGACGACCCCGGCAGCCGCAAGTACGTCGCGGGAAAGCACCGCGACTGCGCCGAGGTCGGCATCGCCTCCATCCAGCGCGAGCTGCCGGCCACCGCCTCCCAGGAGGAGATCGAGGCGGTCGTCCGCGAGCTGAACGAGGACCCGTCCTGCACCGGCTACATCGTCCAACTGCCCCTGCCCAAGGGCATCGACGAGAACCGCATCCTCGAACTGATGGATCCCGACAAGGATGCCGACGGCCTGCACCCGATGAACCTCGGCCGCCTGGTCCTCAACGAGCCGGCCCCGCTGCCCTGCACGCCCAACGGCGTGCTGACCCTGCTGCGCCGCTACGGCGTGGAGATCAAGGGCGCCGAGGTCGTGGTCGTCGGCCGCGGTGTGACCATCGGCCGGCCGATGCCGCTGCTGCTCACCCGGCGCAGCGAGAACGCCACGGTCACCCAGTGCCACACCGGCACCCGTGATCTGTCCGCCCACCTCAAGCGGGCCGACATCATCGTCGCCGCGGCCGGTTCCCCGCACCTGATCCGCGCGGAGGACGTCAAGCCGGGCGCCGCCGTGCTCGACGTCGGCGTCTCCCGCAATGCCGAGGGCAAGATCGTCGGCGATGTGCACCCGGACGTCGCCGAGGTGGCCGGCTGGCTGTCCCCGAACCCGGGCGGCGTCGGCCCGATGACCCGGGCCCAGCTGCTGGTCAACGTGGTCGAGGCGGCGGAGCGCAGTGTCGGCTGAGGCGGGCGGCCCCCGCCGGGCGCGGGCCGTCGCGAAGCCCGCCGGAGGGTCTGGGCAGACCTCCGGAGGCTCGGTGAAGACCGCCGGAGGACCGGTGGCGGCATCCGGCGAGCCCGGGAGGAAGCCGGCCTCCGGCTCCTCGTCGGACGTCTCCGGCCAGCCGGAGCGGAAGTCGTCCTCCGCGCGGCCGGACGAAAAGACCACCCCCGCACCCCCGGAGAGGAAGGCGACCCCCGAGCCCCCGGCGGAGCAGACCTCCGAGGAGCCGGAGATCGAAGTGCTGGATCCGGTCAGCGCGCCGGACGCCGAAGGGCGGCCGCGCCGGGTCACGCGCCGTTTCCCGCTGTTCACCAGGGACACGGCCCGTCCCGAGGGCGGTGGCCGGGCCGCGCCCGGCGACGCCCCGGCACCCGCCCGGCAGTGGCCGCTGCTGGCCGTGCTGATCACGGTCGGGCTCGGCCTGCTGGTGACCGCCCTGGACGCGTTCCGGGTCGGGCTGCTGCTGATCGGCGCCGCGCTGCTGGGCGGCGCCGCGCTGCGCTGGCTGCTGCCGCGGGTCGGCATGCTCGCCGTCCGCTCCCGGTTCACGGACATCGTCACCTACGGCGTCCTCGGCGTCGCCATCGTGTTGCTGGCGCTGATGGCCCAGCCGAAGCCGTGGCTGGAGATACCGTTCCTGGACGACGCGTTGCACTTCACCGTCCGCAACAGCTAGGGCGTGTTTCGGGAGTCCCGTCCGGCCCGCGACGCCTGTTACGGCGCCTCTCCGCGTCGTCGGGACCGTCCGCGTACATCCAGTACGCGGACGACCCTCCGGCTTGCGATGCGCGGCGCCCGGCTCCGCTCCCTCATCGGCCTGATCCGAACGAAAGACCTGGTCCGCGCCGCGACGGCGGCCCGTCCTCTCCCCCGAGCAAGGACGGGCCGCCGCCGGGACCAACCTTCCTGCACCCGGAACGCGCTGTTCAACGGCTGTCCGTGCGCTGTGGCACGGAAGTGACGGTTCCGCTACGGTGTCCGCGCTTCGCCACAGGAGCGCCCCCGCCCGGCCCCGCACCGTGCGGAGGGGGCCACTCCTGTCGATGTGTTGACAAAATGGGGTCCCGCGGCGGAGCCGTCCGGCGGCCGGTCTTCGACCACACGGATTAGCGTGGACAATCAGCGCATCGGTGCGTGTTCCCGTCGGAAAGGGCGCGCGCGGGGAAGAGCCGGCACGTAATCGGGGAAGAGGGGGATGCAGCAATGCCTCGTTGGAAGGCCTTGCCCGATGAACTCGATCCGCAGGTCAAGGAGTTCGCGAGCCAATTGCGGCGGCTCGTGGACCGCAGCGGACTGAACGTCGCCGCGCTCGCCGACCGTACGGGCTACAGCAAGACCTCCTGGGAGCGGTACCTGGGCGGGCGGCTCCTCGCGCCCAAGGGCGCGGTCGTCGCCCTCGCCGAGGTCACCGGTGCCAACCCCGTCCACCTCACCACCATGTGGGAACTGGCCGAACGCGCCTGGAGCCGCGCGGAACTGCGCCACGACCGCACGATGGAGGCCATCCGGATATCCCGGGCCCGCGCCGCGCTCGGTGAGTTCGGGGCGGCGGGGGCGGACGGGGCCCGCCAGGACGGCACGCCGGGAGGCCCGGACACCGGGGACGGCAAGACGCGTGACGGTGACGTGGCCGCCCCAGGCGGTGCGGTGACCGGTCGGCTGGTGCCCGGGATCGCGGGCCCCGCGGGGGTCTCCCCCACGGTGCCGTTGCAGCCGACGGCCGACGACGCGGACGCGCGTGCAGGGGCCGCCGGGCGGGAACGGGCGGTGCGGGACGAGCCGAAGGACGCCCGGCCGCGTGCGCGGGCCTCGTGGGCCGTCCGGACCGACCCCGAGGACGACCCCGGGTACGACGTGAAGGCGGGCGCCCGGAGCGGGGCCGGGAGCGCGGGCGGTTCCGGGGCCCGTACGGACGCGGCCTCGCCCACCGACACCCTCGCCGACGCCGCACCGGCTCACGGCATCGCGCCGACCCCCGGTACCACGACGCTTCCTGACGCTCCACCGGGCCCCGGCACCACGCCGCCCTCCGACGCCACGCCGGCCTCCCGTCCTGGTTCCGCCGGCCGCGGTGCCGCGTCGCCTGCCACGCCGGCTTCGGGCACCGACGTCAGGCCGGCCACCCCGTCCGACACCGCCTCGGCCTCCCCCTCCGGTCCCGGCTCCACCCCCGCCACCGGTACGCCAGCGGCGCCGGCTTCCCGCACCGCTCCGGACTCCGCCGCGACCCCCGGCACCAACAAGGCGTCCCGCCCCGGTTCGGCGTCCGCCTCCGGCAAGGGGGCCAAGGCGTCCGGCTCCGACGCCGCGTCGTCCTCCGGCGGCAACTCCTGGCGGGTGGCCGGATATCGGGGCCCGGCTCCCATGGGCGGCAAGCGCGCCCCCCAGGGCCCCGGTGCTCCCGGTGCCGTGGCTCCCGCCGGTACGCCCGGCACCCCGGGCGGCGGTACCGCGGCCCCGTACGCGGCGGGCGCCCAGGCCGCCCCGTATGCGACCGGCACCGCGCAGCCGTACGGCCCGGGCGCGGGCGCCGCACCCGCGGGCCTGTACGGCCCGGGCGCCGGGGGCCCGCACGGCCCGGGCGCCGTCGGCCCTCTCGGCGCGGGCGTCCCCGGAGCCCCGGGGATCCCCGGAGTCCCAGGCGCCCCGGGCGCCGACGCCCCCTTCCCCCCGGCCCCGCGCAGCGAGCCGATGAAGGCTCCGCGCGGCAGCACCCCGCTGCGGCGGCAGGTGACGATGTTCCTCGCCGGGTTGGTCACCGCGCTGCTGGTGATGGGCGTCGTCTTCTACGTCACCGGCGGCATCGGCGGCGGGAAGTCCGGGCGCGCGGGCGGGACGCCGTCCCCGTCGGCCAGCAAGTCCGTGAGTCCGCCGCCCGGGGTGAAGTGCGTCGGCGCGGGCTGCACCGGCAAGGACGCAGAGACCACGGGGTGCAGTCGTGCGCAGGTGACCACGACCCGGAGCATCACCGTCGGCACGACCCTCGTCGAGGTCCGCTACAGCAAGACCTGCGGCGCGGCCTGGGGCCGTATCACGCAGGCCGCGCAGGGTGACCGGGTCCGGTTCAAGGCCGGTGCGCGCGAGGAGAGCGACACGGTCGAGACCGCCGGGGACACGATCGCGTACACGCCGATGGTGGCCGTGACGGACACGACGCAGGCGACGGCGTGCGTGACCCTGGCGGCGTCGGGCCGGCAGGAATGCACTCAGTGAGGCAGGAATACACCCGATGAGGCGATCCCGTCACGGGGTGTAGCGAGCGAGTTCCGGGGCAGCGGGAAGAGAAACGGCGTGAGCCGCGCATGAGGCGCGCGGAACGGGGCAGACGAACAGGCACCCCCCACGGGAAGTCAGGTTGCTTCGGTAACCCCCGTACGGCGGCCGCCCTCGTCCCACCTCTCCTGGACGGGCGGCCGCCACCTCGTGCCGGCGACCGCCGCCGACCGCCGTCGTCCGGTCACTCTGTGGGACGGGCCACAGGGTCCGGGCGGTGCGTGATCCCGGATGCGCGATAGCCTGACCGGTGGATCTCTCTTGACGCCAAGAGATCGATCATCCGTACCTTTGATCGATCATCGCGGCGGCACACGGTCACGAACCGGACGAGCGGTCCAGCTCCCCGGGGCAGGGACGCCCCACCGCCAGCTGTCATACGGAGAACGCCATGACCCGCACTCCCGTGAACGTCACCGTCACCGGCGCGGCCGGCCAGATCGGTTACGCCCTGCTCTTCCGCATCGCCTCCGGCCAGCTGCTCGGCGCGGACGTGCCGGTCAAGCTGCGCCTGCTGGAGATCACCCCGGCGCTCAAGGCCGCCGAGGGCACGGCCATGGAGCTGGACGACTGCGCGTTCCCGCTCCTTCAGGGCATCGACATCACCGACGACCCGAACGTCGCCTTCGACGGCACGAACGTCGCCCTCCTCGTCGGCGCCCGGCCGCGGACGAAGGGCATGGAGCGCGGTGACCTCCTGGAGGCCAACGGCGGCATCTTCAAGCCGCAGGGCAAGGCCATCAACGACCACGCGGCGGACGACGTCAAGGTGCTGGTCGTCGGCAACCCGGCGAACACCAACGCGCTGATCGCCCAGGCCGCCGCCCCGGACGTACCGGCCGAGCGCTTCACCGCGATGACCCGGCTGGACCACAACCGCGCGCTGACCCAGCTCGCGAAGAAGACGGGCACCACGGTCGCCGACATCAAGCGGCTGACCATCTGGGGCAACCACTCCGCCACCCAGTACCCGGACATCTTCCACGCCACGGTCGCCGGCAAGAACGCCGCCGAGGTCGTCAACGACGAGAAGTGGCTGGCCGAGGACTTCATCCCGACCGTCGCCAAGCGCGGCGCGGCCATCATCGAGGCCCGCGGCGCCTCGTCGGCCGCCTCCGCCGCCAACGCGGCCATCGACCACGTGTACACCTGGGTCAACGGCACCGCCGAGGGCGACTGGGTCTCCATGGGCATCCCGTCGGACGGCTCCTACGGCGTCCCGGAGGGCCTCATCTCCTCCTTCCCGGTCACCGTCAAGGACGGCACGTACGAGATCGTGCAGGGCCTGGAGATCAACGAGTTCTCCCGCACCCGCATCGACGCCTCCGTCAAGGAGCTGGAGGAGGAGCGCGAGGCGGTCCGCTCCCTCGGCCTCATCTGAACCGCGCCCGGGCTCTTGCCTGAGCTCTGAGCCCTCGCCCGGGACTGATCCGCAGTCACGGTCGCACGCGACGGCCCGTGTTCGTCACGAGCCGACACGGGCCCCGTTCCGGAATCCTCCGGGACGGGGCCCGTGGCCGTTCGCGCGCCGCGCCCGGGCGGGAGCGGCTCAGGCCGCGCCCCGTCCGGCACGCCGCCGTGCGCCCGGCCCCGCACTGCGTCCCGGACGCCGCTCTCGTCCGCCGTCCCGGCCGTAGCCGGTGACCACCGCCGCCGTCGCCGCCAGGACCAGCAGGGCGACGACGCGCAGGGCGGGCGCCATGCCGTCGGCCAGGGCGTGGGCGCCCTGGTGGGCGGACAGGACCGTGCCGGTGACGGCGACGCCCAGGGCCGCGCCGACTTCGCGGGCGGAGGTGCCGAGGCCCGAGCCGAGCCCCGCCTGGTGCGGCGGGAGCGAGGTGACCACGCCGACGGTGAGCGCGGGCATGCTGAGTCCGGTGCCCGCGGAGATCACCAGCAGCCAGCAGGCGTACAGCGCGTACGGCGTGCCCGCGTCGGCGGTGGACGCGCCGAGCAGCCCGAGGCCGATCAGCGCTAGCCCGCCGCCGATCACCGGGCGCGGCCGGTCCGACCAGCGGGCGGCCAGCCTGGGCACCAGCGCCATGCCGACGGTGAGCGGCACGATCGCCACTCCGGTGAGGGCGGCGCCGTAGCCCTTGATCCCTTGCGGATACTGCGAGTTGACGTAGAAGAGGGCGAACAGGCCGAAGAAGCCGGTGGCCGTGCCGAGGGTGGCGGCGCGCAGCCGGGGCCGGGCGAAGACCCGGGGGTCGAACAGCGGGGCGGGCGAGCGCAGGGCGTGCCGGGCGAAGAGGGCGACGAGCAGCGCGCCGACCGCGAACGCGGCGACGATCCGGGGCGAGCCCCAGCCGTACGCGGGTCCCTCGATGATGCCGGACAGCGCGGCGACCAGGCCCGCGGTGAGGAGCACGGTGCCCAGCGGGTCGGGGTTGCCGAGGGCCGCCCGCGCGGTGCGGGGCACGGCGAGGGCGACGGCCGCGGCGAGTGCGGCGGCCAGCGGCACCATCACCGCGAACAGGGCGCGCCAGGACAGGTACTGGCCGACCAGCCCGCCGCCGAGGTTGCCCGCCAGCCCGCCGAGGCCGATGGCCAGGGTCCAGGAGGCCAGCGCGCGGGCGCGGTGCTGGGGGGTGGTGAGGTGCACCAGGATCGACACCGTGGCCGGGGTGATCAGTGCGGCGCCCGCTCCGGACAGGCCCCGGCCCGCGATGAGCAGCGCGGGTCCGGTGGCGAGCGCGCTGGTGGCGGCGCCCGCGGCGAACAGGGCGAGTCCGGCGAGCAGAGCGCCCTTGCGGCCGTGCCGGTCACCGAGCGCCCCGGCCGGGATGAGCAGCCCGGCGAAGGCGATGACGTAGGCGTCGACCGTCCACAGGACGGCGCTGTGCGTCAGGTGCAGTGACGACGAAGTGAGCTGCGGGATCAGCAGGTTGATGGCGGCGACCATGCTCTGGGCGACCAGGACGCAGGCGCACAGGGTGAGCAGCGTGGCGCGCCTCAGTGCACTCACCGGGGCGCCGGCGCCCCGGGCCGCGCTCCCGCTCGCGCTCCCCGCCGCGCTTCCGGCGGCGCCCCCGCCGGGTTCGTCGCCGGGTGCGCGGGCGGCGGCGGCCGGGCCGTCGGGGGCCCCGGCGGGGGAGGCGCGGACACGGGAGTCCGCGGGCAGGCCGGAGTTGCGGGCGGGCGAAGGCATGGCTCCTCCAGGGAGACCGGTGTGGTGGGGGATGCCCTGCCACCGTAGGCTCGGAGGTGACCTGCACTCCAGTGCAATCTCGGCAAGGGAAAGATGCGCGTGACGCAATCCATGGACCCGGGCGGGCGCGGACCCGCCGCGGCCCCCACCGGGATCGACCTCAATCTGCTGCTCGCCCTCGACGTCCTCCTGGAGGAGCAGAGCGTGCAGGGAGCCGCCCGGCGGCTGCACCTGTCCGAACCGGCCATGAGCCGCACCCTCGGCCGCATCCGCAAGGCGCTGGGCGATCCGGTGCTGGTGCGCGCGGGCCGGCGCATGGTGCCGACCCCGCACGCGCTGGCCGTGCGCGCCGAGGTGAGCGCGGTGGTGGAGCGCGCCCGCGCCCTGTTCACACCGGGCCGTGACGCCGATCTGCGCACCGTGACCCGCACGTTCTCGGTGCTGTGCCACGACGCCGTCCCCGCCTCCTGCGGTGCGGCCCTGTTCGCGCGGGCGGCCCGGGAGGCGCCCGGCATCCGTATCCGGTTCCTCGGCGAGAGCCATGTGGACGCGCCGTTCCTGCGGCAGGGCACCGCCGACCTGGAGGTCGGGGTGATCGACTCGACCTCGCCCGAGGTGCGCACCGAGCACCTGTACGAGGACCGGATGGTCGGCGTCGTACGGGCCGGACACCCGCTGCTCACCGGTGAGATGACGCCCGAGCGGTACGCCGCGGCCGAGCATCTGTCCGTCTCGCGGCGCGGCCGGCTGCACGGCCCCGTCGACACGGCCCTCGCCGGACTCGGCCTGACCCGGCGGGTGGTGGGCGCCGTCGGGACCTTCCCGGCCGCGCTGTTCGTCCTGCGCGACAGCGATCTGGTGGGGCTGATCACGGCGTGGGGGCTGCCGCTGGCCGCCGCGCTGGGGCTGGTCACCTTCGATGTGCCGCTGGACCTGCCCGTGCTCGGGATGGGGCTGGCCTGGCATCCGCGCCACGACGCCGATCCGGCGCACGCCTGGCTGCGGCAGTGCTTCCGGGAGACGCTGGCCCAGTGGTCCCGTTCCCGAAGCGGATGAACCCCCGTGCCACCCGCCGCGCAACGGGGCCACCGGACCACCGGGTCCTGCCCCGCGACCGGCCCCTGCGCGCCGACCGCCCCGGGCCGGGGCCGCCGGGGCACCCGGCCCCGGGACGTGCCGCCCGCCCGGGGGCTCAGCCCCTCACGCCTGCCGGCCCCCCGGCGGCACCCGGCGGCTGACCATCAGCCGGTTCCAGCTGTTGATGGCGGTGATCAGCGCGATGAGATGGGCCAGTTCCGCCTCGTCGAACAGCTTGGCGGCCGTCCCGTACACCTCGTCCGGGACGAAGCCGTCGGTGAGCACGGTGACCGCCTCGGTCAGGGCGAGCGCGGCCCGCTCCCGCTCGGTGTAGCGGCCTTCGGCCTCCTCCCAGGCGTTCAGCAGCTCGATGCGGTCCTCCGACTCGCCGTGCTCACGGGCGAGCCGCAGATGCATGTCCAGGCAGAAGGCGCAGTGGTTGACCTGCGAGGCCCGGATCATGACCAGCTCGGCGAGGACCGGGTCGCCGAGCCCCTTCTTGGCGGCCGCGCCGACCGCCCGCATCGCCTGGAAGACCTTCTGGTCCAGCAGCTGCGAACGGCTCACGCGTGCCGCCCCGGCCGGTAGTGGCCCGGCGTCATCCGGGTGGTCACGCCGAACCGGTTCCAGGCGTTGATCACCGTGATCGCGGCGATCAGCTGGGCCAGCTCGGCTTCCTCGAACAGGCCGGCGGCCCGGTCGTAGACCTCGTCGGGGACGAAGCCGTCGGTCAGGACGGTGATCGCCTCGGTCAGCTCGATCGCGGCCAGTTCCTTCTCCGTGTAGAAGTGCCGCGACTCCTCCCAGGCGCTGAGCTGCACGATCCGCTCCACGCTCTCACCGGCCGCGAGGGCGTCCTTGGTGTGCATGTCGAGGCAGAACGCGCAGTGGTTGAGCTGCGAGGCGCGGATCTTGACCAGTTCGTACAGCCGCTCGTCCAGGCCCTGCTTGGCGGCGGTGTCCAGCCGGATCATCGCCTTGTAGACCTCGGGGGCGTGCCTGGCCCACTCCAGCCGCGGCGCCCGCTCGGGCGCGTACCCGGCCGTCCTCGCCGTCGTGTTCGCCGTGGTGTCCGGTGCCGTGTTCGGTGTCTTGTTCGTCGTGGTCACGCACTCGACCCTAGGCACGAAGCATCCCAGGAGTATGGTCCATTTCCATGGTGGAAACGTGGGCCACTCTGGGCGTCGACCTGCACCTGGAACCGACCGGACCGGGCGTGCGGCGCGGACTGACCGACGCGCTGCGCGAGGCCGTGCGCACCGGCCGGCTGGCTCCCGGCACCCGGCTGCCGTCCTCCCGTGCCCTCGCCCTCGACCTGGGCGTCGCCCGCAACACGGTCGCCGACGCCTACGCCGATCTGGTCGCCGAGGGCTGGCTCACCGCCCGCCAGGGCTCGGGCACACGGGTCGCCACGACGGTGCCCGCCGCGCCGTTCACCCAGGCCCCGCCCGCCGGCCCGGCGCACCCGGCCCGCACGCAGCCGCGCCCCCGCCACGACCTGCGCCCCGGCACCCCCGACCTGGGCTCCTTCCCGCGCGCCGCCTGGCTCCGCGCCGCCCGCCGGGCCGTGACCACGGCCCCGAACCAGGCCCTCGGCTACGGCGACCCGCGCGGCCTGCCGGAACTGCGCGCCGCCCTCGCCGGCTACCTCGCCCGCGCCCGCGGCGTGCGCACCGACCCGGACCACGTGCTCATCTGCGCGGGGTTCGCGCACGGACTGCGCATCCTCGCCGAGGTGCTGCGCCGCCGCGGGGCCTCCACCGTGGCCGTCGACTCCTACGGTCTGGACGTGCACTGGAACCTGCTGGCCCGGGCCGGACTGCGCACCCGGCCGCTGCCCTTCGACACACAGGGCACCGTCACCGCCGGCCTCGGGGACGCGGGGGCGGTCCTGCTCACGCCGTCGCACCAGTTCCCCCTCGGGGTGCCGCTCGGACCGGACCGGCGCGCCACCGTCATCGACTGGGCCCGGCGCACCGGCGGCCTGGTCCTGGAGGACGACTACGACGGCGAGTTCCGCTACGACCGCCAGCCGGTCGGCGCGCTCCAGGGCCTCGCGCCCGACCAGGTCGTCTACCTCGGCACGGCGAGCAAGTCCCTGGCGCCCGGGCTGCGGCTCGCGTGGATGGCGCTGCCGCCGTCCCTCGCCCGGGAGGCCGCCGAGGCCAAGGGCGCCACCGAGACCTGCGGGGTGCTGGACCAGCTGACACTCGCTGAGTTCCTGACCTCCGGCGCCTACGACCGGCATGTGCGCGCGGCCCGGCTGCGTTACCGGAGGCGCCGGGACGCCCTCGTCGCGGCGCTCGCCGCCCATGCCCCCCACATCCGCGCCACCGGGATCGCGGCCGGTCTGCACGCCGTCCTGCCGCTGCCGTCCGGCACCGAGCCGACGGTGGTCCGGGCGGCGGCCTGGCAGGGCCTCGCGCTCTACGGCCTCGCCCGCTTCCGCCACGAACTGGCCGGTGCGGGCGCCCCGGACGACGCCCTGGTCGTCGGCTACGGCACCCCACCGGACCACGGCTGGCCGGCGGCCCTGGACGCCCTGTGCCGGGTCCTGCCGTGACCGTCCCCGGCCGTACACCGCGTCACCGCACCCCAGCGCGACGCACCGCCCCGCCGCACGCCCCTCGCCACGCCGCACCCGTCCACGCGCCGGCACCCGGCCGCCCGCCGCCCCGTCGCGTGCTCCTCACCGCAAGCCGCGCCCCCTCACCCCGGTTCGCCGCGTCCCCTCACCGCGAGCCCCCCACCGGTGTCTCCGGCGTCCTTCCCGCCGGAGTCCCCTCCGCCGGGGCCTCACCGAACCGGGCCAAGGCCAGCGCACCGGCGACCGCCACCGCGAAACCGAGCACCGCCAGCCAGGCCAGGCCGTCGCGGGTGCGGTCGCCGAGCCAGACCACGCCGGCCGCCGCCGGGCCGAGCGTCTCGCCGAGGACCATGCCCGCGGTCGCCGTCGTCACCGAGCCGCGCTGCAGGGCCGAGGTCAGCAGCAGGAACGCCGCGCCGCCGCCCAGCACCAGCGCGTACGCCGCCGGATTGGCGAACAGCTTCACCGGGCTGACCGAGTCCACCAGCCGTACCGTCACCTCGACCACGCCGAAACCGAACCCGGCGCCCAGCCCCAGCAGCAGCGCCCGGCCCCGCTCCGGGAGGCGCCCGGCGACCGCGCCGAGCGCCAGCACGGCCAGCGCGGCGGCCAGCATCGCCCACCGCAGCGCCGCCGAGCCGTCCTCGTGCCCCTCGGCGCCCGAGGCCAGCCCCAGCATGGCCAGACCGGCGCAGACCACGCCCACCGCCGCCCACTCCGTGCCGCTCAGCCGCACCCGCAGCAGCCGTGCGGCGGCCACCGCCGTCACCGCGAGGCTGGACGCCAGGGCGGCGCCGACCGCGTAGATCGGCAGCGAGCGCAGCGCCACGATCTGGAGCAGGAAGCCGAGCCCGTCCAGGGCCAGGCCCGCCAGGTACCGCCACTGCCGCAGGGCCCGCAGCAGCAGCGCCGCGTCCCCGCCCGAACCCCCCTCGGCGCCGGCCGCGGCCCGGGCGGCGACCGCCTGGAGGACCGTCGCCGTACCGAAACACACCGCCGCGCCGAGCGCGCACACCATTCCCAAGAGCACCCGGCGACTCTAAGCGCTGCGCTCACCCCGCTCCCGCCCCGCGGCCCGGATCGGGCCTGAACCGGTACCCCCTGGGCATGCGCATGCCGGAGTCCTTAGGCTGGCGGTCGGAAACCGGCCACCCACCCGTGACCGGCGAACGGCACACCATCGACTGCAACGGGGAGAGACGGACATGGCGGACGCACGGCGACAACTTCGGTCGGCGACGGTGGTGCTCGGCGGCATGGGCCTGCTCGCGACGGCGCTCAGCGCCTGCTCCTCCGACCCGGACAAGCGGTGCGTCGACCGCAGCAGCTACACCATGGCCAAGGGCTACAAGGTCGTCTCGGACAAGTACTGCAAGTCCACCGGCACCGGCAAGACCTCCGTCAACGGCGTCTGGTACTACGGCGGCAAGAAGAAGAGCGGCTGGGTCAGCGGCGGCTCCCTCACCAAGCCCCGCAAGGGTTCGAGCAGTTCGGGCGGGTCCGGGGGCGGCCACGGCGGCGTGGACCGGGGCGGCTTCGGCGGCGGCCACGGCAAGTCCGGCGGCTGACGCCCGCGATGGAGCGCCGTACGATCGCGCCCCGGCCCGGCTGGCAGCAGACGGTCGAGGCCCAGGGGCTCATCTACCCCCTCACCCGGTACCCCGACGACTCCCTGCGCCCCTACTGGGACGAGAGCGCGTACTACGTCTTCTCGCTGCCCGAGGTCGAGGCGCTGGAGGAGACCGTCGGGGAACTGCACCGCATGTGCCTGGCGGCGGCCGACCACATCGTCACCGCCGGCCGCTTCGCCGACCTCGGCATCACCGACCCGCAGGTCGCCGGGGCGGTCGCCGAGTCCTGGCACCGCCGCGCAGAACTCCCCTCCGTCTACGGAAGGTTCGACCTGCGCTACGACGGCACGGGCCCGGCCAGGATGCTGGAGTACAACGCCGACACCCCCACCTCGCTGGTGGAGGCGGCCTCGCCGCAGTGGTTCTGGATGGAGGATCGCTTCCCCGGCGCCGACCAGTGGAACTCCCTGCACGAACGCCTCGTCGCCGCCTGGCGGAAGCAGGCCCACCTGCTCCCGCCGGGCAGCCCGCTGCACTTCGCGCACTCCGCCGACGACGAACTCGGCGAGGACCTGATGACGGTCGCCTACCTCAAGGAGACCGCCGAGCAGGCCGGGCTCGCCACCGACTGGATCTCCATGGAGGAGATCGGCTGGGACCCGCTGTCCGGCCGGTTCGTCGACAACGGCCTGCGTTTCATCCGGGCGATCTTCAAGCTCTACCCCTGGGAGTGGCTGACCACCGACCGTTTCGCCGACCACGTCCTGGACACCCTCGACAACGGCGGCGGCACCGGCTCCACCCTGTGGATCGAGCCCGCCTGGAAGATGCTGCTCAGCAACAAGGCGCTGCTGGCGATCCTGTGGGAGCTGTACCCGGGCCACCCCAACCTGCTCCCCGCCTACCTGGACGGCCCGCGCGACCTGGCGGCCGGCCCCGGCTACGTCGCCAAGCCGCTGCTCGGCCGGGAGGGAGCGGGAGTGACCGTGCACGAGCCGGGTGCCGACCCGGCCGTGCGCGACGAGCCCTGCTGCTACCAGGCCCTCGCCCCGCTGCCGTCCTTCGACGGCAACCACGTCGTCCTCGGCGCCTGGGTCGTCGGGGACGAGTCCGCCGGGCTCGGCATCCGCGAGTCGTCCGGTCTGATCACCGACGAGTACGCGCGCTTCCTCCCGCACGTCATCCTCTGAGTCCAGCGGTCCTCTCAGATCCTGCGAGGGGCGGTCTCCCGCCGGGAGACCGCCCCTCCCCAGCCTTTGAGGCTTCCGCTAGCCACTACGCGCCCACACCTGTCCAGGCCTGGCGGAAAGTACCGGAAAGTCTCAAAGGGCGGCTCAATGAAACAATGGAAGCCGTAGCCGGCGGAGGTCGCCGGACCCGACCCCGCCCGAGGGGAGACGAGGGGAGACGAGGGACGTGAGGTTCCTGCTGGAGATCGCCGTGGACGACACGCGGCCCGCCGAGGAGAAGGCGGCCGAGCTGGGCCGGATCCTGCGCTACTGGGGCGGCAACCTGCACCACTACGCCCTGGAGCCCGGCGACGGCTCGGCGGTGTACGACTCCGCCTCCCGGGAGGTCGGCCGGTGGCGCCTGACCGGGGACGACGGCGCCTGAGCAGCGCTCGCATGGTGGACGGCCGCACCGGGCGGCGCGCGGCGCCCGGTAGGCTGGCGGCGGGCCGTGACTGGCGCGCTGGACCCCGACCAGGGGTCCGAGGATGGGACGGACCATCGGGGAGCGGCCCGGCGAGTGAACTGTGCCGTGCGCCTGGGCCGTACCGTGAACGCCGAACGCCACGTCCGGAGGTCCTAGAGATGTCTGCGCCCCTCTCCACCGAGTCCACCGCCTTCCGCGCCGCACTCGACGTGATCCGCGCCGTCGAACCGGGCGTCGCCGACGCCATCGGCCAGGAGGTCGCCGACCAGCGCGAGATGCTCAAGCTGATCGCCTCGGAGAACTACGCCTCCCCGGCCACCCTCCTCGCGATGGGCAACTGGTTCAGCGACAAGTACGCCGAGGGCACCGTCGGCCGCCGCTTCTACGCCGGCTGCCGCAACGTCGACACCGTCGAGTCGCTGGCCGCCGAGCACGCCAAGGAGCTGTTCGGCGCCCGCCACGCCTACGTCCAGCCGCACTCCGGCATCGACGCCAACCTCGTCGCCTTCTGGGCCGTCCTCGCCGACCGCGTCGAGGCGCCGTTCCTGCAGAAGACCGGCGTCCGCCAGATCAACGACCTCTCCGAGGCCGACTGGGCCGAGCTGCGCCAGGCGTTCGGCAACCAGCGCATGCTCGGCATGTCCCTGGACGCCGGCGGCCACCTCACCCACGGCTTCCGCCCGAACATCTCAGGAAAGATGTTCGACCAGCGCTCCTACGGCACCGACCCGGCCACCGGCCTGATCGACTACGACGCGCTGCGCGCCCAGGCGCGTGAGTTCAAGCCGCTGATCCTCGTGGCGGGCTACTCGGCGTACCCCCGGCTGGTGAACTTCCGGATCATGCGCGAGATCGCCGACGAGGTCGGCGCCACGCTGATGGTCGACATGGCGCACTTCGCGGGCCTGGTCGCCGGCAAGGTCCTCACCGGCGACTTCGACCCGGTGCCGCACGCGCAGATCGTCACCACCACCACCCACAAGTCGCTGCGCGGCCCGCGCGGCGGCATGGTGCTGTGCGACGACTCGCTCAAGGACCAGGTCGACCGGGGCTGCCCGATGGTGCTCGGCGGCCCGCTGCCGCACGTCATGGCCGCCAAGGCCGTCGCCCTGGCCGAGGCCCGGCAGCCCGCCTTCCAGGACTACGCCCAGCGGATCGTGGACAACTCCCGCGCGCTCGCCGAGGGACTGATGCGCCGTGGCGCCACCCTGGTCACGGGCGGCACGGACAACCACCTCAACCTGATCGACGTGGCCTCCTCCTACGGCCTCACCGGCCGCCAGGCCGAGGCCGCGCTGCTGGACTCCGGCATCGTCACCAACCGCAACGCCATCCCGGCCGACCCGAACGGCGCCTGGTACACCTCCGGCATCCGCGTCGGCACCCCGGCCCTGACCACGCGCGGCCTCGGCACCGCCGAGATGGACGAGGTGGCCGGCCTCATCGACCGCGTCCTGACCACCACCGAGCCCGGCACCACCAGCAAGGGCGCGCCGTCCAAGGCGCAGCACGTCCTCGACCCGAAGATCGCGGACGAGATCTCCCAGCGGGCCACGGACCTGGTCGCCGCGTTCCCGCTCTACCCGGAGATCGACCTCGGCTGAGCCCCCGGCCTCCTCGGCGATCGACCGGGGCCGAGTCCCCGAAGCCCCGGAGAGCGGGCCCGGGGCCGAGCCCCCCGGCCTCCGCGCGCGGCGGTCCGCCTTCCCGGCGGGCCGCCGCGCGGTGCGTCCGGCCGCACGGTCCGGACCGCGCGGCGCGTGCGGTCGCATCGCCCGACCGCATCGCCCGGCCGCACCGCCGACGGGCGGCCCCGTTCCGTACGAGCCCCCTTCGCGGGCGGAAACCCGGCCCGGCGGGGGCGGCGGTCAATGAGAGAATGGTGAGCATGGCCACTGATCGACCTCGCGTGCTCTCCGGAATCCAGCCCACCGCAGGCTCGTTCCACCTCGGCAACTACCTCGGCGCCGTACGCCAGTGGGTGTCCCTCCAGGAGAGCCACGACGCGTTCTACATGCTCGCCGACCTGCACGCGATCACGGTCACGCAGGACCCGGCCGAGCTGCGCGCCAACACCCGGGTGGCCGCCGCCCAGCTGCTGGCCGCCGGACTCGACCCGGACCGCTGCACGCTGTTCGTCCAGAGCCATGTGCCGGAGCACGCCCAGCTCGCCTGGGTGATGAACTGCCTCACCGGCTTCGGCGAGGCCGGCCGGATGACCCAGTTCAAGGACAAGTCCGCCAAGCAGGGCGCCGACCGCACGTCCGTCGGCCTGTTCACGTACCCGATCCTCCAAGTCGCCGACATCCTGCTCTACCAGGCGCACGAGGTGCCGGTGGGCGAGGACCAGCGCCAGCACATCGAGCTGACCCGCGACCTGGCCGAGCGCTTCAACGGCCGCTACGGCGACACCTTCACCGTCCCGAAGGCGTACATCCTCAAGGAGACGGCGAAGATCTACGACCTCCAGGAGCCGACCGCCAAGATGAGCAAGTCGGCGTCCACGCCGAAGGGCCTCATCAACCTGCTGGACGACCCCAAGGCCACCGCGAAGAAGGTCAGAAGCGCGGTCACCGACACGGACACCGTGATCCGCTACGACCCGGAGACCAAGGCCGGCGTCAGCAACCTCCTCACCATCTACTCCACCCTCACGGGCACGGGTATCGGCGAACTGGAGGAGAAGTACGTCGGCAAGGGCTACGGTGCGCTCAAGACGGACCTCGCCGAGATCATGGTCGAGTTCGTGACGCCGTTCAGGGAGCAGACCCAGCAGTACCTGGACGACCCGGAGACGCTGGACTCGATCCTGGCCAAGGGTGCGGAGAAGGCGCGTTCGGTCGCCGCGGAGACCCTCGCCCAGGCGTACGCGAAGGTGGGCTTCCTGCCCGCCAAGCACTGATCGGCCAAGCCTGATCCGCCGGCGCACGGCCGCCGGCACCGATCCACCGGGCCCCGGCCCGCCCGGCGCCGCCACACCGGCGCCGGACCGCCGGACGCCCGGGCGCACCACCGCTCGCCCGGCGGCCCGCGCGGAGCGCTGCACATCACTGTCGTCGCGCCTGCCGCCGGCCCGCCCGTGGTCGTACAGTCGAAAGCCGGACGGCCGCGACGAAACGGCCGGGACCCGAACGGTCGGGGTGAAACGGCCGGGTGCGCGGCGGGAGACGGCGCCCGGTACGACGACAGACCATCGGTACGACGACAGGAGACGACGTGGGGACCGTAACGATCGGCGTGTCGATCGCGGTCCCGGAGCCTCACGGCAGCCTGCTCCAGGAGCGGCGCGCGGGCTTCGGTGACGCCGCGGCTCACAGCATTCCCACGCATGTCACGCTGCTGCCGCCGACCGAGGTGGAGGCCGCCGAGCTGCCTGCCGTCGAGGCCCATCTGACCGAGGTGGCCACCGCCGGACGCCCCTTCACGATGCGGCTGTCGGGCACCGACACCTTCCGGCCGCTGTCGCCGGTGGTGTACGTCCGGGTCGTCGCGGGCGCCGAGGAGTGCACCCGGCTCCAGCAGAGGGTCCGGGCTGCCTCCGGGCCGTTGGCGCGCGAACTCCAGTTCCCCTACCACCCGCATGTCACGGTGGCGCACGGCATCGACGAGGCGGCGATGGACCGCGCCCAGAAGGAGCTGGCCGGCTACCGGGCCGAGTGGCCCTGCACCGGCTTCGCCCTCCACCGGCAGGACGCGGCCGGGGTGTGGCACAAGCTGCGCGAGTTCGCCTTCGGCGGCCACGGCACGGTCCCGCCCCAGGTGTCCCCCGCCGACCACGGCACGCTACCGGCCCGCTGAGCCCCCGCAGCCTTTCCGCCCGCCGGGGGCGCCCCCGCGGAGGGAAGCGGCCACCGCCCGCGCGCCCTCGCGGTGGCGGCCCCCCGGACACCGGCGGCCGCCCGTACAGCGGCTGCCGGTGCTACAGCGGCAGCCGCCGGTACAACGCCCGCGGCAGGTGCCGCAGCGCCGCCGTCACCACGCGCAGCGCCCCCGGCACCCATACGTTCTCCGAGCGCCGCCGCAGCCCCAGTTCCACGGCCGTGGCGACCTCCTCCGGAGTGCAGGCCGACAGCGGCGTCCGCCGGGCGGAGCCCGGGCGCACGATGTCGGGGCGGACGACCATGACGTGCACGCCGGTGCCGTACAGGGCGTCGCCGAGGCCCTGTGCGAAGACGTCCAGGCCGGCCTTGCTGGAGCCGTAGAGGAAGTCGGAGCGGCGGGCCCGCTCGGCGGCGGCGGCCGACAGCACGACCAGCGAGCCGTGGCCCTGCTGTTGCAGCAGCCGCCCGGCGATGAGCCCCGCGGAGACCGCCCCCGTGTAGTTGGTCTGCGCGACGCGCACCGCGGCCGGCGGGTCGCGTTCGTCGTAGGCCTGGTCGCCGTGGATGCCGAAGGCCAGCAGGACCATGTCGATGCCGCCCTCGGCGAACACCTTGCCGAGCGCGGTCTCGTGGCCGCCGGTGTCCAGCGCGTCGAAGTCGACGGTGCGCACCTCTGCGCCGAGGCTGCGCAAGTGCGTGGCGGCCGCCGCCAGTTCGGGCGAGGGGCGGCCGGCCAGCCAGATGGTGCGGGTGCGGCGTGCGATGAGCCGGCGGGCGGTGGCCAGCGCGATCCCGGACGTGCCGCCGAGGACGAGCAGGGACCGGGGGAGACGGGCGAGACCGGAGGCGTTCTTCACGGCAGCCGACTGTATCGTCCGGTTATGCGCGCTTTGTCGCAGAAACGCGGTGTTGACGCGTGCGTTGAGGGGGAACGGTCGGTTCATGGACTGGCTGAAGAGGCTCCCGGTCGTCGGCCCCTGGCTGGCGCGGCTGATGCTCACGCACGCATGGCGCTCGTACGAGCGCCTGGACCGGGTGAAGTGGACGCGGCTGGCCGCCGCCATGACGTTCGTCAGCTTCGTCGCGCTCTTCCCGCTGCTGACGGTGGCCGCCGCGGTCGGCGCGGCGACCCTCAGCGGGGCCCAGCAGCGCACCTTGGAGGGCAAGATCGCCCAGCAGTTCCCGGGCCTCGGCAACGAACTCGACATCGCCTCCCTGGCGCAGAACGCCGGCACGGTCGGGATCATCGCCGGCGCCGTGTTGCTGCTGACCGGCGTCAACTGGGTGGGCCAGGTGCGCGACTGCCTGCGCGCGGTGTGGGAGCTGGCCGACCCGGACGAGAACCTGATCCTGGCCCGGCTGAAGGACGCGGGCATCCTCATTGGCCTCGGCGGCGCGGTGCTGGTCACCTTCGCCGCCTCCGCCGTCGCCTCGGCCGCCGTGGGCTGGGCGTCGCGCCAGCTCGGCCTGGACGAACACGGCTGGGGCAGCGTGGTGTTGCGCGTCGCCGCGTTCGTCGTCGCCGTCCTGGCCGACTTCCTGGTGCTGTTGTACGCGCTGACGCTGCTGCCCGGCGTCGAGCCGCCCCGCCGCCGGCTGCTGGTCGCCGCACTGCTCGGCGCGGTCGGCTTCGAACTCCTCAAGCTCCTGCTGAGCGGCTACATCCAGGGTGTGGCGGCGAAGAACATGTACGGCGCGTTCGGCGTCCCGGTCGCCCTGCTGCTGTGGATCAACTTCACCTGCAAGCTGGTGCTGTACTGCGCGGCCTGGACGGCGACCGGCAGCAAGGCGGACCCGGGCGGGGCGGGGGCGCTCAGGGACGGGAGCGGCGGCGCACCAGGTCCGGCAGCGGCCAGCGCCGGTTGACCAGGAAGGCGGCGGCCGCGAGCAGCACGACCGCCCCGCCGGCGATGCCGAGGGCGATGCCCATGCCGCGGGAGCCGTCGTCCGTGGTGGCGCTCGCCACCGGCCGGGCCGGCGAACCGTCCTGGCCGCCGCCCGCCTGACCGGCCGCGGCGCCCGTGCCCGGCGTGGCGCCGGCCGGTCCGGCGCCCCTGGGCGGCACCAGTTCGCCCACCGGCTGCACCTTGCCGGCCGCCGTGAAGCCCCAGTCGAAGAGCTTGGCGGTCTCCCGGTAGACCTCGTTGTGGTCCTTCTTCTCCGGGTTCATCACGGTCACGAGCAGCACCCGGCCGCCGCGTTCGGCGACGCCCGTGAAGGTGGCGCCGGCATTGGTGGTGTTGCCGTTCTTCACGCCCGCGATGCCCGGGTACACGGAGATGTCGTAGTCGCCGCTGAGCAGCCGGTCGGTGTTCTGGATCTCGAAGGACGTGCGGGTGGACTTCCCCTTCTTGTCCTTCTTCGTCTCACCGGGGAACTCGGCCCGCACGGTCGAGCAGTACTCGCGGAAGTCCTTCTTCTGGAGCCCGGAGCGGGCGAACAGGGTCAGGTCGTAGGCGGAGGAGACCTGGTTCGGCGCGTCGTAGCCGTCGGGGCTGACCACCTGGGTGTCGAGGGCCTGAAGGTCCTGGGCGTGCGCGTTCATGTCCGCCACGGTCCGGGCGACGCCGCCGTTCATCGCGGACAGCACGTGCACGGCGTCGTTCCCCGAGCGCAGGAAGACGCCGAGCCACAGATCGCGCACGGAGTAGCTCTCGTTCTCCTTTATGCCGACCAGGCTGGAGCCCTCGCCCATCCCGGCCAGGTCGCTCGGCACCACCTTGTGCTGCTGGGTGGCGGGGAACTTGGGCAGGACGGTGTCGGCGAACAGCATCTTCAGTGTGCTGGCCGGGGGCAGCCGCCAGTGCGCGTTGTGCGCGGCGAGCACCTGCCCGGACTCGGCGTCGGCGACGATCCAGGAGCGCGCGGTGAGGTCCTTGGGCAGCACCGGCACCCCGGCCGCCAGGTTCACCTGGGTGCCGGCCTGGCCGAGGCGGGCGCCGCCCACGGTGGACATGCGGGCCGGGGGAGCGGCCGGCTTGCTCGTCTTCGGGCTCGGCGCGGCGAGGGCGGCGGGTCCGGTCAGCGACACGGACAGCAGGGCGGCGGAGGCGACCAGCAGGACGCGCCTGGCGGTCTTGTGGGGTGCGGGCACGCTCGGAAACGTACCTGCCGCGCCCGCGGGGGCCGCGCCCGAGTCCCCGGTTCCACCCCCGGTCCGGCCCCGGGCCCCCGGCAGCGATACTGAAGGCATGAAGCTCAGCCGCCCGGTCTCCTGGTTCCTGCTCGCCTTCGGGGTGTGGAGCTGGATCATCTGGATCACTTTCGTCAAGAATCTCGTCAAGGACGGCAGCGGGCTCGCGTTCGACGACGGGCACCCCACGGCGTACTTCTGGGTGCATCTCGCGCTGGCCGTCGTCTCCTTCGTATGGGGGACGGTCATCGGAGTCCTCGGGTTGCGCGGACTGCGCGCACTGCGCCGGACGTCATAGCCACCGGAGCGCCGACTCCCCTCCGGGCGCGAGCGGAAGCGCGCAGAAGCCGAGGAGCGAGAAGGCTGACAAAAGCGATGTCCCCCGCATTTCGTCAAGCCTTCAGGGGTTCCTGGGGACTTCCTGTGAAACGAACTGGTTACGCTTCTTCATAACGTCTTCTCATCCTCTCCAGAATCCTCTTCCCCCGGGCGAAACACGTGTGATTAGGTGGCCGCGCCACTCGCGTGTGTGGCATGTGCACGGACGGCCCGGGACGGGCCCGGGGAGGACATCACCGATGCGGTCGGTTCGCATACGGATTCTGTTGGCGCTGCTCGTACTGGTGATCGTGGGTGTGGGCGCCTGGCGACTGCTCCCCTCCGACGGCGAGAACGACAAGGCGATCACCGTCGGCACCACGGACGCGGTCACCTCGCTCGACCCGGCCGGCGCCTACGACGCCGGTTCCTGGGCCCTGTACAGCAACGTCTTCCAGTCGCTGCTGACCTTCGAGTCCAGCGGCACCACGCCCGTCCCGGACGCGGCCAAGAGCTGCACCTTCACGGACACCGGACTGCGCACCTACCGCTGCCAGTTGCGCGAGGGCCTGAAGTTCCCGAGCGGGCGGACGATGACCGCCGAGGACGTGAAGTTCTCCTTCGACCGGGTCAAGAAGATCAACTCCGACGTCGGCCCGGCGTCCCTCTTCGAGACCCTCGGCTCGGTGGACGCCGACGGCATGACCGTGACGTTCCACCTGACCACGCCGGACGCCACCTTCCCGTTCAAGGTGGCCACCGGCGCCGGCTCCATCGTCGACCACACCCGCTACCCCGGGGACGCGCTGCGCTCCGGCACCGACGTGGACGGCACCGGCCCCTACCGGCTCACCCGGTACACCAAGGGCAAGTCCGCCACCCTGAAGCCCAACGGCTCCTACGACGGCGCGGTGGGCGACACCGGAAAGCCCGTCGAACTGCGTTACGTGAACGACGGCGCCGCGCTCGACAGAGCCTGGCAGGACAAGACCGTCGACGTCGCCACCCGCACCCTGACGCCCAAGGTCCTCGCCGGGCTCAACCCCAGCGACCCCGACCAGCGCGTCTCGGAGAGCGACAGCTCCGAGACCCGCAACCTCTACCTCAACACCCGCGACTCCTCGCCGCTGCACGACGTGCGCGTCCGCCGCGCCATCGCCTGGCTGCTCAACCGCGAGGAACTGGCCTCCGACGTGTACGACGGGACCGTCGACCCGCTGTACTCGCTGATCCCGGCCGGACTCACCGGCCACACCACCTCGTTCTTCGACGCCTACCCCGCGCAGAACGCCAAGAAGGCCCGCGACCTGCTCCAGCAGGCCGGCGTGTCCGTCCCGGTGCACTTCACCTACGGCTACGGCGCCGGCCGCGGCGCGGGCGCCGAGGAAGCCGCGCTGATCAAGAAGCAGCTGGAGGCGAGCGGCCTGTTCAAGGTCGACGTCAAGGGCTACGAGTGGACCGACTTCCAGAAGCGGTACACGGGCGGCAAGCTGGACGCCTGGGCGGTCGGCTGGGTCGCCGACTACCCCGACCCGGACACCTTCGGCGCCCCCCTCGTCGGCACCGGCTCCAGCATGAACACCGGCTACAGCGACAAGGACGTCGACAGCCTCATCACCGACAGCCGCCGCTACGCCGACCGCAGCCGGGTCGCCGCCGACTTCCGCAGCCTCCAGGCGGACGTCGCCGACAACGTGCCGCTGATCCCGTTGTGGCAGCAGAAGGAGTACGTCGTCACCACCGAGGACGTGGGCGGCGGCCAGTACCTGTCGGACGGCACGGGCGTCTTCCGGCTGTGGAAGCTCACCTGGATCTGACCGACGTCCCGCCCGGCGGCCGCCGCTTGGCCGCCGGGTCCGGCAGCGCCTTCGTCATCCCCGGCAGGAAGTCCGTGAACAACTCGTGGACCTCCAGGACGAGCGGCCTGAGCACCCGGAAACGGGCCAGCGAGACGCCCCGCGCGGTGAGGCGGGCGCCGCGCTCGGCCAGCCGGTAGCTGCGCTCACGGCCCTCGGTGCGGTCGAACACCCAGTACAGGACGAGTCCCATCTGGGCCAGCCACATCAACTCCGGCAGCACCTCGCGCAGTTCCGGCGCCACCTTGGTCCGCGCCCCGTGCAGCACCTCCCGGTGGACGCTGACGGCCTCCTCGCGGGCGTGCTCGGACTCGGGGGAGAAGGGGCTGAGAGGGCTGTCGGGGTCGGCGGCGTTCTTGAAGAACTGCACGGCGAACTCGTGGTACGGCGTGGCGATGTCCAGCCAGGTCTTCAGCACCCCGGCGAGCCGCGCCTCCAGATCGGTCTCCCGGTCCAGGACCTCGCGCACCGCCGCCTGGTGCTCGGCGGCGATCCGGTCGTAGAACCCCTGGATCAGATGTTCCTTGCCCTCGAAGTAGTAGTACGCGTTGCCGACCGAGACCCCGGCCTCCTTGGCGATGGCCCGCATGGTCGTCTTGTCGTAACCGCGCTCCTGGAACAGCCGCATGGCCGTCTCCAGGATCAGGGCACGCGTCTGCTCGGACTTGCTGATGTTCTTCTCGGGCACGGGGAGAGCCTAGGGCCTCTCGTTCGGATCACGCCGGGCTCGCGGGGGCCGGCACCGTTCCCCCAAGCTCGTCGCGCAGGAGGGACCCTCACGCCGCGTTGTGTCGTCGGGCGTCATGGCTCCGCCGTGACGCCCTCCTCCGCCTCGCGACTCACGGCACTGATCCGGCCTGATCCAAACGGAAGACCCTGGTCAGTTCCTTTGCGCGGTCACGGCCGGCGGCCCAGCTCCGGGCGCTTGGTGTAGTCGGTGAAGCCGAGGACGTTGCCCCACGGGTCGGCGATCTCCACCGTCCAGCCGGTGGCCACCGCCGACGGCTCGTCCAGCAGCGCGATGCCGGCCCGGGTCAGCTCCCGCGCCGCCGCCCGCGCGTCCGGCACCTCCAGCCAGATCCTCGGCGACGGCCACGGCGGCGTGCGGTGGCCGAGCGCCTCCTCCGTCCGCAGCAGGATGCCCGGCGTCTCGCCGCCGACCTTCAGCAGCGCGATCCGGGCCTCGTCCAGCCGGAACGCCACCTCGAACCCGGCCCGCCCGTAGAAGCGGACGGCCTCGTCGAGATCCCCGACGGGCAGCAGCACGTTGTCGAACCCGAGCAGCTCGTACGACTCGTCATCTGACATGCGATCAGATTAGGTACGGCCCGGGCCCCCGGCCCGGCACACACCCCGCACGACCGCCCCCGGCGTCACCCGCCCGGCGCACCCGTCCTGCGCCCCCGGGGACGCCCGAAGGGCCCCGCTCCGGCAGGAGCGGGGCCCTTCGAGGACGTACCGGAAGTGTCGCCGGCGTCAGAAGCGGCGCGTGATCAGCGCCCGCTTCACCTCCGCGATCGCCTTCGTCACCTCGATGCCGCGCGGGCAGGCGTCGGTGCAGTTGAAGGTGGTGCGGCAGCGCCAGACGCCGTCCTTGTCGTTCAGGATCTCCAGCCGCTGCTCACCGGCCTCGTCACGGCTGTCGAAGATGAAGCGGTGGGCGTTGACGATGGCGGCCGGACCGAAGTACTGGCCGTCGTTCCAGAACACCGGGCAGGACGAGGTGCAGGCCGCGCACAGGATGCACTTCGTCGTGTCGTCGAACCGCTCGCGGTCCTCGGCGGACTGGAGCCGCTCACGGGTGGGCTCGTTGGTGTCCTTCGTGATCAGGAAGGGCATCACGTCCCGGTACGCCTGGAAGAACGGCTCCATGTCGACGACCAGGTCCTTCAGGACCGTCAGGCCCTTGATGGGCTCGACCGTGATCGGCTTCTCGGGGTTGATGTCCTTGATCAGCGTCTTGCAGGCGAGGCGGTTCTTGCCGTTGATCCGCATGGCGTCCGAGCCGCAGATGCCGTGCGCGCAGGAGCGGCGGAAGGTCAGCGTGCCGTCCAGGTCCCACTTGATCTTGTGCAGACCGTCGAGGACGCGCTCCCTGGGGTCGATCTCCAGCTGGAAGTCTTCCCAGACCGCGTCCGCCGAGACCTCCGGGTTGAACCGGCGGATGCGGAAGGTGACGGTGATGTAGGGGGAGTCGGCGAATCCCGGCTCGGGCTGCCCGGCCGCGTCCGCCTTGTCCAGAACAGGGGTTGCCATCAGTACTTACGCTCCATCGGCTGGTAGCGGGTCTGGACGACCGGCTTGTAGTCGAGACGGATGGATTCGGACCCGTCGGCGCCGACCTCGCGGTACGCCATGGTGTGGCGCATGAAGTTGACGTCGTCGCGGTTCGGGTAGTCCTCGCGGTAGTGACCGCCGCGGGACTCCTTGCGGGCCAGGGCGGAGACCGCCATGACCTCGGCCAGGTCCAGCAGGTTGCCCAGCTCGATGGCCTCCAGGAGGTCGGTGTTGAACCGCTTGCCCTTGTCCTGGATCGCCACGTTCTTGTAGCGCTCGCGCAGCTCGGCGATCTTCTCGACCGCCGTCTTGATCGTCTGCTCGGTGCGGAACACCATGACGTTGGCGTCCATGGTCTCCTGCAGCTCGCGGCGCAGCTCCGCCACCCGCTCGGTGCCCGTGGAGGACCGCAGCCGCTCGATCTGCTCGACGACCAGGGAGGCCGGGTCCTCGGGCAGCTCGACGAAGTCGGCGCGCTGCGCGTACTCGGCGGCGGCGATGCCGGCCCGCTTGCCGAAGACGTTGATGTCCAGCAGCGAGTTGGTGCCCAGGCGGTTGGCGCCGTGCACCGACACGCAGGCGACCTCGCCGGCCGCGTACAGACCCGGGACGACGGTGGTGTTGTCCGCCAGGACCTCACCCTCGACGTTGGTCGGGATGCCGCCCATGGCGTAGTGCGCGGTGGGCTGGATCGGGATCGGGTCCGTGTAGGGCTCGATGCCGAGGTAGGTCCGCGCGAACTCGGTGATGTCGGGCAGCTTGGCGTCCAGCTGCTCCGGCGGCAGGTGCGTCAGGTCGAGGTACACGTGGTCGCCCTCGGGACCGCAGCCGCGGCCCTCGCGGATCTCCGTGTAGATCGAGCGGGACACGACGTCACGGGACGCCAGGTCCTTCATGACGGGAGCGTACTTCTCCATGAAGCGCTCGCCGTCCTTGTTGCGCAGGATGCCGCCTTCGCCGCGGGCGCCCTCGGTGAGCAGGATGCCCATGCGCCAGATGCCGGTCGGGTGGAACTGGAAGAACTCCATGTCCTCCAGCGGCAGCCCGCGCCGGTACACGGCGGCCTGGCCGTCACCGGTCAGGGTGTGCGCGTTGGAGGTCACCTTGAAGAACTTGCCGCAGCCACCGGAGGCGTAGATCACGGACTTCGCCTGGAAGACGTGGATCTCGCCGGTCGCCAGCTCGTAGGCCACCACGCCGGCGGACTTCTTGACGCCGTCGATCTCGGTGATCAACTGGTCCAGGACGTAGAACTCGTTGAAGAACTCCACGCCCTCCTTGACGCAGTTCTGGTACAGCGTCTGGAGGATCATGTGGCCGGTGCGGTCGGCCGCGTAGCAGGAGCGGCGGACCGGGGCCTCGCCGTGGTTGCGCGAGTGACCGCCGAAGCGGCGCTGGTCGATGGTGCCGTTCGGGGTGCGGTTGAACGGCAGGCCCATCTTCTCCAGGTCGAGGACGGAGTCGATGGCCTCCTTCGCCAGGATCTCGGCGGCGTCCTGGTCGACCAGGTAGTCACCGCCCTTGACCGTGTCGAAGGTGTGCCACTCCCAGTTGTCCTCCTCCACGTTGGCCAGCGCGGCGGCCATGCCGCCCTGCGCGGCGCCCGTGTGGGAGCGGGTGGGGTAGAGCTTGGTCAGCACGGCGGTGCGGCTGCGCTTGGTCGACTCGATGGCGGCGCGCATACCGGCGCCGCCGGCGCCGACGATGACGGTGTCGTACTTGTGGATCTTCATCAGTGGATGCCTCAGCCCCGTGCCTATCGGATGTTCGGGTCGAAGGTGAAGATCACCAGCGTGCCCAGCAGGATGGTCCACACCGTGGCGGTGTAGAGCAGGCCCTTCAGCCACAGCCGCGTGTTCGCGCGTTCCGCGTAGTCGTTGATGACGGTACGCAGGCCGTTGCAGCCGTGCAGCATGGCCAGCCACAGCATCAGCAGGTCCCAGACCTGCCACCAGGGGGAGGCCCAGCGGCCGGCGACGAAGGCGAAGCCGACCTTGGAGACACCGCCGTCCAGCACGAGCTGGATCAGCAGGTGGCCGATGACGAGGACGACCAGTACGACGCCGGACAGCCGCATGAACAGCCAGCCGTACATCTCGAAGTTGCCCCGGGTCGACTTCGGGGTCTTCTTGGTGCGCTTGCGGGGGGCCTCGATGAACGGCGCCGGGTTGTCCACGGTGTAGACGGAGGCGCCCTCGACCGGGCCGATGCCGGAAGCGGGGGATTCAGTGGTGGACATGCGCGTCAGCTCCCGAAGACGACTCGAGCGGCGTGGCCGAGGACGGGGTAGATCGCCCCGATCATGAGCACGACCCAGACGCCTACGACGGTCCAGAGCATCTGCTTCTGGTAGCGGGCGCCCTTGGCCCAGAAGTCGACGGCGATGACACGAAGGCCGTTGAGCGCGTGGAAGAGGATGGCGGCGACGAGGCCGTACTCCAGGCACGCGACGATCGGGGTCTTGTACGTGGACACGACCTTGTCGTAGTCCTCGGGAGACACGCGGACGAGTGCGGTGTCCAGCACGTGGACGAACAGGAAGAAGAAGATGAGGACGCCGGTGACTCGGTGAGCCACCCAGGACCACATTCCTTCCCGTCCGCGGTACAGCGTTCCAGCCGGCACGGAAGAACCCTCCGGGAGCGGGGACTAGGGCCGCGCCGGCTTCACTGTCGGTCGGGCCCGGCCGGGTACGGTCCACCGGCCCCCAGCATCGTAGCGAGGCGTTGCCGCGAGCTTTGCAGGGGGCCTGCCGGTGTGATCAAACTGGCACTCAAACGTGCACGGACGGATCAGCGGCGGGCGGCTGCCGGGAAGGGGCCTTCTGCCGTGCGCCGGGTGCGGGTCCGCGGGGGTCGACCGCGCCCCGCGGCGGGGCCGCCGACGGGTTCGGCGCCGCGCCCCTGAGCAGCTCGCCCAGCCGTTGCCTGGCCAGGCGGCGGAGTTCGTCCGCCGTCGCCACCCGTTCGTCCTCCGGATCGTTCGCCAATCGTGACCGGATCGCCGCCAGCACCCGGTCGAGGGTCTCGGCGGGGGCCACGCCGTCGACGCAGATGACGAACGTGTGTCCGAATCGGGCCTCGTAGGCCGCGGCGGCCGCGCTCAGGGCCATGGTGGCGGCCGCGTAGGTCTGTGCGGGCAGGACGGGCAGACGCTCCGCCGCCAGCGCCTCCGTCAGGTCGGCCGGGCCCAGGTCGTAGGCCGCCTCGTCCGCTGCCGCCAGCAGGGCGGGCAGGTCGGGGTAGGGGCGGTGGGCGGTGAGGCGGTGGGCCCAGCGGGTGCTGTGCAGGCAGGTCAGGAGGGTGCGGCGGGCCTCGTCGGGCGGGGCGGTGTTGAAGTGCTCCAGGGTCTGCGCGGGCAGCGTGGGTCCTCGGCTGGGATGGGCGCGCCCGGGAGGGGCGTTCCGTGGGTGGCGGCGGGGGTGCGGGGGAGAGCTGTGCGGTTACGTTATCGGGAATGATCATGACGTGTCCGCCGCATTCCTGGATTTCACCCGGACGGCCGAGTTTGGGAACGTCCGGTGGACGCGGCCCCTCCGCATAGGCCTTAGGTTGGCGGGGTGAGTCAGCACAGGCGGCGCCGGTCTGCGGCGCGAAAGCCGCGGCGCGGGCGCGTCCTGGCCGGGGCGTTAGTGGTCACGGCCGGGCTCGGCGCCGGCCTCGGGATGTGGGCCTTCGGCGGCGACGGGTCGCCGGCGGGACCGGCGCGCAGCGCCCCCGAGGCCCCCTCGTCCCCGGCCTCGGCGAGTCCGACCCGGACCTACCCCCTCTCCCGGGCGCCGCGCACGATCCCGGCCGTGCGGGCCCACACCGCCGCCCGCGGCCCCGGCTGGCGGCCCGCCCGCGGCGAGCGGGTCGTGGTGGCCGACCCGTCCCTGGCCGACGAGGGCCGGCTGACGGCGGGCGAGCTGGGCCTGACCTACGCGGGTGAGCAGAAGGACACCCGCCCCGGCGACGTACGGCTGGCCCTGGGCGGCGGCGCGGGCGGCCCCGAGTCGTACACCATGACCGTGCGCGGCGGCGGCGTCACCATCAGCGGCCCCACGGACGCGGGCGTCTTCTACGGCACCCGCACCCTCAAGCAGGAGGTGCACGGCGGCGGGACCGCGCCCGAGGGCGTGGTGGAGGACGCGCCGGCCAAACCGCGCCGCGGCCTCATGCTGGACATCGCCCGCAAGCCGTTCACGGCCGAGTGGATCGAGGACCGAATACGGGAACTGGGCGACCTGAAGTACAACGAGCTGGGGCTGCACTTCTCCGACGACCAGTCCTTCCGCATCCAGTCCGACACCCACCCCGAGATCGTCTCCGCGAACCACCTCACCAAGGCGCAGGTCAAGCGGATCGTGGACCTCGCCGCCGCCCGGCACATCACCGTCGTGCCGGAGATCGACTCGCCCGGCCACCTGGGCGCGGTCATCGCCGCGCACCCCGGTCTCCAGCTGCGCAACGCCCAGGGCGTGGCCACCAGGGGCGCCGTGGACATCTCCGAGCCGGGCGCGGCCGAGATCGTGGACGACCTGCTCAACGAGTTCGCGGACGTCTTCCCCGGCGGCTACTGGAACCTCGGCGGCGACGAGTACCAGGCGCTGACCGTGCGCGACCCGCAGGCGTCCTACCCGCAGCTGGCCGCCGCCGCGCGCAGGGCCTACGGCTCCGGAGGCACCGTCGCCGACCTCACCACCGGCTGGCTGAACGACCGCTCCGCCACGGTCCGGAAGCACGACCGCGCCCCTCGCGCCTGGAACGACGGCTTCTTCCGGAACACCTCCGTCCAGCCGGGGCGGGACATCGAGGTCGCGTACTGGACGGGCAAGGAGATCGGCGCCCGGCAGCCGGACGCCTATCTGAGCGCGGGCCGCGAGGTGATCAACTACAACGACGAGTTCCTGTACTACGTCCTCGGCGAGCCGCAGACCTTCGTCTACCCGACCGGGCAGCGCATCTACGAGCAGTGGACCCCGCGGGTGCTGCGCGGCCCGGCGGCGGTCCCCGCCCGCTACGACGCGCAGATCCTCGGCGGCTCCTTCGCGGTCTGGTGCGACCTGGCGAACGCGCAGACCCAGGACCAGGTGGCCGCGGGCATCCGGATGCCGCTGCGGGCGACGGCGCAGAAGCTGTGGGACTCCCGCAAGCCGGCCCTGTCCTGGCCGGACTTCGAGGCCCTGGCGGACCGCCTGGGCTGACCTCCGGCCGCGAACGCGGCGACCGCTCCCCGGCGCGCGGGCCACCCGGCCCGCGCGCCGTGCTGTGCGCGGCCACGGCGCCGGTGCGGCACGCACTTGGCCGGAATCTTTCTCCCGCCGCACCCTCGACTGGGTGTGATCGGCGTGTGACACTACGGGGCGGCCGCGCGTGCGGCACTGGTGACCGCGGCCTTCGCAGCGGCCGGGGTCCTGGCGGGGAGGCGTGCATGAGCCTGGTGGAACTGATCGCGCGGGCCGACGAGCGGAGCCTGGCCGCGAGCGGGCTGGCTTGTTTGGATCGGTGCGTTCCGCTGCTCGGCGGCGACGACGAGGTGCTGCGCCCGCTGTGGGGCGCCCTGGCGGACGGGGCCCGCGGCGGCGGGTCCGGCAACGTCTTTGGTGACGGCTGGGCCGACCGTCTGGAGCGGGTGCGCGCCGTGCTCGCGGCGGCCGGTCCGGACATGGCCGTCGAGGACGAGGCCGCGCTGCTGGCCCGCCGGATGCTCGGTGCGGCCCCGCCCGCCCCGTCCGCCGCCGGGGTGCGGGAGTGGGCCGACGTCTGCTCGGTCGCCTCCCTGTGCATCCACCGGCTCCTCGACCCGGCCGAGGACCCCGCCCCGGTCGACTCCCGGCGCGAGGGCCGCACGGACGGCATGCCCCCGCTGGCGGCGGCGGAGCTGCGCCGTCAGACCGCCGTCCTGGAACTCCTCGCCGCCCCCGGCCCCGCGGGCGCCGGCCTGAGCCGGGCCCTGGCCGTCTCCACCGAGGGCCGCCGCGTCCTGCGCGCGGTGGTCTCCCGCCGGGCACGGGGCCGGGTGTGAGGCGCGGCCCGCGCGGCGCGCCCCACCGGCGGTGAGCGCGGCGGGTGCGGGCGGCGGGCGGCCGGTGATACCGCGGCGTGCCCGCGCCCCCGTACCGCGACGATCCTGTGTGCGTCCTGCGGTCATGGTGGGCGGGTCCTGGGCGGGTCGCCGAAAGCGGCCGGAATCGCGTGACGCTACGGGCCTGTACAGCGCTCACCCCTATGTGACAGCGCAGCAAGTGACGAACCGGCAGCAGACCAGGCCGCACGCCGCCGCCCGCCCGGCGCGCTGGGCGGCGGACACCGTGGCGGCGATGCGGGAGGGCGCCCGGCTGCGCCTGGACTACTCGGTGCGCAGTCTGTGGCGGGTGGACCGGGTGATCGAGGAGATACGCCGCGAACGCACGCCGTACGCCGCCGTGGAGAGCGCGCTGCGCGGCTTCGGCGCGTACGCCGGCGAGGTGATCGTCCGGGAGGGCGGCGCCGCGTGGTGGGCGACCGGCGGCGAGCACTGGGTGCGCACCGCGGACGGACGGTTCTGGGACCCCATCGACGAGGCCCGGCGCTGCTTCGGCGGCCACGGTTCGCTGCGGCTGCTGTGCCGGGAGGCGCTGGGCCCGGGCAGCGGCTGACCGGCCGCGGCGGCCTCGCGGGCTGTGACACTTCCGCCGGCCGCGGCGCTGATCGCCTTGGGGGGGCGTGCGCACGCCGGGCATCCGGGCGCGCCCACGCGAGGACTCGCTACGGACGAGGACGGTTCTTGGGCCAGGGAGGGGACGCCCGCCGCGCGCAGGCGTACGACGCCGAACTCGGCGCGGCCGTCGCGCGGGCCAAGGACGGCGACGAGGCCGCCTTCGCGGTGGCCTACCGGCTCGTCCACCCCGGCCTCCTGGCCTACCTGCGCACGCTCGTCGGCGACGACGCCGAGGACGTGGCCGCCGACGCCTGGCTGGAGACGGCACGCGACCTGGGGCGCTTCCAGGGCGACGGGGCGGGCTTCCGCGGCTGGACGGCGACCATCGCCCGGCACCGGGCGCTGGACCATCTGCGCCGCCGGCGCTCCCGGCCGCGCAGCGCGGCGCTGGAACCGGAGGAGCTGGAGCTGCCCGGCCCGGACAGCACCCACGACCAGGCCATGGAGGCCATCACCACCGCACGCGCCCTCGCCCTGGTCCGCCGGCTGCCCCGCGACCAGGCGGAGGCCGTGCTGCTGCGGGTCGTCGTGGGCCTGGACGGCCCGTCCGCCGCCCGCGTCCTCGGCAAACGGCCGGGCGCGGTCCGCACCGCCGCCCACCGGGGCCTGCGACGGCTGGCCGAACACCTCGCCGCCGACGCGGCGGAGGGCGCGGGCGAGGGCCGCGAAGAGGACGCGTAGCCGACCGTGGCAACGGCCGGGGCCGCCACCCCCCACAGGAGAGGCCCCGGCCGTCGCGCGGCACGGGCCGCGCGGCGGCCCGTACTTCCTACAGCGCCGGGTGTGCGTTTTGCGTCACACCTCACCCCGGAAACGGTTAGTTGCACGTTGTACGGTCATGGACGTAAGACGGTTCCAGGTCGTAACGTGCGGTGGCGCGCCGAGGCGCGGCGGGCACTGTTCCCCGCGATCACCTGCGGCGACTGCGGCGACTGCGGCCTCGAACACCGCGACCGTCCATTGAGGAACCACGACGGCGAGAACCCGGTCCGCGCGAGCGGCGCCGGTCCAGGCGCAAGGAAGGGCACCACGGGGTGCTGGGGGACGACGCGGAGCTGACCGCCGCGGTGCTCGCGGCACAGGACGGGGACGAGACCGCGTTCCGGACTGTGTACCGTGCCGTGCACCCGCGACTGCTCGGATACGTACGCACGCTGGTCGGGGAGCCGGACGCCGAGGACGTCGCGTCCGAGGCATGGCTCCAGATAGCCCGCGACCTGCCGCGCTTCAGCGGCGACGCGGACCGGTTCCGCGGCTGGGCCGCCCGGATAGCCCGCAACCGCGCCCTCGACCACATCCGGATGCGCGGCCGTCGCCCGGCCGTCGGCGGCGACGAAACGGAACTCGCCGGCAAGGCCGCCGACAGCGACACCGCGGGCGAGGCGTTCGAGTCCCTGGCCACCGGCCGCACCCTCTCGCTGATCGCCAGCCTGCCCCAGGACCAGGCCGAGGCCGTGGTGTTGCGCGTGGTGGTGGGCCTGGACGCGAAGACCGCCGCCGAGACGCTGGGCAAGCGGCCGGGCGCCGTCCGCACGGCGGCGCACCGGGGCCTGAAACGGCTCGCGGAACTGCTCGGCGACGATCCGGAATCCGTCGACGCGCTCGGCGCGATGCCGCCGCCGAGGCAACCGAGGGGCCGTGCGGTGACGTCCGCCGGTGTGACGCATACGCGCGCCCGGACGCAGAAGGACATGTGATGGCCGACGAGCAGGACAGGTGGCTGGACCCCGAGACGGCGGAGCGACTGCTGCGCGGGGAGTCCCTGGACACCGTCGACGTGACCGCCCGCGAGCGGGCCGAACGACTCGCCCGCGCGCTGGACGCCCTGGCCGCCGAGCCGTACGCCGACCACTCGCCCACCGCCGAACTCCCCGGCGAGGCCGCCGCCCTGGCCGCCTTCCGCAAGGCGGCGGCGGAGCGCGCCGACGCCCGCGCCGCGGCCGGACAGGACCCGGCGCGCGGGGCCGACGCCGGGCTCGTCCGGATCGGCGCGTGGTCCCGGCCGCGCGGGCGGACCCGTCCGCAGCCGCGGCCCGGCGCGCCCCGCCGCACCCGCCGGTGGCGTCCCGTCCGGCTCGCCCTGTCCGCAGCGCTGGCCGTCGGCGCCGTGGGCGGCGTCGCCGCGGCGGCCACGACGGGCGTGCTGCCGACCCCGTTCGGCGGCGACCCGGCCCCCGCGGCGTCCGTCTCCACCGGCCCCACGCCCGGCCGCCCGGCCGCCACCCCCTCCGCGGACGGCACCCCGGACACACCGGCCACCGGCCCGGCCACGGCGGGCTCGTCCGGCGGCGGACACGACGACACGGCCCGTGGCGGCGCCGAGCCCCCCGGCCACGACGCCGTCCCCGGCGCGACCGGCGGACGGGGTGACGGGTCCGGCGCGCGCCGCGACTCGCTGGCCCTGGCCTGCCGCGACCTGCGCGACGGCAAGGGCCTGAACACCGTCCGCAAGCGCGCCCTGGACGGGGCGGCCGGCGGACCCTCGCGCGTGTACACGTACTGCGACGGCATCCTCAAGGCGCTCCACGACCGTGCCTCGGGCCGTGGCGGTGTCCTCGGCCGGGGCACGGACGAGGACGGCGGCGGTTCCGGACAGGGCGGCGGCGAGGACCGGGGGAGCGGCCGCGGCCACCACGGCGGCGACGGCCGGGGCGGTGACGACGGCCAGGGCGACGACGAGGGACATCCCCGTGACGATCACCCGGGGATCGGAACGCCCCGGACGCGGGACGTCACGGCCCCGCCCCTGAGCCGGCTGCTCCCCAGACTCCCCGGACGGACGGCGGCCACGCCTGCGGCCTCGGCGCCCCGTCCCTCCGACGGCTCCGGGTGATCACCCCCGCGGCGTGTCAGGCTCACCTCGCCCCACCGCTGTGACCTGCGGTTTTCTCGACCGTCAAAAATTCTTCGCACGAGGTGTGACGTTTTCGCGCGGCGCGGCGCAGTAATGAGTGAGCCGACTGGTCATCGGCCCTCGCACAGAGCCGGGGTTCCCCCCGTACCCACGGCTCGTGCACCTGGCGCGGGCGGGACACGTTCCCCCGGTCCCGCCCGCGCCCCGAATCCGTCCCCGCGCGGGGCGCCCGGCCGCCGCGCCGCCCCTCACCGGTGCACGACGACCTTGTCGCCCACCCTCACCTGGGCGAACGTCCGTGCGATCGCCGCCTCGTCCCGGACGTTGACGCAGCCGTGCGAGCCGCCCGTGTAGCCCCGGGCCGCGAAGTCGGAGGAGTAGTGCACGGCCTGCCCGCCGCTGAAGAACATCGCGTACGGCATCGCCGTGTGGTAGATCGTCGACACATGGTGGCGGGACTTCCAGTAGACCTGGAACTCGCCCTCCCGGGTGGGCGTGTACTGCGTGCCGAACCGCACCGCCATCGTGGACAGCGTCCGTCCGTCGATCATCCAGCGCAGCGTCCGGCTGGTCTTGTCGATGCACAGCACCCGCCCGGTCAGACAGCGCGCGTCCGGCGCGCCGGCCGGCTGACCGCCCATCGGATACATCTCCCAGGTGCCGGGCGCGTGCGTCATGGCCACAAGCCGCCGCCAGGTCACCGTGTCCGTCCGGCCCGTCGCGGGCAGCCCGCGCCTGCTCTGGAAGCCCCGCACGGCCCGCTCCGTCAGCGGGCCGTACGTCCCGGTCGGCGCCTCGGACAGCCAGGCGATCTGCCGCAGCCGGGCCTGGAGTGCGCGGACGGACCGGCCGCTGTCGCCGCGCGACCACAGCACGCGCGCGGGCGGCGCGTCAGGCGCGGTGGTCCGGCCCGCCGCCGCGCCCTTGGCGCTCCCGCCGCCGTTCCCCTTCCCCGGCCGGTCGTCGCCGCCGGGCCAACTCCGCGTGCCCGCCGGTGAGCGGTGCCGGCCGTCGGAACCGGCGCCCGTGCCCACCCCCGCCCCCGTGTCCCGCACCTCGCAGCCGGCCACCGCCAGCAGCGCCAGCACCGCGGCCGCCGCGGCGCCCGCCCTCCCCACGCCCCCAACGATCCGCATACCGCCCCCGCAGTCTCCCCGGCGTCCGGCGCCCGCGCGCCGCGACCGCCGCCGCTTCGGTCGTCCACCGGATTCCTCCCCATGAGTGAGCGGCGGTGAACCACGGGGAAAGGGGGGAATCGGAGAGAGACGGGAACCGGCCGGTGGGTGCGTCCCCCCGACCCCAGGACGCGGAGGCACGCCATGGCGCGCGAGTCGGAGTCGGGACTGCCCATCGAGCCGGTCTACGGCCCGGACGCGCTCGCCGGCTGGGACCCGGCCGGGAAGCTGGGCGAGCCCGGCGCGTACCCGTTCACCCGCGGGGTGTACCCGACGATGTACACCGGCCGTCCCTGGACCATGCGCCAGTACGCGGGCTTCGGCACGGCCGCCGAGTCCAACGCCCGCTACCGGCAGCTCATCGCGCACGGCACCACGGGCCTGTCCGTCGCCTTCGACCTGCCCACCCAGATGGGCCACGACTCCGACGCGCCCCTCGCGCACGGCGAGGTCGGCAAGGTCGGCGTGGCGATCGACTCGATCGACGACATGCGGGTGCTGTTCGACGGCATCCCGCTGGACCGGGTCTCCACGTCCATGACGATCAACGCGCCCGCCGCGCTGCTGCTCCTGCTGTACCAGCTGGTCGCCGAGGAGCAGGGCGTCCCGGCCGACCGGCTCACGGGCACCGTCCAGAACGACGTGCTCAAGGAGTACATCGCGCGCGGCACGTACATCTTCCCGCCCAAGCCGTCGCTGCGGCTGACCGCGGACGTCTTCCGGTACTGCCGGGCCGAGCTGCCCAAGTGGAACACCATCTCGATCTCCGGCTACCACATGGCGGAGGCGGGCGCCTCGCCCGTGCAGGAGATCGCGTTCACCCTCGCCGACGGCATCGAGTACGTCCGCACGGCGGTCGCGGCCGGCATGGACGTGGACGACTTCGCGCCCCGGCTGTCCTTCTTCTTCGTCGCCCGCACCACGCTGCTGGAGGAGGTCGCCAAGTTCCGGGCCGCCCGCCGCATCTGGGCCCGCGTCATGAAGGAGGAGTTCGGCGCGCGCGACCCCAAGTCGTGGACGCTGCGCTTCCACACCCAGACGGCGGGCGTGCAGCTGACCGCGCAGCAACCCGAGGTGAACCTGGTCCGCGTCGCCGTCCAGGCGCTGGCGGCCGTCCTCGGCGGCACCCAGTCGCTGCACACCAACTCCTTCGACGAGGCGATCGCGCTGCCCACCGACAAGAGCGCCCGCCTCGCCCTGCGCACCCAGCAGGTCCTCGCCCACGAGACGGACGTGACGGCCACCGTCGACCCGTTCGCCGGCTCCTACGCCGTCGAGACGCTGACCGACCGGGTCGAGGCCGCCGCGCTGGAGCTGATGGGCAGGGTCGAGGACCTCGGGGGCGCGGTCGCCGCGATCGAGCGGGGCTTCCAGAAGGGCGAGATCGAGCGCAGCGCCTACCGCGTCGCGCAGGAGACCGACTCCGGCGAGCGGGTCGTCGTCGGCGTCAACCGCTTCCGGCTGGACGAGGAGGAGCCGTACGAGCCGCTGCGCGTCGATCCGGCGATCGAGGCACGGCAGGCCGAACGCCTGGCCGTCCTGCGCGCCGGACGCGACGGCCCGGCGGTCGAGGCCGCCCTCGCCGCCCTGAAGAAGGCCGCCGGGGGCGAGGACAACGTCCTCTACCCCATGAAGGAGGCCCTGCGCGCCCGCGCCACCGTGGGCGAGGTGTGCGGGGCGCTGCGGGAGGTGTGGGGGAGTTACGTTCCCGCGGATGCCTTCTGAGCCGCGGTCATCCCTCGCATGAGGGAGCGGGGGCGGAGATCGCCCGCCGCCGGTTGCTCTCGTCGAGAGTGTGCCCCGAAAGGAGGACGCCATGGCCGTACCGCAGCAGGAGCCGCCCCTGGGCGAGGCCCGACTCCCTCCTCGGCGGCGACGGCTGACCCGCCGCCCCGCGCCGCGTCTCGCCTCGCGAAACCCCCTCCCGCGGTGTCGCACTCGCGTGCGACACTCCCTGCCATGTTCGGCGTCATCGATCTCCCCACCTATCTGGCGGGCCTCGTCCTCATCGTCCTGCTCCCCGGCCCCAACTCGCTGTACGTGCTCTCCGTGGCCGCGCGGCGCGGCGTACGGGCCGGCTACACCGCCGCTGCCGGCGTCTGGTGCGGGGACACCGTGCTGATGACCCTCTCGGCCGCCGGGGTCGCCTCCCTGCTCCAGGCGAACGACGTGCTGTTCGGGATCGTGAAGTACGCCGGCGCCGGCTATCTCACCTGGCTCGCCGTCGGGATGCTGCGGGCCGCCTGGTCGATGTGGCGGACGCGGCGCGAGCGGTCCGTGGCGGAGGCGGTCACCGCCCCCGCGGCCACCGACGAGCGGCCCTACCGCCGCGCCTTCGTGGTCAGCCTGTTCAACCCCAAGGCGATCTTGTTCTTCGTGGCCTTCTTCGTCCAGTTCGTGGACCCGGGCTACGCCTACCCGGCCGTGTCCTTCGTCGTCCTCGGCGCCTTCGCGCAGCTCGCCAGCTTCCTCTACCTCAGCGCCCTGATCTTCGGTGGCACCAAGCTCGCCGCCGCCTTCCGCCGCCGCAAGCGCCTGTCGGCGTGGGCGACCTCGGCGGCCGGCGCGCTGTTCCTCGGGTTCGCGGTCAAGCTGTCGCTGGCCAGCGCGTAGGGGGCTGGTATGTCTCACCTTGACGATGTTGCGGCCGTGTTCGCCCGCATGAGCCCCCAGGATCAGCAGCGGGCACTAGGCCCTGGGCATGTCCGAGAGGCTCCAGAAGGAGCCCAAGGAGCCTGCCGTCACCCCGTTCGCGGCTCTGGGCGGTAGGCCGAGTAGGCGGAAGCGGCAGCCGATCACCGTGACGGTGCTCAGAGGGTGACACCGGCCCGCTTGGCCAACTTGGTCAGCCGCTCGTTACTTCGCTTGTGCTTGGACGAGCACTCGGGTCAGTTCCATACTCGTCGGGTGGACGGCCGTTACGCGAGCGGGCACGTAGGGTCGGGGTGGTGACGGTTCGGGCAGCACACCAGGTTGAGCGAGACGATGTTGCCCGGCCGGTTGTAGTACACCCAGCTCACGTCCACGCCGACCGGCAGGACATCCAGCACGTATTCGCGTCTCGTGTCCAGGCTCGCGTACGCCTGACGCCCGTCCTCGCGCTGCATCGGGGGGTTGTCAAGAAAGTGCTTGACCATCCAGTCGAGAGCCGCTGTGGCATCCGTCCAGGTGCGCTCATGGGCCGCCTGGTTCCGCTTCATCAGCCAGTGCCCGGACATCATGGGCGGCAGGTTCGAGGTCGGGAACTCGGCCATCACTTCGCGGTACCGCTGAAGGATGCGGATGGCCACCTTGTCCTCGTCCGAGGCGGGAGGAGCAGGGGGGTCAGGATGCGGAGGCCGCCGGTCACCTTCCCGGTGGTAGCTGTCGGGCGATCCGATCCACGGGCCGTAGCCGTGGAAGTGTCCTGTCCAGCTCATGCGCGCCTTCCGAGAGGGGAGGGCGGGCCGCCCTGATGCGCGTAGGACGACCCGCCAGGGATGAGAGGTTTAGCAGGGTCAGGCGGTGAGGCCGCGGTTCTTCACCCAGCCGAGGGCGAAGTCGTCGAGCTCGGCTGCGGTGAACCGCAGTTCCTTGCCGGCGCCCTCGGGCTTGGAGTCGCGGACCATGAAGGAGTCGGCGGCGCCGGGGATCGCGGCGAAGTCGACGCAGCCCTCGGTGCAGGGGCCTCCGCAGAAGTTCGTCGTCTCGATGCCGTCCGCCGGGAGGGTGTAGAGGTTGCTGTCCATCGGGTAGTCCTCTCTGGTGCTGCGATGCGGAGATGCGGTCTCCGCGCCGTGGTGCACTTGCCGACCCACCCCGGCCCGGCCTTCCAGTTCCTGGCTGGGGTGGGCGCTTGGCTCCGCTCCGGAGGGGTGTGGCCGTGGGGGAACGACCGGGGAGTCACCTCGGGGACGGATGTTCAGGTGGTCAGTCGCCAGTAGCCGGCCATGACCGATACAGAGGCGAGGATCATGAGCCCCTGGAAGATCCGCTGACGCCAGCCGAGCGGGCGCCTGTGCCTACCTTGCGATCGGTGAAGATCCCGGCCGCCAGAGCGGCCATGAGTCCGAGCAGGGCGATCACGTACATGACCTGCTGCACCTTGGAGCTCACGCTGCACCGGTCCCGCTCCTATGGGTGTAGATACACAGCAGTCGGCGCGTCAGGTCGGCGACCTCGCGCATGAAGACGTAGGCCGTGAAGACCGGTGCCTCCGCACTGGGGCGGTTCTTCAGGTCGAGCACCTTGTACGCCTTGCGAAACTGGGCCATCACCAGCTCGTCCTCGTCGGCGCCCAGCTCCTCGCCGAGGAGGAGTTGCAGGTGCCCGATCAGGGCCGGTGTCCTGGCGTTGATGTCCTCGCGGGTCGAGGTGCCTAGCCTCATGGCGAGGGCCGCGTCGGTGCTGTCCGTGATCAGCTCGACGTCGATCGGTACGCCGTCTTCGGTCGCCCTCGTCACTTCGAATCTGCTCGTCTCGGTCTTCACGGCGTGTCCCTCGCTGGCTGACGGCGGTTTCACCGGACGGAGACCAGCGTTCCGCGCGAAAGGCGTGCGGACCACGGCGTTCATGGGTCAGTGTTGGGACATCTCTGGGACATGGGACAGGCGCCATGATTGAGAGCTGCAAGTCCCGGGGAAGGGGGCCTGCATGAGCATCGCCAACAGGCGTAGGGCTCTGGGCCTCACCCAAGAGGGGTTCGCCGAAGCGGTAGGCGTCGACCGGCGCACAGTAGGCCGGTGGGAGACGGGCAAATCCAGGCCCCAGCCTCCCCAGCGGCCCAAGGTCGCCGAGGTGCTACAGATGGACCTCGACGAACTCGACGCCTTGCTCGCCCCGGCCGAGGTGCTGCCGAAGCCCGCGCAGTTAGCGTCGGGTGTCCACCACGGCCCAGGGGACCCAGACGAGATGATCCGACGCGAGTTTCTGCGCCTCTTGACGGTGTCCGGTGCGGTCGCTGCCATACCTGCGGGCGAAGTGGAGGCCCTGGCGGATGGCGCCGACGACTTCGGGCGCATGAATGGCCACCTGTGGCAGGTCTACCAGCTCGCCCGCGCCAAGCACTCGGTGTACCCCGTGGTGCAGTCCCAGCTCACCGCCTTGAACGATGCCCTGCGCGATGGGCGGGCGCAGACGGGCTCGCTCTGCATCGCGGCCGGCGACCTGTTCCAGTTGGCGGGCGAGCTGGCCTTCGACGCCAACCGGTACCACGATGCCGCCGCCTCGTACGCGCTCGCGGCCAGCGCGAGCAAGGAGGCCCGCGCCTACGACCTGTGGGCGTGCGCCCTGATCCGCAGCGCATACGTAGACCTCTCCGAGCGCCGTTACCGGCAGGCCGCGGACGCTCTCGGGGCCGCGCGGCGCGTCGCGCTGCGCGGAGACAGCAGCCTGGCGACCAAGCACTGGGCCGCAGCCGTGCAGGCTGAGGCGTTCGCCTGGCTCGGCGACTTCGACGCCTGCGAGGAGGCTTTGGACGAGGCCGAGAAGGTGGCCAGCCTGAGCGGCCAGGTAGCGAACGGCGGATGGCTGCGCTTCGATGGCTCGCGCTTGGCGGAGGAGCGGGGCGCCCGGTACTTGCAGCTCAACCGGCTCGGCTTGGCCGAGACCGCCCTGAAGGACGCGCTGAAGCTCGCTCCCTTGGCCGCTGGCCATTCCTTCCGGCGGCGGGGCGCGGTGCTCGTCGACCTGGCCGCCATCGGCGCCAAGCGAAAGGATTCGGAGCAGGTCATGCAGTACGGATTCGAAGCCCTGCGCCTGGCGCGAGCCTCCGGGTCCGGCTACGTCGCCCGTAGACTCCAGACGCTGACTGCCGAGCTGGGCACCTTGGGGTGCGACCGGCACATCGCCGAGTTGAAGGCCGAGATCGGCACCCTGACGGCATGACGAGAGGGGATGGCATGACGACCGAGGGCGCGCGAGTCTTTCGCGAGGCGTGGATCGCTGGAGTGCGGAAGCATTTCCCTGGTGAGCCGAAGCCAAGCTACGTAACTCCGTGGGAAGAGACGCCTGAATGGGAGCGTGAGGCTGCGGGCGCCGTGTATGAGCAGGTGCGTCAGTTCCTCGAACTGAGCGCCGGGCATGCCTCCCGCCTGTCGCGCGAGCAGAAGGGACGATTCGTCGCGACGTGTTGGACGGCGCAGATGTTCAAGCACTTCGAGGACCCGAAGCCGGGGTACGTGGCCGATTGGCCTGATCTGCCGGACTGGCAGAGGGAGACGGACTCAGGCATCTTCGAGGCCATTGAGAAAAGTCTGAATTAACGCCTACCGATTCATGCTCGCGAACAACCCAGCTGTGAGTCGAACCTCAGCGCCCTGATCTTCGGCGGCACCAAGCTCGCCGCCGCCTTCCGCCGCCGCAAGCGCCTGTCGGCGTGGGCGACCTCGGCGGCCGGCGCGCTGTTCCTCGGGTTCGCGGTCAAGCTGTCGCTGGCCAGCGCGTAACGGACAGCGGCGCGGGCCGGCCCGCGCCTCCCGCGCGCCGGCCCCGGGGGCTCTCGCGTCCGGCGCCGCCGCCGTCAGCGTCCCACCGCGCGCCCCAGTGCGCGGGCGCGCCGCGCCATCCGCCGTACCGTCGCGTTGCGCGGTATGAAGGCCAGTTGCGCCGGGACCCCGCCGGGCAGCGCCAGCGAGGTGAGGCGGCGGCGCTTGAAGTAGCGGCGGGTGTGCCCGTCGAGGTGTGCGGCCAGGTACCGTTCGGCGGCCGGGCGCAGATCCGGGCGGATCTTCGGCTGCATCGCGAACGACACCGCTTCCACCAGCTCCGTCAGCTCCCCGGCGGTCATGCCCCGCCGCTGCCCGGTCACCGCCTCGCCGTCGTCCAGGTCGGGCAGCAGCGCGTCCACGATCGTCACCGGGACGCGGTTGCTGTTCTCGTACGGTGTCAGCCGCTCCAGCAGCGCGCCGGTGCCGGTACGGGCGACCGGCAGCCCGTACAGCGCGGCGGCGGTGAACAGCCCGGTGGAGAAGCAGCCGGCGACCAGCGCCGGACGGAGGCGCTGGTACAGCACCTCGGCCAGGACCGGGGCGTCGAGCACCGTCAGTTCGGCGCCGAGCCGCTCGGCCTCCCGCTCCAGCGCCCGCGACCAGCGGGCCGGTGCGGACGGGTGCGGCTTGAACACCACCCGGGTGTGCCCGAGCCCGACCACGCCCCGCAGCATCCGCACGTGCAGGGCCTCTTCCTCCTCGGCGGTCAGGATGTCGAGCGCGGCCAGGTACTGCCCGAGCAGCAGCGCCGGTTCCTCCGGCAGGGCCGGCAACCCGGGTGCGGTGTCGCCGAGTTCTGCCAGCACCTTCGAGAAGGCGTCGGTGGGGACGAGTTCGGGCTCGACGCCGAACTCGGCGAGCAGCACCGGCGTGAGTCCCGGCACCAGGTCCAGGTGCAGCAGACGGTCGATCCGGGTGCCGACCAGCGGGTCGATCTTGTTGCGGGTGGGGCCGTAGCTCATCAGGCCGTCGGCGTAGACGGTGACGGGGGCGCCGGTGAAGATCTGGCAGACGGCGAGGGCCGGGTTGACCTGGATCGACTCGACGGCCAGCTCGACCTGGTCGTCGCCGAGACCCCACAGCAGCCGCAGATACCGCTCCCACAGCGGTACGTCGTCCGGGCGGGGCGCCCAGCCGGAGGGGTGGAAGGGCGAGATGGTCTCGTTCCACGACAGCACCTCGTCGAACCGGTCCCGCAGCCGCTCGAAGCCGGGCAGTTCGTCCAGCGGGGCCGTGGTCTCGGGCGTCGCCGCGTTGTTGCAGACGAGCAGGATCCGCCGGCCGGCCGCCGCGAAGCGGTCGGAGTCGAGGGCGGCGGCGAGCGTGGCGGCGCCGTACAGCGTCGAGGCAAGGAAGATCTGCGTCCTCACGCGGCGGCCCCCGTCGCGACCGGGCGGCGGCGCAGTCGGCGCAGCCGGGTCGCGCGCTGCACGTCCATGGAGTCCAGCGCCGCGTCCAGGACGTCCTGCGGCATGCGCCGCAGGGCGGCCGCGCTCAGCGACTTCAGTTTCCGTGCCACTGCCGGTTCGAACCTCTCGATGGTGCCCAGGTGATGGGAGATGATCGCGCAGTACGTGCGCACCGCCTTGGGCAGCAGCTGGTCCGCGTCCGCGTCCTCGGCGGTCTCCCGGACGACCTGGTCGAAGGCGCGCAGGAAGTCCAGCTGGCGCACGTCGCCGATCTGCGTGAGCGAGGAGGCGACACCGCGCCGGTAGTGCACGCCGAGCAGTCCCACCACGGCGAAGGACTCCGCCCGCCGGTGCAGCCGCCAGATCCACGGCCGGTCCTCGGCCGTGCGCAGGCCGTCCGTGAAGTGCAGCAGGCCCCGGTCGACCAGACGGCGGTGGTAGATCCCGGCCCAGGCGTAGGGGTAGTCGACGGAGGTGGAGCGGTCGGCGGGCAGGATCGCCGAGCGCGGGTCCAGCACCACCGAGCGCCGGCCGTGCGGCACCCGGTGCACCGTGCGCGTCCGGCCGGTGCACTGCACGTGGTCGCTGCGCACGAAGTCGCAGCCCAGTCCCTCGATCGCGGCGAGGAGACGGGCGTAGTAGCCCGGGGCGAGCCAGTCGTCGCCGTCCAGGAAGGTCAGGTACTCGCCGCGCGCCCGGTCGATCCCGGTGTTGCGCGCGGTCGCCAGCCCTCCGTTCCGTTCGTGGCGGACGTACACCGCGCCCGGCAGTTCGCGTGCCGCGCGCGCGAGAATGTCCGGTGTCTCGTCACGCGAGCAGTCGTCGACGAGAATGAATTCGAAATCGTCGCGCGCGTTCGCCCGCAGGCTGCGCAAAGTGTCGGGCGCATATTGCTGCACGTTGTAGCAGGGCACGACGACGGAGAGTTTCACCACGTGAGGGACGTTAGGGCGTGGTCCCCGCACGCGTCTTGACCCGCGGTTTGACCAGGGGTGAACGGAATGTGACGATGCCGTGAACCAGGTTTCGCGCACCGCCGGAACGGACCTGATTCGCCGTCCGGCGGTGTGCTGTTAACTGTTTGTTGCCGTCGGGTTGGGCCGGACCTAGAAATGCCTTCCTACGGTTCTCGACGTGCCAGCAAGAACGCAGAAGACCCCGCGGGTCGCCGTTCTCGCGGATTCCGACACCCGGTGGAAATGGGGCGCGCTCACCGCGTCCCGCGTCGCTTCCGCCCCGCCGGAGGGCCCGGCGGACCCGGCCGGACCGTCCGGACCGGGTGAAGCGGACCTCCGCCTCGACGGATACCTCCTGCGGGGCCGAGCCACCCCCACCCCCCGCCAGCTGACGGAGGTCGGCGTCCGCGCCGACTCGCTGCGCGAGGTGACCGCCGTCGAGTTCCTGCACGCCATGGCGGCCGACGCCGACGGCGAGGAGCCGTACGACGTCCTCGTGCTCGCCCTGGTGGGCGGCGGTGTGCAGGCGATGCTGCACGGGCTGAAGCGGGTGTGGGGGGAGCGCGCGCGGCGGCCCGTCGTCGTCACCGGCTACGTCGGCGTCGTCTACGAGAAGCTCGCCGACGGTCTGCTGCTGCGGCACGGGGCGGACCTCGTCCTCGCCAACTCCCGCCAGGACGCGGAGCGGTTCCGGGCCGTGTACGAGGGGGTGGGCGCGGATGCCTCGGCGGTCACCGAGGTGGCGCTGCCGTTTCTCGGCGGCGCGCCCTACGCCGGGCCGAACGACCCGTACACGGTGGTGTTCGCGGCGCAGCCCTCCGTCCCGGCCGGCCGCGCGGACCGCGCCTACCTGCTGGAGCGGCTGATCCGGCACGCCCGGCTGCATCCCGAGCGCGAGGTGCTGCTCAAGCTGCGCTCCCGGCCCGGCGAGCACACCACCCACATCGAGGAACTGCCGTACCAGAAGCTGGCGCAGAAGACCGTCCTGCCCCCCAACCTCCACCTCGTCTACGGTCACATGGGCAGCGTCCTGGACCGCACCGACCTGCTGGTCACGGTCAGCTCCACGGCCGCGCTGGAGGCGCTGCACCGCCGTGTCCCCACCGCCGTACTCACCGACCTCGGGGTGCGCGAGGCGCTCGGCAACCACCACTTCACCGGCTCCGGCTGCCTCGCCTCCTGGGAGCAGCTGGACGCCGGACACCGCCCGGTCCCCGACGAGGAGTGGCTGGCCCGACAGGGGGTGGCCGCGGGCGGCTCCGCCGGGGGCGCGGCGGTGGGCGGCCGTGCTTGCGCCGATGCCGCCTCCGGCGGCGGGGGAGGGGCGTACGCCACCGCCTTCGACGCGGCCCGCGAACGCATCGCGGAGCTGCTCGAGGCCCCCGGCGGGCTGCCGCCCCTCGACCCGTACTACACGGCGGCGACCGCGCCCGGCTATCTGCCCGGCATCCTCGCCCGCCACCACCTCGGCCCCGACGGCGCCCCGCTGCCGGGCGCCCCGGCGGCCGGGCGGGAGCCCGGCCCGGTGCGGCAGATCGTGCGCCGGGCCGCCCGCGGCGCCTACCGGCACGGCGTCCAGCGCGTCGCGCCCGTCATCCGGCGCATGGGCGAGCTGTGACCGGCTCCCCGGCCCCGCGGCGCACCGCGCACGCCACCCAGGCCCCACGACAAGGAGCAGCCCGCATGCCCCACTCCGAACCGCACCGCTCGGCGACGACCGGGCCCGCAGCGGCCCGCACCACGTCGGACGCCCCGGAGACGGGCATCCCGGCGGAGGGTCCCCCGGCCGAGCCGCCCTCCGCCGCAGCGCGACGGGAGGCGGACACCCCTTCGGCGGGCGCCCCCTCCACAGGTGTCCCGGCGGCGGGCGCCCCGGCGGGCAGCCGCCGCGCCGCGGTGCCCTCCGACCCGGCGGCGCGGCCGGAGCCGGTCGGCCAGGGGGCCGGGGCGGCGGCCTCCGTGCCGCGGGTGCTCGTCGTCATACCCGCGCGTGGTGGCTCCAAGGGCGTGCCCGCCAAGAACCTCGCGCCCGTGGGCGGCGTGCCGCTGGTCGCCCGGGCCGTGCGCGAGTGCCGTGCGGCCCGCCTGGTGACGGACGTGGTCGTCTCCACCGACGACGCCGCCATCGCCGCCGCGGCCCGCGAGGCCGGCGCCGACGTGGTGACGCGTCCGGCGGCGATGGCCGGCGACACGGCCACCTCCGAGGCGGCCGTACTGCACGCCATGGACGCCCACGAGGCGCTGCACGGGGCCCGCGTGGACGTCGTCCTCCTCGTCCAGTGCACCAGCCCGTTCCTCGCCCGCGAGGACATCGACGGGGTCGCCCGCGCGATCGTCGGGAACGGCGCCGACACCGCCGTCACCGTCGCCCCCTTCCACGGCTTCGTCTGGCGCGACGCCGACGATGTCCTCGCGGGCGATGCCGCGGCCGTCGGCGGCGGCTACGGCGTCAACCACGACAAGTCCGTCCGCCCCCGTCGCCAGGACCGCCCCCAGGACCTGCTGGAGACCGGCGCCGCCTACGCGATGACCGCCGACGGCTTCCGCGCGCACCGCCACCGCTTCTTCGGCCGCACCGAACTCGTGCGCACCGACCCGGCCCGCGTCCTGGAGATCGACGATCCGCACGACCTGGCCCGCGCCCGCGCCCTCGCCCCCCTCCTCGACGCCGGCCGGCGGGGCGCCCTGCCGACGCTCGCCGACGTCGACGCGGTCGTCCTCGACTTCGACGGCACCCAGACCGACGACCGGGTGCTGATCGACTCCGACGGGCGCGAGTTCGTCTCCGTGCACCGCGGCGACGGCCTGGGCATCGCCGCCCTGCGCAGAAGCGGCCTGCCGCTGCTGATCCTGTCCACCGAGCAGAACCCGGTCGTCGCCGCCCGCGCCCGCAAGCTGAAGCTGCCCGTGCTGCACGGCATCGACCGCAAGGACCTCGCGCTCAAGCAGTGGTGCGAGGAACAGGGCATCGCGCCCGAACGCGTGCTCTACGTCGGCAACGACGTCAACGACCTGCCCTGCTTCGCCCTCGTCGGCTGGCCCGTGGCCGTCGCCAGTGCCCACGACGCCGTACGCGGCGCCGCCCGCGCCGTCACCACCGTCCCCGGCGGCGAGGGAGCCGTCCGGGAGATCGCCGGCTGGCTCCTCGGCCCCTCGCTGACCCCGGCCGGACCCCGCCCCACCACCGGACCCCATCCCACCGCCGCATCCCTCACCAGCAAGTAAGGACCCCGCCATGAGCACCGACTCCCGCATCCGCACCCTCGGCGCCCGCGAGGCCGGCCCCGGACGCCCCGTCTACATCACCGGCGAGATCGGCATCAACCACAACGGCGACGTCGACAACGCCCTCAAGCTGATCGACGCGGCCGCCGCGGCCGGCTGCGACGCCGTGAAGTTCCAGAAGCGCACCCCCGAGATCTGCACCCCGCGCGACCAGTGGAACGTCGAGCGCGACACTCCCTGGGGCCGGATGACGTACATCGACTACCGCCACCGCGTGGAGTTCGGCGAGGAGGAGTACCGCCGGATCGACGCCCACTGCAAGGAGAAGGGCATCGCCTGGTTCGCCTCGCCGTGGGACACCGAGGCCGTCGCCTTCCTGGAGAAGTTCGACGTGCCCGCCCACAAGGTGGCCTCCGCCTCCCTCACCGACGACGAGCTGCTGCGCGCGCTGCGCGCCACCGGCCGCACGGTCATCCTCTCCACCGGCATGTCCACCCCGCGGCAGATCCGTCACGCGGTGGAGGTCCTCGGCAGCGACAACATCCTGCTCTGCCACGCCACGTCCACCTATCCGGCCAGGGCCGAGGAGCTGAACCTGCGGGTGATCAACACGCTGGAGAAGGAGTACCCGAACGTCCCGATCGGCTACTCCGGCCACGAGACCGGCCTGCAGACCACGCTGGCCGCCGTCGCCCTCGGCGCGGTCTTCGTCGAGCGGCACATCACCCTCGACCGCGCGATGTGGGGCTCCGACCAGGCCGCCTCCGTCGAGCCGCAGGGCCTGGAGCGCCTGGTCCGCGACATCCGGGTGATCGAGGCCTCCCTCGGCGACGGCGTGAAGAAGGTCTACGACTCCGAGCTGGCCCCGATGAAGAAGCTGCGCCGGGTGGCCGGGGCCGTCGCCGAGGCGGAGATCGCCGCCGCGGCGGGCGAGCCGGTCGCGGTCTGAGCCCGGCCCGGCCGGCACCCCCACATCCCCTTACGACGGAACGGTCGTGCGTCGATGAGCCCCCACACCCTCGCCTTCGTCGAGAGCCCCGTCCAGCTCCTCAACGTCCTGGAGTGGGCCCACACCCAGGACCTGTCGTGCGACGACCGCGCGCCACGTGACGCCCGGGACCCGGATGCGGGGGACACGGGGGGCCTCAGGGGGACACGCCATGCCGGCGCCGATCCCGTCGGAGCGGCCGCACCGGGCGGTGGGGCGGGGCGTCCCGGCGGGCTGATCCCGGCCCAGTCGCGACGCCGGGCGCCGGGCGTCGCGGACCCGGACGACGCGGCGGCCCCCGTACCGGGCATCACCTTCGTCGTGCTCTCCCCGACCGATCCGATGACCCGCGGGCAGCTGCGGCGGATGGCCGAGCTGGCCCGGGAGGAGGGCCACGAGGTCCGCTGGGAGGAGGCGCGCGGCGGGGCCACCGCGCCGTTCAAGACCGTCGGCGGGCTGCGCCGCCTGCTGCGGCGGGCCGAGAGGGTGGTGATGGGCGACCCGTTCTCCCGCTACGTGCAGCTCCTGCTGACCATCACCCGTGCCCGCGACCTGGTGGTCGTGGACGACGGCACGGCCACGATGGAGTTCGTCGCCCAGCTCGCCCGCGGCGAGCGCCTGGTGCGCTGGCACCGCAAGGGCCGCCGCCTCGGCCTCCGGGACCTGCTGTTCGCCCCCGTCTCGGCCGCCGCCCGCCGTCGGCTCACCCCGCAGGGGAGCGGGAGCGACCGGGGCCGCCGGGTGGAGGTGTTCACCGCCATGCCGATCGACGAGGTCCCGGAGGGCGTGCTCGTCGGCGGCAACGACTTCGCCTGGACCCGCGCCCGCTTCGGCCCGCCCCGCCTCACCTCCGGCGCCGACCTGGTCGGCACCTCCCTGGTCGAGACGGGCGTGGTGGACGGCGACCGCTACCTCGACGCCGTCCGCGCCCTCGCCGGGGCGTACGGCGCGACCCGGTACTTCGCCCACCGCCGCGAGAGCGCGGACAAACTGCACCGGCTGGCCGTGGAGACCGGCCTGGAGGTGGTACGCCCCGACCTCCCGCTGGAGCTGATCGCCCGGCGTGGCCCGATCGGCCGTACCGTCCTCAGCTTCCCCTCCACGGTCGTCCACACGCTGCCCCGCGCCCTGGCCGGCACCCCGGTGCGTGTCGCCGTCTGCGACATCGACCCGAGCTGGCTCACGGCCACCGCCTCGTCCCGCGCCCAGGGCTTCCTGTCCGGGGTGACGGGCACGGCCCGGGACGTCCACCGCCTGGCGGTGGTGACCCCGGCGTGAGCTGGGTCGCGGATGGCCCGGTTGCCGGACATGGCGCGCGTGGCGGTGGCGAAGCGTGGTATGCGTGGAGAAAAGAACAGTGGGGCGGGTGCCAGGGACGAGGCGGGTGCGCCGGTCCGGGGATCCCGAGATCCGCTCGGCCGCGCAAGGCGGGCGAGTGTACCCAGCCCCGTAGACCGCCATGCGTCCGCGGCCGGTTTTTCTTCCCCTAACGGGCTGAACTTTTCTTGATCGAGGGTCAGTTGACCGCCCCGGCGTCATACCCTTCAGAGGGTGAAGCAACTGATGTCCCCAGAGTCCGAGGTCGATCTCCCCGCGGAAACCGTCCTTCCCGGCACGCTGCCGGAGGCGCTGTTCGCCGAACTCGTCGCGTTCCGTCGCGACCTGCACATGCATCCGGAACTCGGCAACCAGGAGTTCCGCACCACCGCCGCGATCAAGGCGCGCCTGGAGAAGGCCGGGCTGGCGCCGCGGGTGCTTCCGTCCGGGACGGGACTCGTCTGCGACATCGGTGACATCGACGAGACGGCCGGTCCCGCCGCCGGGACGGCCGGCGCGGACGGCTCCGGCGGGTCCGCCGTGGCGGCCGTGACCGGTGCGGGAGCCGACGGCACGGCCGTGGACGCCTCCGCCCCGCTCGGCGTCCTCGCCCTGCGCGCCGACATCGACGCGCTGCCCATCCCGGACAGCAAGACCGAGTGCCCGTACCGCTCCACGGTCCCCGACCGGGCGCACGCCTGCGGCCACGACGTGCACACCACCGTGGTGCTCGGCGCCGGCCTCGTCCTGGCCGACCTGCACCGCGAGGGCCTGCTGCCCCGGCCGGTGCGGCTGGTGTTCCAGCCGGCCGAGGAGGTGCTGCCCGGCGGCGCGGCCGAGGCGATCAAGGCGGGCGTGCTGAAGGGCGTGGGCCGCATCCTCGCCGTGCACTGCGACCCGCGGGTGGACGCCGGGATGATCGGGCTGCGGCAGGGCGCGATCACCTCCGCCTGCGACCGGCTGGAGGTCTCGCTGGACGGCCCCGGCGGGCACAGCGCCCGCCCGCACCTGACGACCGACCTCGTCACCGCCGCCGCCCGCGTCGTCACCGACGTGCCCGCCCTGGTCGGCCGCCGGGTCGACACCCGCGCCGGGCTCGCCGTCACCTGGGGCCGGATCGAGTCCGGACACGCCCCGAACGTCATCCCGCAGCACGCCGAACTGGCCGGCACGGTGCGCTGCCTGGACATCAACGCCTGGCGGCACGCGCCGGACATCGTGGTCGCCGCCATCGACGAGGTCGCCAACCTGCACAAGGCCAAGTCCGAGATCAACTACGTGCGCGGGGTGCCGCCGGTCGTCAACGAGCCGGAGGCCACCGAACTGCTCCGCGCGGCCATGACGGTCCGGCGTGGCGCGGCCTCCGTCGAGGGCACCGAGCAGAGCCTCGGCGGCGAGGACTTCTCCTGGTACCTCGAACGCGTGCCCGGCGCGATGGCCCGCCTCGGCGTGCGCACCCCCGGCGAGCGCACCCTGCGCGACCTCCACCAGGGCGACTTCGACGCGGACGAGTCCGCGATCAGGGTGGGCGTGGAACTCTTCACGGCCGCGGCCCTCCTCCACCCGACCCACTGAAGGACGCCCCCGCGGCCCACTGCCGCCCCGGCCGCAGGGGCGCCCCCGGATCGAGCGGGGCGCCCTGCGCCGGGCCGGCCCGCGAAGCGGCTGACCACCACCCCCGGCCCGCCGCACCGGGCGGCCCCGCCCACCCCGCGCCGGCCCCGCCCCCCGAACCGGCGGGGCCCGGGCGCACCCGCCCCGGACCCGGAGCACACCCGCCCTGACCCGGAGCGCACGCGGTGTCGGATCCAGAGCGCACCCGCCCTGCGTCCACAGCGCGCCCGCCCCCCGAAACGGTCCGTTTCCGGCCAAGCCGCACCGCCCCCGCAGGCCGGGTGCGAGCGCTTCGCACAGGGGGCGGAACCCGTGCCCCACAAGCGCCGGACCTCGCGTTCAGACGCCGTTTGCCTCGAATCGATAACGGCTTTGGAAGAGGTCTTTTTCTGACATCTACGCGCGTTACGATGCCGAGGCCGACGCCGCCAGGGCGACTCGGTCAGAGCACTTTTTCGGTGCTCACATCAAGCGCCGAAACGGCGCTCAGGTCAGGTGAAGGAGCCTTCCCGTGCGCCGGGTTGCCAAGCTTTCCGCTGCGTGTATCGCCTCCGCAGCACTCGCACTGACTGCCACCGCCTGTGGCAGCACCTCCTCCGACAATGCCTCGAGCTCGTCGTCCTCCGACGGCGGCAAGGGTGTCAAGATCGGTCTCGCCTACGACGTCGGCGGCCGTGGGGACCGGTCCTTCAACGACTCCGCCGCGCGCGGCGCCGACAAGGCCGAGAAGGAGTTCGGCGGTTCCGTCAAGGAGCTGACCGCGAAGACCTCCGACACCGAGGCCGACCGCGAGCAGCGGCTGTCGGACCTGGCGGACGCGGGTTACAACCCGATCGTCGCCATCGGTTACGCCTACGCCCCCTCGCTGACCAAGGTCGCCGCGAAGTACCCGAAGACCACCTTCGGCATCGTCGACTCGGTCGTGAACGGCAAGAACGTCGACAGCATCACCTTCACCGAGGAGCAGGGCTCCTACCTCGCCGGTGTCGCGGCGGCGCTGAAGACCAAGAAGGACCACGTCGGCTTCATCGGCGGTGTGGACGTCCCGCTGATCAAGAAGTTCGAGGCGGGTTACGTCCAGGGCGTCAAGGACACCAACCCGAAGATCAAGGTCGACACCCAGTACCTGTCCCACGGCTCGGACACCTCCGGCTTCGCCAGCCCCGACAAGGGCAAGGAAGCCGCGCAGGGCATGCTCGACAAGGGCGCCGACGTCATCTACACGGCGGCCGGCTCCTCCGGCAACGGCGCGATCGAGGCCGTCAGCGGCGTCAAGGGCGCCTGGGCCATCGGCGTGGACTCGGACCAGTACAACATCCCGGGTCTGGCGAAGTACAAGAACTCGATCCTGACCTCGGTGGTCAAGAACGTCGACGTCGGCGTCTACGACCTCATCAAGTCCGTGCACGACGGCAAGCCGGTGACCGGCAACAGTGTGTACTCGCTGGCCAAGGAGGGCGTCTCGCTGTCCACCAGCGGCGGCTTCCTCACCGACATCCAGCCCAAGCTGGACGCGGCGAAGAAGAAGATCGTCGACGGCTCGACCAAGGTCAAGACCACCCCGTGACCTGACGGTCCCGGACGGTCGTCGGACCCAGGCTCGGCGCGGGGGGCGCCCGCTCAGGCACCCCCCTCGCCGAGCCATAACAATGTGTCAACTCTACGCGTGTAGCATCGAGTTGCCGCGCTAGCGTCGCCGACGCCTGCCCTCCCCACGCAGCCCCTTTTCCCCGAGGAGAGTGCGCCATCAACGCGTCCAGCCCTCCCGCTGCCGTCGAACTGCGCGGCATCACCAAGCGTTTCCCCGGCGTCGTCGCCAACCGCGACATCGACATCACCGTCCGCACCGGCACCGTCCACGCGCTGTGCGGTGAGAACGGCGCCGGCAAGTCCACCCTGATGAAGATCCTCTACGGCATGCAGCAGCCGGACGAGGGCACCATCACGGTCAACGGCGAACAGGTCGTCCTGAACAACCCCGGTGACGCCATCGCCCGCGGCATCGGCATGGTCCACCAGCACTTCATGCTCGCCGACAACCTCACCGTCCTGGAGAACGTCGTCCTCGGCGCGGAGAAGGCGTACGGCATCGGCGGCAGGGCCCGCGCCCGGATCAAGGAGATCTCCGACGCCTACGGCCTGAACGTCCGACCGGACGTCCTGGTGGAGGAGCTGGGCGTCGCCGACCGCCAGCGCGTGGAGATCCTCAAGGTCCTCTACCGCGGCGCCAAGACGCTCATCCTGGACGAGCCGACCGCCGTCCTCGTGCCGCAGGAGGTCGAGGCCCTCTTCGACAACCTGCGCGAGCTGAAGGCCGAAGGCCTCACCGTCATCTTCATCTCCCACAAGCTGGGCGAGGTCCTCTCCGTCGCCGACGACATCACCGTCATACGGCGCGGCACCACCGTCGCCACCGTCGAGCCCCGCGGCACCACCCCCCGCCAGCTCGCCGAGCTGATGGTCGGCAGCGAACTGCCCACCCCGGAGACCGAGGAGTCCACCGTCACGGACGTCCCGATGCTCACGGTGGACGGCCTGCGCCTGACCCAGAGCGACCTGGACGGCGTCGAGCGCATCATCCTGGACGACGTCTCCTTCACCATCCGCAAGGGCGAGGTCCTCGGCATCGCCGGCGTGGAGGGCAACGGCCAGTCCGAACTGGTCGAGGCCATCATGGGCATCCGGCGGCCCGAGTCCGGCACCGTCACGCTGGACGCCGCCGACATCGCCCACGTCTCCACCCGCGACCGCCGCCAGGCCGGCATCGGCTACATCCCCGAGGACCGCCACCGCCACGGCCTCCTCCTGGAGGCGCCGCTGTGGGAGAACCGCATCCTCGGCCACGTCGCCGAGCGGCCCAACTCGCGCGGTCCCCTGCTGGACATCAAGGGAGCCCGCGCCGACACCCAGCGGATCGTCGAGGCGTACGACGTCCGCACCCCGGGCATCGACGTCACCGCGGCCTCGCTGTCCGGCGGCAACCAGCAGAAGCTGATCGTCGGCCGCGAGATGAGCCACCACCCCAAGCTGCTCATCGCCGCCCACCCCACCCGCGGTGTGGACGTCGGCGCGCAGGCCGCGATCTGGGACCACATCCGCGAGGCCCGCCGCGAGGGCCTGGCCGTGCTGCTGATCTCCGCGGACCTGGACGAGCTGATCGGGCTGTCCGACACCCTGCGGGTGATGTACCGCGGGCGTCTGGTCGCCGACGCCGACCCCGCCACGGTCACCCCCGAGGCGCTGGGCTCCGCCATGACGGGCGCCGCGACCGGCCACCTGGAGCAGACAGAGGACGACGAGCGATGAAGAAGCTGACCTCACGCATCGACAAGGAGCGGCTGCTCCTCGGGATCGCGGCGCCGCTGCTGGCGGTCGTGGCCGCGCTCGTCGTCACCACGCTGGTGATCCTCGCGACCGGCAAGAACCCGTTCGACGCCTTCAGCGACATGGTGACCTACGGCTCCGCCAGCGACAGCCAGGTCTACATCCTGAACAAGGCGACGACGTACTACCTCGCCGGCGTCGCCGTCGCCATCGGCTTCCGGATGAACCTGTTCAACATCGGCGTCGACGGCCAGTACCGGCTCGCCGCGTTCGTGGCCGCCGTCCTCGGCGGGGCGCTCAGCGCACCCGGCTGGATCGCCGTCCCGCTGATCATCCTGTGCGCCATGGCCACCGGCGCCCTGTGGGCCGCCGTCGCCGGCGTCCTGAAGGTGACCCGCGGCGTCAGCGAGGTCATCGCGACCATCATGCTGAACTCGATCGCCACCGCGATCATCGCCTACCTGCTCCAGCCCGGGAAGCTCGGCGAGCTCCAGCAGGGCGGCACGCTGGTCTCCACCAAGCCGCTGCCCACGTCGTCGTACTTCTTCACCATCGACGCCGGCCCGGCCGGTGAGCTGTGGGGCTTCATCGTGGTCGCCGCGATCGTCGGCGTCGCCTACTGGTTCCTGCTCGGCCGCACCCGCTTCGGCTTCGACCTGCGCACCGTGGGTCAGTCCGAGAGCGCGGCCGCCGCCAGCGGTGTGTCGGTGAAGAAGATGATCGCCACCAGCATGGTCATCTCGGGCGCGGTCGCCGGTCTGATCGGCATGCCGACCCTGCTCAACGACAGCCACCAGTTCAGCAACGACTTCCCGGCGGGCATCGGCTTCACCGGCATCGCCATCGCGCTGCTCGGCCGCAACCACCCGATCGGCATCGCGCTCGGCGCCCTGCTGTGGGGATTCCTGGAGCGCACCACGAACCACCTGGAGTTCCAGGGCTACGACAAGGAGATCCTCGGCGTGATCCAGGGCGTCATCGTCCTGTGCGTCGTGATCGCCTACGAGGTCGTGCGCCGCTACGGCCTCAAGCGCCAGCAGCAGCGGGTCGGCGCCGAACTCGCCGCCCAGGCCCTTGCTCCTCAGACGAAGCAGGAGGTGGCGGGATGACTGCCACGATGACCGACGCGCCGCCGCCCGCCGCCCCCACGGCCGGCGCCGGAAAGCAGCGTTCGGGGCGCTCGTCCGGCCAGATCCTGATGATCGTCGCCGGCGCCCTGCTGCTCGTCGCCGCCGTCCGCGTGATCACCGGCGCCGACCAGCTCGACTCGGCCGGCCAGATCAGCGCCGCGCTCGGCCTCGCCGTCCCGATCGGCCTCGCCGGCCTCGCCGGCCTGTGGTCCGAGCGGTCCGGCGTGGTCAACATCGGCCTCGAAGGCATGATGATCCTCGGCACCTTCGGCGCCGGCTGGATCGGCTGGCAGTCCAGCCCCTGGCTCGGTCTGCTGTGCGGCATCGGCTTCGGCGTCCTCGGCGGCCTCGTGCACGCCGTCGCCACCGTCACCTTCGGCGTCGACCACATCGTCTCCGGTGTCGCCATCAACCTGCTCGCCCTCGGCGCCACCCAGTACCTCGCCAAGCTGTTCTTCGCCGACGGCAAGGCGGCCGAGGCGGGTGGCAACCCCAAGCAGTCGCCGCCCGCGGACACCCTGCCGCACGTCACCGTGCCCGGCCTCTCCGACGGCCTCGCGTCGCTGGAGAAGCACCACTGGTTCCTGGTCTCCGACCTCGCCGGCATCCTCGGCGGCCTGGTCACCAACCTGTCCGTGGTGACGATCCTCGCCGTGGTGCTGTTCGCCGGCAGCTGGTGGCTGCTGTGGCGCACCCCGTTCGGACTGCGGCTGCGTTCCTGCGGCGAGAACCCGGTCGCCGCCGAGTCCCTCGGCGTCAACGTCTACACGTACAAGTACGCGGCCGTGGCCGTCTCCGGCGGTCTGGCCGGACTCGGCGGCGCCTTCCTCGCCCTGGTCACCTCGCACACCTACCTGGAGGGCCAGACCGGCGGCCGCGGCTACATCGGCCTCGCGGCGATGATCTTCGGCAACTGGCGTCCGGGCGGCCTGGCGATGGGCGCGGGCCTGTTCGGCTTCTCCGACGCGCTCCAGCTGCGCAACGGCGGCGAGACCGTGCACGCGCTGCTGCTTCTGCTGGTCGTGCTGCTGGCCGCGCTGGCCGGCTGGAAGCTCTACCGGAAGGCGTTGTGGCAGGGTGTCATCAGCGCCGTCATGGCCGTGCTCGTCCTGGTCTGGTACCTGTTCACCGACGAGGTCCCCAGCGACTTCGTGGGCGCCACCCCGTACGTCGTCACCCTGCTGGTGCTGTCGCTGTCCGCGCAGCGGCTGCGGATGCCCAAGGCGGACGGACTGCGCTACCGGAAGGGACAGGGCAAGTGACACAGGAGACGACGGTCGACTGGGCGGCACTGCGCGAGGAGGCGCGCGCGGCGATGTCCCGCGCCTACGCCCCCTACTCGGGCTACCCGGTCGGCGTCGCCGCCCTCGTCGACGACGGCCGCACCGTCACCGGCTGCAACGTCGAGAACGCCTCCTACGGGGTCGGCCTGTGCGCCGAGTGCGGTCTCGTCTCCCAGTTGCAGAACGGCGGCGGTGGCCGGCTGACCCACTTCACCTGCGTGGACGGCCGCGGCGAGATCCTGGTGCCGTGCGGGCGCTGCCGCCAGCTGCTCTACGAGTTCGGCGGGCCGGACCTGCTGCTGGAGACCCCCGAGGGCGTCCTGCCGCTGTCCGCGATGCTGCCGCAGGCCTTCGGCCCGGACCACCTCGCCAAGTGAGACCGTGCGGCCCCTCCGCGCCCGTCCCGGCCGGAGGGGCCGCACTCGTTTCCCGGCCTCACCCTTCTCTCCCCCCTTCGCACCACCGGAAGGAACCGAACCCATGGCCATGGACGCCATCTCCGTCATCCGCACCAAGCGGGACCGCGGCGCGCTCAGCGACGAGCAGATCGACTGGGTCATCGACGCGTACACCCGCGGGGAGGTCGCCGACGAGCAGATGTCCGCGCTCGCCATGGCCATCCTGCTCAACGGCATGGACCGCCGGGAGATCGCCCGCTGGACCGCCGCGATGATCGCCTCCGGCGAGCGCATGGACTTCTCCGCGCTGTCCCGCCCGACTGCCGACAAGCACTCCACCGGCGGCGTCGGGGACAAGATCACCCTGCCGCTGGCCCCGCTGGTCGCCGCCTGCGGCGCGGCCGTCCCGCAGCTGTCCGGCCGCGGCCTCGGCCACACCGGCGGCACCCTCGACAAGCTGGAGTCGATCCACGGCTGGCGCGCCCTGCTGTCCAACGAGGAGATGCTGTCGGTGCTCGACGGCGTCGGCGCGGTGATCTGCGCGGCGGGCGACGGCCTCGCCCCCGCCGACAAGAAGCTCTACGCCCTGCGCGACGTGACCGGAACGGTCGAGGCGATCCCGCTGATCGCCTCCTCCATCATGTCCAAGAAGATCGCGGAGGGCACCGGTTCGCTGGTCCTGGACGTCAAGGTCGGCTCCGGCGCCTTCATGAAGACCGTCGAGGACGCCCGGGAGCTGGCCTCCACGATGGTCGGCCTCGGCACCGACCACGGCGTGAAGACGGTCGCGCTGCTGACCGACATGTCCACCCCGCTGGGCCTGACGGCGGGCAACGCCCTGGAGGTCCGCGAGTCGGTCGAGGTCCTGGCCGGCGGCGGCCCGGCCGACGTGGTCGAACTGACCCTGGCCCTGGCCCGCGAGATGCTCGATGCGGCCGGTCTCAAGGACGCCGACCCGGCCAAGGCCCTGGCCGACGGCTCGGCCATGGACGTCTGGCGCCGGATGATCGCGGCCCAGGGCGGCGACCCGGACGCGGTCCTGCCCACCGCGAGGGAACAGCACGTGATCACGGCCCCGTCCACCGGGGTCCTGACCCGCCTGGACGCCTACGACATCGGCGTCGCCGCCTGGCGCCTCGGCGCGGGCCGGGCCCGCAAGGAGGACCCGGTGCAGGCGGGCGCGGGCGTCGAACTCCACGCCAAGCCCGGGGACACGGTCACGGCCGGCCAGCCCCTGATGACCCTCCACACCGACACCCCGGACCGCTTCGACTACGCCCTCCAGGCCACGGAAGGCTCCTACGACATCGCCCCCACGGGCACGCCCTTCACGGCGAACCCGGTCGTCCTGGAACGCATCGCCTGACCAGGAGCGTCGCCTTCCGCCTCGGACGGGGCCGGTGGTCCGCCACCGGCCCCGTCCGGCTTTCGGCCGCCGCCCCTCACCCCAGCAGCGCCGCGACCGCCACCAGGACCGGGACCGAGAGCAGGGTGGACAGGAGGATCGACTCGCGGGCCAGGGTCTCGCCGACCCGGTAGCGGCTGGCGTAGGTGAAGAGGTTCTGTGCGGCGGGGAGGGCCGAGGTGACCACCACGTCCAGCAGGGGCGCGCCGTGCAGGCCGAAGACACCGGCCGCCAGCGCCCACGCGGCCAGCGGCTGGCCCACCGACTTCAGGGCGACGGACAGCAGCACCGGCTGCCGGTCCCGGCCCCGGCCGGGGGCCGCGCTGCCGTGCAGGGCGATGCCGAAGGCCAGCAGGACCGCCGGGACGGACATGCCCGCGATCAGGGTCAGCGGCTCCAGCACCGGTCCGGGCACCGTCCAGCCCGTCGCTGAGACCAGCACTCCGCTCAGCGCGCCCACCGCGATCGGGTTGCGCAGCGGGATGAGCAGCTGCCGCCACAGCGGGCCGCCCTTCTCGCCCGCGCCGGTCAGGTCCAGCACCGTCAGCGCGACGGGCGTCACCACGATCTGCTGGAACAGCAGCACCGGCGCCACCAGCGAGGCGTCCCCGAGGACGTACGCGGCGATCGGGATGCCGAGGTTGCCCGAGTTGACGTAGCTGGAGCACAGGGCGCCGATCGTGGTGCGGCCCACGCCCCAGTGCCGTGCGACGCCCACCGCCACGAAGACGCCCGCTGCCGCCGCCGTGCTCAGCGCCGTCACCAGCAGCCGACTGGAGAAGACCACCGCGAGGTCCGCGCGGGCCAGCGTGGTGAACAGCAGCGCCGGGGTCGCCACATGGAACGCCAGCCTGGTCAGCACCTCCCCGCCCTGCGCGCCGAGGGAGCCGCGCCGTCCGATCGCGTAGCCGACGCCGATCACCACCGCGATGACCGCGAACCCGGTCAGCACCCCCCGCACTCGGCCCCCTTCCGGAGGGGACGGATGCCGTCGGGTATCCGGGGCGGTGCTGATCCATGGGTCATGCAGTCACCCTCGGGTCGGCGCGGGCGGCAGGTCAACGTGATCTCCACCCCGTCGCTCTCCCCGCGCGCCCGATGAGTTGTGCTTCGGTGCGCGGTCTGTAGACCGTGGACGCCAAGACACCCGCCGTACCCGCAGCCCTCCCCGTGCCCCCGCCTGTGCTCGTGCTCGCCGGCCCCGTCCCCCGGGAAGACGTGCGGGGGCTGTGCGGCGACGTGGGGCGGTTGCTGGCCGCGAGCCGCGCCCGGGTCGTGGTGTGCGACGTGGGCGGGCTGGGGCCGCCCGGTCTCGGCGCCGTGGAGCTGCTGGCGCGGCTGCGGCTCGCCGCCCTGCGCGCCGGGGGAGGGATACGCCTGCGTGACCCCGACCCCGCGCTACTGGGCCTGCTCGACCTGGTCGGCCTCCCCTTCGAGGTGGAGCGGCAGCCCGAACAGCGGGAACCACCGGCTCGTGTCCAGGAAGCAGTGGAACCCGGTGATCCGCCCCTGTGATATCTCCAGCACCTGCACCGCCCACGGCGTGAAGCCGCCCTTGTCCGGGTCCGGCTTGTAGTGGGCGAAGCCGGGCAGCCCGTTGGCCCGCACCGGCAGCAGCCGGGAGTTCGCGCAGGAGGCGCCCAGGGTAGACATGAAGCCGGTGATGTCGGCGGAGCCGGTCAGCCACAGGTCGAACGGCGGCATCGTCATCACCGCGTCCTCGTGCAGCAGCGCGGTCAGCGCCGTCATGTCGTACCCCTCGAAAGCCCGTACATAGCGCTCCAGGAGCCGCTGCTGCTCCTCGTCCAGCGGATCGGACACCTCGGCCCGCACGCCCTGGTCCTCGCGCTCGGCGAGTGTGGCCCGCGCCCGCTGGAGGGCGCTGTTGACGGAGGCGACCGTCGTGCCGAGCAGTTCGGCGACCTCGCTCGCCCTCCAGGCCAGCACCTCGCGCAGGATCAGCACCGCCCGCTGCTTGGGCGGCAGCTGCTGGAGCGCGGCCATGAAGGCGAGCCGCACCGACTCCTTGGCGACCGCCGCCTGCGCCGGGTCCTCCGCCGACGGCAGCACCCGGCCGTCCGGCATCGGCTCCAGCCAGGTGCTGTCCGGGCGGGGCGCCAGCGCGGCCTGTGCCAGCGGCGTCGACTCGGTCAGGTCCATCGGCCGTGCCCGCTTGTTGCCCGCCGACAGCAGGTCCAGGCACACATTGGTCGCGATCCGGTACAGCCAGGACCGCAGACTCGACCGGCCCTCGAACCGGTCGTGGCTGCGCCAGGCCCGCACCAGGGTGTCCTGGACCGCGTCCTCCGCCTCGAAGGACGAGCCGAGCATGCGGTAGCAGTAGCCGGTCAGCTCGACCCGGTACTTCTCCAGTTCCATCCCGAGGTCGGTCACCGTCGCCGTGCCGTCGCCCATCGTCGTCCACCCGCCCCTGTGGCCGTTGCGTTCCGGGCACGTCGTCGCGCCCGGCAGTTCGAAAAGCTAGCGCAGGCCACTGACAACGGCCCCCGGAGCGGACGAACCAGCAGGTCAGCGGAGGATACGACTCACGCGGACGCCGGCGTGCGGCGCGCCGCGACCCGGGCCGCCCGCGAGCCGAGGACGGTGATCGCCGCCACGCCCAGCACCGCCAGCAGCCCCACACCGACCGTCCCCGACCAGCCCTCGGCGTGGAAGGCGGTCGCCCCGACCGTGCTGCCCACGCTGGAGCCGATGTAGTACGCCGACTGGTACAGCGCCGAGGCCTGCGCCCGGCCGTGGACGGCCGTCCGGCTGACCGCCGAGGAGGCCACCGCGTGACCGGCGAAGAAGCCCGCCGTGATCAGCACCAGGCCGAGCAGCACCGGCACCACCGAGTCCGGCAGTGACAGCAGCAGCCCCGCGGCCGTCGTCGCGCCCGCCAGGTACAGGGCGCCCCGGCGGCCCAGCCGGCTCACCAGCCGCCCCGCGGCCGAGGCCGACACCGTGCCCACCAGGTACACCAGGAAGATCGAGCCGACGATGCCCTGCGGCAGCGAGAAGGGCGCCTCGGTCAGGCGGTAGCCGATCACCGTGTAGACGCCGCCGAACACCGTCATGAACAGCGCGCCGATCGCGTACAGCCGCCGCAGCAGCGGGTCCGACAGATGGTCGCGGACCGTGCCCGCCAGCACCCGCGGCCGCAGCGATCCCGGCGTGAAGTGCCGCGGCGCCGGCAGCAGCATCCTGAACGCCACCGCGCACAGCACCGCCACCACGCCGACCACTGCGACGGCGGGCCGCCAGCCCCACTCCTGCGCCACCCAGCCGGTGACGACCCGGCCGCTCATCCCGCCCACGCTGTTGCCGGCCACGAACAGACCGATCGCCGTGACCAGGGCCTTGGGCCGGACCTCCTCCGCGAGGTACGCCTGCGCCGAGGCCGGCACACCCGCCAGCGCGGCGCCCTGCAAGGCCCGCAGCACCACCAGAGCGCCGAGCGACGGCGCGAACGGCACCAGCAGCCCGACGGCCACCGCGACCGCCAGCGAGGCCGTCATCACCGTACGGCGGCCGAAACGTTCCGACAGGGCGCTCATCGGCAGCACGAACAGCGCCAGCCCCCCGGTCGCCGCCGCCACGGTCCAGCTCGCCTCGCTCGCCGCCACCCCGTACTCGGCGGAGATCAGCGGCAGCAGCGCCTGCGTGGAGTACAGCAGCGCGAAGGTCGCGACCCCGGCGAGGAACAGGGCGAGGCTCATCCGGCGGTAGCCGGGGCCGCCCGGCGTCATCCGGGAGTCGGCGGTCCGCTGCTCGGCAGGGGACTCGGCGGGGGACTGGGGCTCGGCGAGGGGCTGCGGTGCGGCGCCCACGACGGCGGACGCCCCGGTATCGGCGGGAGACATGCATCGACCGTAGGGACGGCGCTCGTCATCCGTCCAATGCACGAACTCGTCATAATCGTTCCCATGGCGCATCAGCACAGGTCACGGTCTCGTCTGTCACCGTCCGGTGACACAGAAGTCATCGAAGACGGCGGCGAGGAGATCGCGCTGCTGCTCGCGCCGCGTCTCGCCCACTTCGCCGGCGTCGCCCGCACCGAGCACGTCACCCGGGCCGCGCAGGAGATGCGGGTCCCGCAGTCGACCCTGTCGCGCGCCATGGTCCGGCTCGAACAGGACCTCGGTGTCGACCTCTTCGCCCGCCGGGGCCGCACCGTCGCCCTCACCCCCGCCGGCCGCACCTTCCTCGCTTCCGTGGAGCGCGCCCTCGCCGAGATCGAACGCGCCGCCGAGGAGGTGCGCGCGGACGCCGACCCGGCCACCGGCAAGGTCGCCTTCGGCTTCCTGCACACCATGGGCGCCGAGACCGTACCCGGGCTCATCCACGCCTTCCGCGCCGACCATCCCCGCGTCCGCTTCAGCCTGGTCCAGAACTACGGCGAGGCCATGCTGGAGCGGCTGCGCGCCGGCGAGCTGGACCTCTGCCTCACCTCGCCCGTCCCGGACGCCCCCGACCTGGTCGCGCGGCGGCTGGACGAGCAGAAGCTGCGCCTGGTCGTGCCGGCCGACCACCGTCTGGCGACCCGCCGCCGCATCCGTCTCGCCGAGGCCGCCGACGAGGTGTTCGTGACCCTGGAGCCCGGCTACGGGCTGCGCCGGATCACCGACGACCTGTGCCGCGCGGCCGGGTTCACGCCCCGGATCGCCTTCGAGGGCGAGGAGGCGGAGACGCTGCGCGGACTGGTGGCGGCCGGTCTCGGGGTGGCCCTGCTGCCGCCGCCCGCCGTGCCCCGCCCGGGTGTCGCCGAACTGACGGTCACCGCCCCGCGCGCGGTGCGCGAGATCGGCGTGGCCTGGCTGGAGGGCCACCCGGACACGCCCCCGGTGGCCGCCTTCAAGAAGTTCCTGCTCTCCCGCCGGGGCCGCCTGCTGCCGTGACCGTCGTGCCGGGGCGGGGCCGCCACCGCGACCGGTCGTGCCGGCCCGGCACGACCGGCCGGGCGCCTCGGCCGGCCCGGACGTCCCTACCAGCTCAGCGACTTACCGAACCCCGCCGCCAGCGGCATCCGGAGGCCCAGTGGCGGCGGCGCGGCCAGCGCGTCCTGCACCGGGCGGGACAGCGCCCGCCCGAACAGCGTCCCCATCATGAAGTCGGTGGCGAGCGCGGCGACTTCGTCGCGGTACTGGCGCAGCCCGTGCCCGTCCGCGTGCACCTCGAACCGGCACACCTCACGGTTGGCCTTCTTCGCCCGCGCCGCGAACCGGAAGGACAGTTCGGGGTCGGTGCGCGCGTCGTTGGTGCCGTGCACGATGAGCACCTGGCGCCTGACGAGCTGCTTCACCGGTTCGGGGGAGGCGGCGACGTCGTCCTCGGGCAGCCAGGGGGCGATCGCCACCACCGAGCTGACGGCCTCGTGGCCGCCCGCGCGCAGCGCGGCCCGGCCGCCCATGTCCACGCCGGCCAGACACACCGGGACGTCTCCGTAGCGCCGTACGACCTCGTCCACCGCCCAGGCGGCGTCGCGGGCGAGATGCTCCTCGCTGCCGTTCCAGCCGCGGTAGCGGTAGTGCACCACATGGGCGGCCAGGCCCTCCGCGCGGCCGGCCCGCACCAGCCGGCGTCCCAGCGCGTGCACCGAGGCGGTCGCCAGCAGCGGGGACGGTCTTCGGTCGGACACCTCCTGTCCGCCGGGGAGCAGCAGCACCGCCCCGCTCACCGTCGTCGGCCCCGGGCCGAGCGTCCTCCCCAGCCGGGCCGTGCGAACCGGCGTCGCTTGCTGTGCCATGACAGAACAGTGTCAGAAAGGCCGGTGTACGCCACCCGTCCGGGCGGTCACCGTTGCGTATCGACAATTCCGCCCGGGAGAAGTCGGGGTGTGAACGGACCGCGTTCCGCACGGCTCGGGCACGGCGCTTTCTACGCGCGTAGGAGTTAGAGTGCGCCAATGACGAGCCAGACTGCCCCCGCGGGAAACACACCGAGCCGGGACCAGATCCTCCGGGCGCCCAAAGTCCTGCTGCACGATCACCTGGACGGCGGCCTGCGCCCGGGCACCGTCGTCGAACTCGCCCGTGACTGCGGGTACTCCGGACTCCCCGACACCGAACCGGACAAACTCGGCCTGTGGTTCCGCGAGGCCGCCGACTCCGGTTCCCTGGAGCGCTATCTGGAGACCTTCTCGCACACCGTCGCCGTGATGCAGACCCGCGACGCCCTGGTCCGGGTCGCCCGCGAGTGCGCCGAGGACCTCGCCGCCGACGGCGTCGTCTACGCCGAGGTCCGCTACGCCCCCGAACAGCACCTGGAGGGCGGGCTGAGCCTGGAGGAGGTCGTGGAGGCCGTCAACGAGGGGTTCCGGGAAGGGGAGCGGGCCGCCCTCGCCGACGGGCGGCGCATCCGGATCGGCGCCCTGCTCACCGCGATGCGGCACGCGGCGCGCTCCCTGGAGATCGCCGAACTCGCCGACCGCCACCGGGACTCGGGCGTCGTCGGCTTCGACATCGCGGGCGCCGAGGCCGGTTACCCGCCCACCCGGCACCTGGACGCCTTCGAGTTCCTGAAGCGGGCCAACAACCACTTCACCATCCATGCCGGGGAGGCCTTCGGGCTGCCGTCCATCTGGCAGGCGCTCCAGTGGTGCGGCGCGGACCGGCTCGGGCACGGGGTGCGCATCATCGACGACATCACCGTCGGCGAGGACGGCACGGTCGAGCTCGGGCGGCTGGCCTCCTACGTCCGCGACAAGCGCATCCCGTTGGAGCTGTGCCCCAGCTCCAACCTCCAGACCGGCGCGGCGGCCTCGTACGCCGAACATCCGATCGGGCTGCTGCGCCGACTGCATTTCCGGGCCACCGTAAATACGGACAATCGGCTTATGTCCCACACGAGTATGAGTCAGGAATTCGAGCATCTTGTCGAGGCCTTCGGCTACACACTCGACGACCTGCAATGGTTCACCGTCAACGGAATGAAGTCCGCCTTCATTCCTTTCGATGAACGTCTGGCGATGATCAATGATGTGATCAAGCCGGGATACGCGGCGCTGAAATCCGAATGGCTGTTTAAGCAGACCGCGCCCACCAGCGGTTCCTCGCCATTCGGGGGATGACCGGGAAACGGGGACGGCCGGCCGCCTTCACCGTCCGTCCGCATTCCGCTGTTTGCGGGCGACGGGCGGCCGTGCTTACGGTCGAGAACCGCTCAGTCCCCCGTCTCAGTCAAGGACGCGTTTTCATGAAGCAGTCTGCTGCCAAGACCCTCGGTGTCGCCGCTCTCGGCGCCGCTTTCGCCGCCGTCGGCGCGGGCGCCGCGAACGCCGCGCCGGCCGTGCCGGACGCCGGTCAGGCGCTGGGCGCCGTCGCCAAGGAGCTGCCGACGGGGAACGTCGCCCAGCTGCCCGGGGCCGGCCGCGCGCTGGACCAGGCCGAGCCCGTGCTCGGCTCGGGTCTCTCCGCCGCCCAGCCGGCCGCCCGCAACCTCCAGCACGGCCCGGTCGAGCCGGTCACCGGGCTGCTCGGCGGCATGCCGGTGCAGAGCATGCCCACCAACGGCGTGCAGGTGAACGGCTTCCCCCTCGGCTGAACCGTCGTCGGCGCCGGTGCCCCTGCCGGCGCCGAGCCGTCGTAGGCGCCGACACGCCGCCGGGGCGCGCCCTTCGCTTCAGGGTGCGCCCCGGCGGCGTACGCGCCCGGTGTCTGTCAGGCCGTGCGGGAGGCCGACTACCAGGCCGTGCGGGCGGCCTTGTCCTCCGAGGGCAGCAGGATCCACAGCGCCAGGTAGACCAGGAACTGCGGTCCCGGCAGCAGGCACGAGACCAGGAAGATCACCCGCATCGTCGTCGCGGAGGTGCCGAAGCGCCGGGCCAGGGCGGCGCACACTCCGCCGATGACGCGGCCGTGGGTGGGGCGGACAAGGGCGTTCATCGTGATGCCTCCGTGGACCGTCGTGGTGCGGGGCTTTCTGTCGGCGCCCCGTCTGACATCCACGCTACGGAGACGAAGGGGGCAAAGCGTCACTCCATGGGGCGATGCCGACCCTGGGAATCGTCGGGGTCCGACCCTGAGCCGCGTCCTCCTGGCGCACGGCGGGACCGTCCAGCCGCTCGGCCCTGCGGCGGAGCCGGGAGCGGAGCGCGGGGACGGCCGCGAGATGGACCAGGGCGACCCCGAGTGTGTTCAGCAGCAGTGTGTCGACGTCCACCACCCGGCCCGGCACCCCGGTCTGCAACAGGGCGATGCCCAGCGAGACCATGGCGCCCGCGGCGACCGTGCGGACGAGCGAGCCGAAGGCCGAGACACCGAGCCGGCCGTGCGCCAGCGGCAGCAGCACGCCGAGCGGCGCCAGCAGCCCCAGTCCCTCCCCGATCCGCCGGACCGCCTGGTGGCCGCCCAGCGCCAGATCGGCGCGGATGGTGGTGAACGGACGCAGATTGGCGGGCATCACCCAGGGGACGTCCAGCGGACGCAGCATCAGCCAGGCGACGAACGCGAGATGGGCGACGAGGAGGACACCTCCTGTCACGCGGACGCGGGTCGCGGCGCTGCCGCCGATGGAGCCTTGACGCTGCACGCCACCCAAGACGCAGCCATCCGCTCGCCCGGTTCCGAGACCACGCCCCGGACGATGAGGCGCACACCACACCGGCCCACACCGCACCGTGCGTGGAGCGCACCGCGCGACCACCGCGGCACGCGCGGGCCGCACACGACTCCGGGTGTGCCGGGCCCCCACCCCACCCGGGCGGGCCGCCCCGCGCCGCCGCGCCTACCCGGCGGTCGCCTCCGTGGACGGCGGCTTCATGGCACCGGGGCGCGAGCGCAGATCGTCCGTGCACGCGTAGCGGCGCGGCGCGGCGCCGTCGGGGCCGCCGAGGACCACCGAGCCGTCGCCCTCGGCCGCCGCCGAGTCCGACAGCGTGCACACGATCTGCGCGAGCGCGTACGCGGACAGCGCGGCCGGGGCGACGCCCAGCCGGAGCGTGTCCTCGGGGTCCTTGGGACGCGGCCCGGCGACGGACAGACCGCGCGGGACGTGCGTCGTGTACCCGGCGGCCTGCTCGCTCGCCGAGGGCCGCGCGGCCAACTGCTCCAGCAGCCCCTGCGCCACGATCACCCGCCGCCGCGCGTCCGCCGTGCCCTCCGGCACCCGCACCACGCGGTCCACGGTGGCCAGCGACGAGCCGCACAGCAGGAACACCTGTACGGGCACCCCGCGCTCGGCCTGTGTGGCCCGGTCGGGCTGGGTCAGCGAACAGGGCACCCGCGAGGGCGCGCCGCCGAAGTCGGTGGGCACCTCGGTGGGCCGGATGCCGCACCCGGCCAGCAGCAGGGCCAGCGCGGGCAGCGCCAGCAGCGCGCGCCCGCACGGGAGTCCGCGCCGGCGCTCGTTCCGTGCCGTCATCGGGCGCCTCCCTTCGGCCCCTGGTCCGTACCGCCGCTCTTCGCCCTGCCGCCGCTCGTGCTGTCGTCGCCGTCGTCCTCGGCGGGCCGTTCGGTGAGCGTCGAGGCGTCCCTGGGCAGCCGCAGGGTGAACACCGCGCCGCCCTCGGGCGAGTTGGCGGCGGTGATGTCGCCGCCGTGGATGTGCGCGTTGTTCAGGGCGATGGACAGACCCAGACCGCTGCCCTCGGAGCGCGGCCGGGACGCGCTCGCCTTGTAGAACCGGTCGAAGACGTGCGGCAGCACGTCCTCGGGGATGCCGGGGCCGTGGTCGCGCACCTGGATGACGATCCACCCCGGCTCCGGCGACTCGCTGCCCCCACCGCTCTCGACGCTGTCGCCGCTTCCCGCGCCGCCCTCCTCGCGCACCGAGACCCGGACCGGCGAGCCGCCGTGCTTGAGGGCGTTGCCGATGAGGTTGGCGAGGATGACGTCCAGGCGGCGCGGGTCGAGGCGGGCGTGGAGGCCGCGCTCGGCGTCCAGCTCCACCGCGTCCAGCCAGGCCCGGGCGTCGATGCAGGCGGTGATCTGGTCGGCGATGTCCACGTCGTCCAGGACCAGCCGGGCCGTGCCCGCGTCGAAGCGGGTGACCTCCATGAGATTCTCGACCAGGTCGTTCAGCCGCCGTGTCTCGCTGACCACCAGCCGCACCGCGGGCTCGATCATCGGGTCGAAGCCGCCGCCCTCGAACTCCAGCTCCTCCTCCAGCACCTCCGTCACGGCGGTGATGGCGGTCAGCGGTGTGCGCAGCTCATGGCTCATGTCGGCGACGAACCGCCGGGACGCCTCGTCCCGGGCGGCCATGTCGGCGACACGTTTCTCCAGTGCCTCGGCCGCCTTGTTGAACGTCCGCGACAGATCGGCCAGTTCGTCCGTGCCGGAGACCCGCAGCCGGGTGTCGAGCCGGCCCTCGCCGAGCCGGCGCGCGGCGATCCCTAGCCGGTGCACCGGCTTCAGCACCGTGGTGGCCGCGGCCTGCGCCAGCAGCGCCGCGCCGACCAGCGCCAGCGCGGTGGCCACCCCCAGCGACCAGGCCAGGGAGTTGAGGTCCTTGGCCTCCGGCTCCAGCGACTTGAGCATGTAACCGGTCGGCCCGCCGCCGATGATCCGGGTGCCGGCCACCAGATACGGGGTGCCGTGCTCGGTCACCCGCTGCCAGTACAGGTGGTACGGCGACTTGTTGCCCGAGTCCACGGGCTGCTGCTTGTTCACCGCGGTGCGCAGCGACAGGGGCACGTCCTCCAGCGCGAAGCCGCTCAGGCCGCCCGATGTGCCGTACACCGCACGGCCGCCGGCGTCCTCGCCCACCAGCAGCACGCTGAACCGCTGGCTGCTGTTGGCCATCTGCCCGGCGATGTGCTGCAACTGGTCCTGCGTCGGGTGCACCGGCAGCGTGCCCGCCCGGTTGCGCATCTCCTGCTGGAAGTCCCGCAGCACCGCGTCCTGGGTGCGGGTGAGGACCGCCTCGCGGTTGAGCCAGTACGCGATCCCCGACGCCGACACCGCCGCGGTCAGCGCCACCAGGGCGAAGACGACGACGAGCCGCAGCCGCAGACTCGTGAACCGCAGTCCGGACAGTGCCTTGCCACGCCCCGCGAGCCAGCCGCGGAGCCCCCCTCGCGTCGTCGTCACTGAGGCGCGTCCAGGCGGTAGCCGACCCCGCGCACCGTACGGATCAGCGTCGGGGACGAGGGGACGTCCTCGACCTTGGCGCGCAGCCGCTGCACACAGGCGTCCACGAGCCGCGAGTCACCGAGGTAGTCGTGCTCCCACACCAGCCGCAGCAACTGCTGCCGGGACAGCGCCTGACCGGGCCGCCGGCTCAGCTCCAGCAGCAGCCGCAGCTCGGTCGGGGTCAGCTGGAGGTCCTCGCCGTTCTTCGTCACCGTCATCGCCGAACGGTCGATGACCAGGCTGCCGAAGGTCGCCGAGTCCGTCGCCTCCCGCTCGCCGCGCCGCAGCACGGCCCGGATCCGGGCGTCCAGCACCCGCCCCTGCACGGGCTTGACGACATAGTCGTCCGCACCGGACTCCAGCCCCACCACCACGTCGATGTCGTCGCTGCGCGCGGTCAGCAGGATGATCGGCAGCTGGTCCGTGCGCCGGATGCGGCGGCACACCTCGAAGCCGTCGATGCCGGGCAGCATCACGTCCAGGACGATGAGGTCCGGCCGCTGCTCGCGCAGCAGCTTCAGACCGTCCTCGCCGCTGGCAGCGGTGGCCACCCGGTGTCCCTGGCGCGTCAGAGAGAGCTCCAGGGCCGTCCGGATGGCGTCGTCGTCCTCGATCAGCAACAGGGAAGGCACGGGGCTCATTCTGGCCCATCCGGGCCCGGGGTTTCGACACCCCGTGGTCACCGCCCCGCCCCCGCGGCGACCGGACCCCTGTGACAGGTCTGTGACAGTCGGCGGACACGGCCATGAAGTGGCGGCGGAAGGATTCTCGGCACAGGCAAGGAAGCGACACGGATTCCGGAACTCCACGACGGGGGGCGCGAGATGAACACGCTGCACAGCAACAGCACCAGCGCAGTGGTCACGCGTCTGCACGACGTGACCCGGCATCCGGAGAAGTCCGGCGCCGCACAGAGTGTGCGGGGGTGCGCTCGTGGCGCCGGGCGTCAGCACACCACCTATATGACGGTGGTGGACGCGTGTCCGGCGGAGACGTCCGGGGGCGCGTACGGGGGAAGCGCGTACGGGGAGGCCACGGAGGAGCGCCGCACCCGGTCGGAGGCGGAGTTCACCGCCTACGTCCAGGAGCGCCGCGCCTCCCTGTACGCGACCGCCTACCACCTGACCGGCGACCGGTTCGAGGCCGAGGACCTGCTCCAGAGCGCGCTGTTCTCGACCTACCGGGCGTGGGACCGGATCAGCGACAAGGCGGCCGTCGGCGGATACCTCCGCCGCACCATGACCAACCTGCACATCAGCGCCTGGCGGCGCCGCAAGCTCAACGAGTACCCGACCGAGGAACTGCCCGAGACGCCCGGCGACACGGACGCGATGCGCGGCACCGAGCTGCGCGCGGTCCTGTGGCAGGCGCTGGCCCGGCTGCCCGAACTCCAGCGCACCATGCTGGTCCTGCGCTACTACGAGGGCCGCACGGACCCGGAGATCGCCGACATCCTCGGCATCAGCGTCGGCACGGTGAAGTCCAGCATCTGGCGCTCGCTGCGCCGGCTGCGCGAGGACGAGGTCCTCAGCTTCGGCCGTGACCAGGAGGAGTCCTTCGGCGAGCTCGTCGCCTGAGCGAGCCGGGGGTACGGGGGGGGAACACGGGGGAAGCACGGGGGGAGCGGTACCGAGGGGAGCCCACGGGGGGAGTGGGGGAGCGGTACCGGGGGGCCACGGGGGAAAGTGGGGGAGCACCAGGGGAGCGGGACCGGACGGCCGGGGGGCCGTACGGTCCCGCTCCGCGTGCGGCCCGGCCCCCGCGACGGTGGTACGGCGCGCGGCGGCCGACGAGCCGTGGCGCGCTCACGGCAGGCGCGACGGCCGGCTCGGGTCAGGCGGCCGTACGGGTCTGGGGGCGGCGGCCCGCCGCTGCCGCGGCCAGGCGGCCCAGCGCCTCGTCCCGGTCGCAGGCGTGGGCGCCGAGGGCGACCTGGCGGGCGACGATCGACCGCTCGGCGCGCATCAGCCGCCAGCCGCGGCGCAGCAGGAACGGCACCGACTTGCGGCCTTCCTTCAGATCCCGCAGGAACCGCCGGCGGAACGTGGTGACCGGACCGCGGGTCAGGCACAGCGCGTCGGCCAGCAGCCCCAGTTCGCGGCAGCGGTCCACGATCTCGGCGGCGAAGATCCCCTCCGCGATGAACAGCGGCGTACGGCCGATGTGCAGCGTGTTCTCGCCGACGCGGGCGCTGCGCGAGAGGTCGTAGACGGGAACGCCCGTGCTGCCCGTCGCGCACAGACTGCTGATCGCCGCCACCGCCACGTCCGCGTCCCAGGACGCCGGGTGGTCCCAGTCGATGTCCGAACTCCCCGCCACCACCGGAAGCGTGGGGTCGTCGCCCTCCTTGTAGAAGTCGTCGAGGCGCAGCACGGGCAGCCCGGAACGGGCGGCGACCAGGGACTTGCCCGAGCCCGAGGGGCCGCACAGCAGCACGACGCGGGCGGGGGACGGGGGATGAAGGCTCACGGAAGACCAGTTTGACGCATGGTGGCGTCCCTGCCGACCCCGCGGGTCGGCTTTGATGCGTGGGCTGCGTCTCAACTACCCTGTGCGCAGATTCCGTTACCGAGCGCAGCAGAAGGTGGCATCAGCAATGGCCCGACACGCGTCCACCCCCCAGTCCACCGCACGGCGCGTCCTGATCGCGGTCGCGGCCGCCGGGGCCGCCCTGGGCGCGGGTGCGGCGACGGCCGCCGCCGCCCCGGCACCGGCCGCCGAGGGCGTGCGCGGGCCGCTCACCCGGGGCGAGATGGACACGCAGGCGGCGGCGGGGGCGGTGACCGGCGCGGTCGGGCACACCACCGGAGCGGTCGCCGGCCTCAAGCCCAACCCGCTGGCCGGCACCGGCGTGGACCCGCTCGACAACGGCGTCGGCACCCAGGTCGCCGACTTCCGGCCGGTCAGCTCCCAGCAGCTCACCGGGCCGGTGGCCGAGGCCCCGTCGGTCGGCGCGGTTCCCGTCGTCGGCCGGGCGGCCGGGGCGCTGCGCTGACGCGCCCCGCAGGCGCGCACGACAGCGGAGAGCCGCGTCTCCCCCGGACGGAGGGGAGGCGCGGCTCTCCGGTCTGCGGTGCGGCTTCTCCGGTCCGCGGCGCGGGTCAGTACGAGGAACCGGAGGCGCCGAGCGAGCCCGTCGGGTGCCAGACCGTCTTCGTCTCCAGGAACGCCGTCATCCGGTCGGTGCCCGGCGTCGCCGTCCAGTCGTCCACAGGCTGTGGACGCAGCACGCGCTTGAGGTTGTCGGCCGCCGCGATCTCCAGCTCCTTCGCCAGCGCCTCGTCGGCGCCCGCGAGGTCGATCGCGTTGACGTCCTGGTGCGCGGCCAGCGGCGCCGCGATCTCCGCCGTACGGCCGGACAGGACGTTGACCACGCCACCGGGCACGTCCGAGGTGGCCAGCACCTCGCCGAGGGAGAGGGCGGGCAGCGGGGCCTTCTCGCAGGCCACGACGACCGCCGTGTTGCCGGTCGCGATCACCGGGGCGACGACGGAGACCAGGCCGAGGAAGGACGACTCCTGCGGGGCCAGCACCGCCACCACACCGGTCGGCTCGGGCGAGGACAGGTTGAAGAACGGGCCCGCGACCGGGTTGGCGCCGCCGGTCACCTGCGCGATCTTGTCCGTCCAGCCCGCGTACCAGACCCAGCGGTCGATCGTCGCGTCCACCTGCTCGGCGGCCTTGGACTTCGACAGGCCCTCCGCGTCGGCGACCTCGCGGACGAACTGCGCCCTGCGGCCCTCCAGCATCTCCGCGACGCGGTAGAGGACCTGGCCCCGGTTGTACGCCGTCGCGCCGGACCAGCCGCCGAACGCCTTGCGGGCGGCCACGACCGCGTCGCGGGCGTCCTTGCGGGAGGACTGCGGTGCGTTGGCCAGCCAGTTGCCCTTCGAGTCCGTCACCTCGTACACCCGGCCGCTCTCGGAACGCGGGAACTTCCCGCCGACGTACAGCTTGTAGGTCTTGAAGACAGAAAGTCGCTCAGACATCGAGGTACGCCTCCAGGCCGTGGCGGCCGCCCTCGCGGCCGAAGCCCGACTCCTTGTACCCGCCGAACGGCGAGGCCGGGTCGAACTTGTTGAACGTGTTGGACCAGATCACGCCCGCGCGCAGCTTGCCCGCGACGGCGAGGATCCTCGACCCCTTCTCGGTCCAGATGCCGGCGCTCAGGCCGTACTGGGTGTTGTTGGCCTTGGCGACCGCCTCGTCCGGAGTGCGGAAGGTGAGCACCGACAGCACCGGGCCGAAGATCTCGTCCCGGGCGATGGTGTGCGCCTGGGTGACGTTCGTGAACAGCGTCGGCGCGAACCAGTAGCCCGATGTGGGCAGTTCGCACGCCGGCGACCAGCGCTCGGCGCCCTCCGCCTCGCCCCGGTCGGCGAGCGCGGTGATCCGGGCCAGCTGCTCGGCGGAGTTGATCGCGCCGATGTCGGTGTTCTTGTCCAGCGGGTCGCCCAGGCGCAGCGTGCCCAGGCGGCGCTTGAGGGAGTCCAGCAGCTCGTCGTGGACCGACTCCTGGACCAGCAGCCGCGAGCCCGCGCAGCACACCTGGCCCTGGTTGAAGAAGATGCCGGTCACGATGCCCTCGACGGCCTGGTCGATCGGGGCGTCGTCGAAGACGATGTTGGCGCCCTTGCCGCCCAGCTCCAGGGTGAGCTTCTTGTCCGTGCCCGCGACCGTGCGGGCGATCTCCTTGCCGACGGCCGTGGAGCCGGTGAACGCCACCTTGTTCACGTCCGGGTGCGCCACCAGCGCCGCGCCCGCGTCGCCGTAGCCCGGGAGGATGTTGACGACACCCTTCGGGAGGCCGGCCTGGCGGCAGATGTCCGCGAAGAACAGGGCGGAGAGGGGCGTCGTCTCGGCGGGCTTCAGGACGACCGTGTTGCCGGTCGCGAGAGCCGGGGCGATCTTCCACGCCAGCATCAGCAGCGGGAAGTTCCACGGGATGACCTGGCCGGCCACGCCCAGCGGACGCGGGTTCGCGCCGAAGCCGGCGTGGTCGAGCTTGTCCGCCCAGCCCGCGTAGTAGAAGAAGTGCGCCGCGACCAGCGGGAGGTCCGCGTCGCGGGTCTCCTTGATCGGCTTGCCGTTGTCCAGCGTCTCCAGCACCGCCAGCTCACGGCTGCGCTCCTGGATGATCCGCGCGATGCGGAACAGGTACTTCGCGCGCTCCGAGCCGGGCAGCGCCGACCAGGCGGCGAACGCCTCGCGGGCCGCGCGCACCGCGCGGTCCACGTCCGCCTCGCCCGCCTGCGCGACCTCGGACAGCACCTCCTCGGTGCTGGGGGAGACGGTCTTGAAGACCTTGCCGTCGGCCGCCTCGGTGAACTCGCCGTCGATGAACAGCCCGTACGAGGGCGCGATGTCGACGACCGCGCGGGACTCGGGGGCGGGTGCGTACTCAAAAGCCATGGGGGATCAGTCCACCGTCACGTAGTCGGGACCGGAGTAGCGGCCGGTGGCCAGCTTCTGCCGCTGCATCAGCAGGTCGTTCAGCAGCGAGGAGGCGCCGAAGCGGAACCAGTGGTTGTCCAGCCAGTCCTCGCCCGCGGTCTCGTTGACCAGGACCAGGAACTTGATCGCGTCCTTGCTGGTCCGGATGCCGCCGGCCGGCTTCACACCCACCTGGACGCCGGTCTGGGCGCGGAAGTCGCGCACCGCCTCCAGCATCAGCAGGGTGTTGGCGGGGGTCGCGTTGACGGCGACCTTGCCGGTGGAGGTCTTGATGAAGTCCGCCCCGGCGAGCATGCCGAGCCAGGAGGCGCGGCGGATGTTGTCGTACGTCGACAGCTCGCCGGTCTCGAAGATGACCTTCAGCCGGGCGCTCGTGCCGCAGGCCTCCTTCACGGCGACGATCTCGTCGTACACCTTGAGGTACCGGCCGGCCAGGAACGCGCCGCGGTCGATGACCATGTCGATCTCGTCCGCGCCGGCGGCGACGGCCTCGCGCACGTCCGCCAGCTTGACGTCGAGGGCCGCGCGGCCCGCCGGGAAGGCGGTGGCCACCGAGGCGACCTTCACGCCGGAGCCGGCGACGGCCTCCTTGGCGACGGCCACCATGTCGGGGTAGACGCAGACGGCGGCCGTGGTGGGCGTGGTGCGGTCCGTGGGGTCCGGGTGCACCGCCTTGGCGCCGAGCGCCCGGACCTTGCCCGGGGTGTCCGCGCCTTCCAGCGTCGTCAGGTCGACCATCGAGATGGCGAGGTCGATGGCGTACGCCTTCGCGGTGGTCTTGATGGAACGGGTGCCGAGGGCGGCGGCGCGCGCCTCCAGGCCGACCGCGTCCACGCCGGGCAGCCCGTGCAGGAAGCGGCGCAGCGAGCTGTCGGACGCCGTGACGTCGGCCAGGGCCGGTGCGGTGAGGGTGGTGGGCATGGTCACCAGGTGAGCATATCTACGCGCGTAGCGGCTGTACAGCCCCTGGGGTGAGACGGGGTGCGGTGGGGCGGGACGGGGTGGGGAGGGGCGAGCTTCGGGGGTGGGTGCGGTGTGCGGGCCGGTGCCGGTTCCGGAGCTGGTGCGCGGTGTGCGGTGGGGGCGGTGCGGCACGGTGGGCGGGCGCGATCCGGTGCGTGTCGTGCGGTGGGACGGTGCGGCGGGGTGGGTGGGTGTGCGGTGGTGCGGCGGGGGCGTGCAGAATCGGGACCATGACGACGCCCGCGCACGAGCCCCCCGCCCCCGAGTACAAGGACCGGGTCAACCGGTCGACCGGAGGTGTCGTCGGCGGCGTCGTGCTGCTCGCCCTCGTCCTGTGGCTCGGCTTCGACGCCATGGTCACCGGCGGCGGCCGCACCCCCTGGCTCGCGCTCGCCGGGATGATCCTCGCGGTGCCGCTCGTCGTCGCCTTCACCCTGCGCCCCGCCGTGCACGTCAACTCCGACCGGCTGCGCGTGCGCAACCCGTTCCGTCTGATCGTGCTGCCCTGGGGGCAGATCGCCGCCCTGCGCTCCGGGTACTCCAACGAGGTCCTCACCAAGTCCGGCGACAAGTACCAGATGTGGGCCGTGCCGGTCTCCCTGCGGGCGCGCAAGCGGGCCGCCCGGCAGGAGGCGCGGGCCGCCGCCGCGGGCGAGCGCGGTACGGGGGCCGTCGGTCTCGGGGGCCGGGGCGGTGTGCTCGGGCGCACCGGCAGCACCCGCGGGCTGAGCGGGGGCGGCTTTGCCGGGGAGCCCATCAGGGCCGAGGGCGACCAGTTCATGGCCGATCTGCGCGAGCTGCACGAGGCACGCGAGGACGCGGAGAGCGCGCAGGGCGAGGTGACCGTGCGGTGGGCCTACGAGATCCTCGGGCCCGCTGTGGCCGGGATGCTCGTGCTGGTCGTTCTGTTGGTGATCGGCTGAGGTGAGCCCCGGGGGCGGGCGGGTGTTCCGGGCGCCTGCCCCGGCGGGTGGCTGAGCTGTGTGGGGAACCGCGCTGCGGGGCGCGCCTGCCCTTGTGCGGGTGGGCTGAGCTGCGGGGGCGGACGCGGGCAGCGCGCCCGCCCCCCACAGGGTCAGATGCCCAGTGCCGTCGACAGGTCCCTCTTGATCGCCGACAGCAGGGTCGTCGCCTTCTCGTGTGCCGGGGCCAGGTCCGCCCGGGTGGGTACGGGGACCACGACCTCCAGGTAGCACTTCAGCTTCGGCTCCGTGCCCGACGGGCGGACGATCACCCGGGCGCCGTCCAGCGTGTAGCGCAGGCCGTCCGTCGGCGGGAGCGTGTCCGTGCCCTGCGTCAGGTCCTCGGTCCGGGTGACCGTCAGGCCCGCCAGCTCCGTCGGGGGCCGCTCGCGCAGACGGCGCATCGCGTCCGCGATCAGGGACAGGTCCTCCACACGGACCGAGAGCTGGTCCGTGGCGTGCAGGCCGTGCTCCACGGCAAGGTCGTCGAGGAGGTCGGGCAGCGTACGGCCCTCCTCCTTGAGCTGCGACGCCAGCTCCGTGATCAGCAGCGCGGCGGTGACGCCGTCCTTGTCGCGTACGCCCTCCGGGTCCACGCAGTAGCCGAGGGCCTCCTCGTAGCCGTAGCGCAGGCCCTCGACGCGGGCGATCCACTTGAAGCCCGTCAGGGTCTCCTCGTGCGGCAGGCCCGCCTTCCCGGCGATGCTGCCGAGCAGGGACGACGACACGATCGACTCCGCGAACGTGCCGCGCGCGCCGCGGGTCACCAGGTGGGCGGCGAGCAGCGCGCCGACCTCGTCGCCGCGGAGCATGCGCCAGTCGGCGCCGTCCCTGACGGCCACCGCGCAGCGGTCCGCGTCCGGGTCGTTCGCGATGACCAGGTCCGGGTCCGTCTCCCGGGCCTTCGCGAACGCCAGGTCCATCGCGCCGGGCTCCTCCGGGTTGGGGAACGCGACCGTCGGGAAGTCCGGGTCCGGCTCGGCCTGCTCGGCGACGAGGACCGGCTCCGGGAAGCCGGCGCGCGCGAAGGCGGCGAGGAGGGTGTCCTTGCCGACGCCGTGCATCGCCGTGTAGACGGTGCGGGCGGTGCGCGGGGAGTCCGCGGCGAGGACCGCGTCCGTACGGGCCAGGTAGGCGTCCAGGACGTCGTCGCCGAGGGTCTCCCAGCCGGAGTCCGGGCGGGGGACCGCGGTGAGGGTGGTGATCGCGTCGATCTCGGCCGCGATCTCCGCGTCGGCGGGCGGGACGATCTGGGAGCCGTCGCCCAGGTACACCTTGTAGCCGTTGTCGCGGGGCGGGTTGTGGCTGGCCGTGACCTCCACGCCGGCGACCGCGCCGAGGTGCCGGATGGCGAAGGCCAGGACCGGGGTGGGGAGAGGTCGGGGCAGTACGGCGGCGCGCAGGCCGGCGCCGGTCATCACGGCGGCGGTGTCGCGGGCGAAGTCCGCGGACTTGTGGCGGGCGTCGTAGCCGATGACGACGAGACCGGCCGTGCCGTCGCCGTGGGGGACGCCCTGCTTCTTGAGGTACGCGGCGAGGCCGGCGGCGGCGCGGATGACGACGGAGCGGTTCATGCGCAGGGGGCCGGCGCCGAGTTCGCCCCGGAGGCCGGCGGTGCCGAACTGGAGGGTGCCGGCGAAGCGGGCTTCGAGTTCCTTGGTGGCGTTCGCCTCGATGAGGGCGGCGAGTTCCGCGCGGGTGTCCGCGTCGGGGTCCTCGGCGAGCCATGCCTTGGCCCGTGCGATGAGGTCGTCGTGCACGATTGCGTCAGCCTCTCGTGTGGTGGTGCGGTGCCGGTGGGGGGCGGTGCTGGTTCGGTGCCGGGGGTGCGTCGGGGGGCGCCGGGGGGCGGGGCCGTGGTGGTACGTCCAGCCCGCCGCCCACGGACATGGGGTGGGGAGTTCCGTTCGCGGGCGGAGGAGGGACCGCAGTACGCGGCG